>CAYNFH010000052.1:0-29141 GCA_964396385.1 uncultured Chthonomonadaceae bacterium | reverse complement strand
TCGCGCCCACCTGACGCTCCGGCCAAATTCCCTCTCACCAAGTCTGAACTCATACACACCAATGCTTCCGAAGGAAGCTGCATGGCGGGCGGTGAATTGCGTAGGTCAGGAGGGCCGGATGCCATCAGATCTACGCGTGGGCGTGGTTGGGTGTGGGGCTATGGGGCAGGGCCATCTTGGCCTTTGGCCCAAGATCCCGGGCGCGCGCGTCACCGCCGTCTGCGACCCGGTGCCGGATCGGGCGGAGCGCGCCGCCGGGGAGCTGAATGCCTGCTGCTATACCGACCTGGAAGAGATGCTCTCCTCCGGACGGATAGACGCCCTCGATATCTGCACTCCCTCCGGCCTCCACGCGGATCAGGGCATGGCAGCAGTCCGGCACGGCATTCACGTACTCTGCGAAAAGCCGCTGGATCTCAACGTCGCTCGTGCAGACGCGCTGATCCAGGCGTGCCACGATGCTCATTTGACGCTTGGCAGTATCTTCCAGCGTCGGGCGTATCCCGGAGCTCGCCGGGTGGCCGAGGCTGTCGAGCAGGGGCAGATGGGACGTATCCTCTCCTGCAGCGGGTACGTGAAGTGGTGGAGACCCCAGAGCTACTACAGTACGGGCGGATGGCGCGGCACGTGGGCGCTCGACGGTGGCGTATTGGCAAACCAGGCGATCCATACGCTTGACCATCTGTGCTGGCTCGCCGGGCCTGTGGCGGAGGTGGAGTATGCCTGTCTCCAAACCGCAGAGCACGAGATCGAAGCGGAGGACTTCGCGCTGGCCGTGCTGCGTTTCGAAAGTGGCGCCCGCGGCGTAATCGAGGCGACCACCTGCTGTATGCCGGACCTCTGCTCCCGAGTAGAGGTCTTCGGCACGCGCGGGTCTGCTGCTTTCGAGGACGCAACTGTAGTGCGGTTTGGCCTGGATGGACAGGACTGGCTCGCGTCGCTGGACCAGCCGCAGGAGCGCATCGGCGGCGGGAGCCAACCGATGGCAATCAGCCTGCGCGGACACGAGACGCTTCTGGCGGACTTTGTGGAGGCTGTGCGCGATGGCAGACCTCCTATGGTGACCGGCGAACAGGCGCGCATGTCAGTGGATGCCCTGAACAAAATATACGCAAAGGCGTTTCCTGGGCAGACGATAGGTGGGGGATGACCCGGACGGAAGGAGTGGAATGAGATCATGGATGGCGCCGGTGGCCGGCGCCGTTTTGCTGTTGCTCGCCGGAACCGCCACGGCTCAGCGGACGAGCGCGGTATGGCCCAACGCCGCCAGCCGGGCCAACTCGGATACGTGGCTGGTAATGCATCACGACCAGATCCGGCAGATGCGACCCAGACTGCTGGTGCTTAACTTCGCTAACGGCGTCACGCCCTTCCAGGCCAGGGCCAAGGTGGACGATCTCATCGCTGCATTGCGCGAGGCCTCCCGCTATCACGGGTACAGTGATCCGAAAGCGCCGCCATTCCTGGAGTACCAGGTGGCCAGGCTGGTGGACCTGACGGATGCGAACCCACCGGCGGAAAGGCTGGACGGGAACAGCACGAAGTATCCCCGAGTGCGTAACTGGAAGGAAGGGATCAACTTCGAGTACTCGCGGCTGTTTGGACCCGAGTTCGCGCGGCTGTACGGGTTCCCGGACCCCGGGCGGCCGGGGCGGTACCTCACGCTGAAGGAGTCGGTAGATCGCGGGCTCGTGCATGAGGTGTGGTTCCTCGCCTATCAGGGCAAGTACGGCTCGCCGTACGAGAGCGTGGAGGTGAAGCAGTCGTACGACTCGTCCTTCCGGAAAATCCCCGGCAAGTGGGTCCAGGCGGGGAATGGAGGCGATCCCGGCCAGCCATTCGTCGGGAGGAGCCTGCGCATCCTGTTCATCAACGCGGAGCGGGGCCCCGGATGCGCCATGGAGAGCCTGGGACACTCGCTGGAGGGGACCTCTAACTCCAGGGTGATCCCGTACCTGACGCGCTACTTCGTGGAATACGCCGGGTTCGACCTGGACAAACGGTACGGAATGCCGTTTAGCTCGCTGTACGGCCGCGAGGGCGCCGAGCTGTCGTACCCGAATCCGACCACCATCTCGTTCGTCTGGAAGGGCGAGCGGAAGACTTACCACCCCTACATTCCGATGGGTAACAACGTCCACTTCCTCCCTAACGGCCGGCACGACTACGACCTTGACAATCCGGCACCGGTGATGAGCACCATCGAGCACTACCGCCTTCACGATGGTCCAAGCGGCACGGATCTGGCCACGTTGTGGACTCCCAGAGTACTGGACCGATACCGCGAGCTCGGCCGGGACTGCATGGGCCGCTGGCTGATCTACTGGCGGCAGAACATCCCGGGCCTCGATAACCGCGCACGAGACGACACCGGGCGGCCGATGAAGAACTGGTGGGTGTTTCTGTTCTATTAGGGGTCAAGACTCAGGACTGGAAAGTTGCCCGGCTGAGTTAGCGATGCGGCAGGAGGCGGTCCAGCAGTTTCAGGGCCTCGGGATTATCCGGGTTCTTCTTGAGCACCTGTTTGATGAGGTCCAGCGCGTCATCTGGGTTGCCCTGGCTGCCTTCCGCATACGCCAGCCGGAGTGTGTTCGGATCGTCCGTTGCGCCGGCGAGGTAGCGCTGTCGAGCGAGGCGGGTCTGGCGCTCCGCAGCCTCCACCTCGCCGGCTTTCCTGGCAATCCGAGGCGCCTGCGGGTTGCGCTGCGCTGCGTAGATGGTGGCGAGTGTTCGTACGGCCTCTGCCCGTGGAGGCGCGGAGCTCAGGGCGAACTCCAGCCGTTTGCGGGCTTCGGCAGGCTGGTTCAGCCGATACAGCACCATGCCGAGCTCGGCATTGGCAAGCGGCTGCTGCGGCGCAAGCTCCACGGCCTTGCGGAGATATGGAAGAGCCGCCCGGTCATCCCGCTTACTGGGCGACCGGCACTCCGCCAGCACGTAGCCAGCGACATAGTTAGCCCGGGCGGCGTTATCCGCTTTGCCAAGTATCGTCTTGGAGAGTGCCCGGGCAGCGTCGCAATCCCCCGCTTTGGCCAGCTCCTCGGCGAGCGACAGCGAGATCAGCTCATTCGCAGGGGACGCGCGATGGGCGATGGACAGGTCCTGGACGGCCTGCTTCGGCTCATCGGCGGCGCTCTCAACCATTCCCATCACCGCATGGGCCAGGGCACAGTCCGGCGTGGCGCGGAGCGCTTCACGGGCCGTGTCGAGCGCCTTCACCCACCTTCCGGACTTTAGGTAAAGCTCCGATAGACGGCAATCAACGTGCTGAACACGCGCGTTTGCCTTGCGCAGAGTCTCGAGGCGCAGCGCCGCGCCTTTCAAGTCGCCCTTAGCCTCCGCCTGGGAAGCCAGTGCAAGGTATGGATCCGGGTAGGACGGGTCTAGGGCAACGGCAGTCTGCCACTCTGCCGCGGCATCGGCTTCCTTGCCCTGACGCTCCAGCCTCATCCCGTTCTGGAAGCGCAGTTGCGCCGGATGCGTCGCTGCATTGGCCTCACGAGCGCTAGAATTTGTCCTACAACCGGGTAGGAACGCGAGCGCTACGAGTGCGCAGCCCCAGCAGCGAAGCCACCCTATCCAGGAACGAGAGTCCACTCTAGCCAATGGGATCCCTTCGGTGCGTGGAGTGCTCCGGCCATCACAGAGCGCCATTAACGCGTAGGGCCGTCACTCCGTGTCCTTCCGACACTACGTAGGACCGGTTCACCGCCAAGCTCTTCAGAACGTCTCGTGTGCCACTTGGCCATCGGAGCTCCACAGAGTCTACGAGGTTCGCGGTTCCGAGGCCAAAGTAGACTCGCGAATCCGAGTGTGATAGATAGCTCGATCCGGCTCTGACTGTTGCATCGAGCGTCTGCCCACCCGCCGTAAGCCGGATCCGGGTGTGCAGCCCATCCCGATTGCTCTTCGCGCCCATCGTCTTAAATGAGATCCAATGGTTGCCGTTCCGGTCCTCGTTATGGAGAAGCTGGGCGGGCCCGTTTTGATTGTTGAAAAGAGCATCCACCCGGCCGTCGTTATCGAAGTCGCCGACGGCCAGCCCTCGGGCGACCATTGGAGTCTCAAGGTCCCCCAGAGCTGCCGGCTCTGTGACCTCGTGGAACGTACCGTTGCGTTCGTTGTGGAATAACTGCTTGCGCTCCTTGTAGGAGACTCCGCTCAGCTTGGTTTCCGCGTGAATCTGAACGTGCCCATTGGCGACGAGCAGGTCCGGCCACCCGTCCGCATCGTAGTCCAGGAACTCGCAGCCAAAGGCGAGGAACCTCATGTGCGGCAGCGCCAGGCCTGAAGCCATACTGTCGTCCTCAAACATTCCGCCTGCATTGCGGAAAAGGCTGTTCGGCAGGCCGGAGAAGTTGGTGACGAACACGCTCTCGCGACCCGAGTGGTCGTAGTCGGCGATGGCGATGCCCATGCCCGCCATTACGGCGCCGCCCTCACTGTACGCACACCCGGCTTCTTCGGCGACGTTGGTGAACTTCCCGCCCCCCTTGTTCTTCCAAAGCATATTGGGTGTCAGATCGTTGGCGACAAAGATGTCCTGGCGTCCGTCACCGTCGTAGTCCAGGAAGGCCACGGCGAGCCCACGGCCGCGGGCTGCGGCAATCCCCGCGGATTCGCTCACGTCCTTGAACTTCGAGCCCTCATTATGGTAGAGCCGGTGAACATCCGGATCGTAGACCTCCGGAGAGCAGTAATCAGGATTGCCCTGAGAGTCATGGCACGGGCGGTCGTTACTCCATTTCCAGGGACAGTAGTAACAGACGTAGAGGTCCAGACGACCATCATTGTCGTAGTCGCCGAAGGCGGCGCTTGTCGCATAGCCCGTGCTGTGAATGTCCGCGAGGCCTGATGCGGCCGTAACGTCCTTGAACCGGCCCGTGCCGTGCTCATTGTGTAGGAGGTGGTTGCCCCCGTAAGCGGTGATGAACAGGTCGTCGTAGCCGTCGTTGTCGTAGTCGCCCACCGCCACTCCGTGCGCATAGCCTAGGTCTTGGTCCAGCCCGGAGCCGGCTGTTACGTCGGCAAACGTTCCGTTCCCTCTGTTGTGATAGAGAGCGCAATGCGGGCGAGGAGAGGAGAGCGGTCCCGGATCCGACGGACCGGACTGAATCAAGAGAACATCCGGGAGGCCATCGTTGTCATAGTCCAGGAAAGCGCAGCCAGCCGGCGTACTCTCGATAAAGTAGTACCGCCCGCGAGCGCCGGACGTGTGGTTGAAGTGAATGCCGGCCTTGCCCGCCACGTCCACGAAGAGCGAGTGCGTATTCGGGGTTGGGTTGTGAGAAGGATCCGCAGCGGAACGACCGGGGCGAAGTCCGCAGCCCGTCAGCACCGAGCACGTGCATAGAACCACGGCCAGGAGAGTGCTTTCGCGCAAAGATTCCCTATCTATCTTGATTGTGTTCCGGGACCCGGATAGCCGGCCAACTTGCCGGCCCCGGCGGCGAGCGCCAGTTGAGGGTCCTTGCCGCCGGTGGCTATCCTGACCCGTTCCAGCGCCGCCATCGCTACCTTGTCTGCAGGACGCAGGGATGCCGCCTGGGTCAGGAAAACACCCGCCTTCCGGTAGTCCGAGTGTCGTAGCGCCAGCAGGCCAAGCTGCAGGTTGTCATTAAAGCTGTCGGGCCGGAGCGCACATCGCTTGAGGAGGCTGCTCTCCAGGTCGGCTTCCTGGCGAAGGCGAGTGAACTGACGACGTACAGTCTTGGCCTCATCCTGTTCACCGGCATCCTGGTAGGCGCCGGCGAGCTCGAAACAGACGTCGATCTTGTTCGGCATCAGCCTGGAAGCCTGCAGCAGCTCAAAGATAGCCTTCTGCGGCTCGTGTTTTCTGCGATAGAGCCGGCCAAGGTAGAGGCGCGGAAACGGCGCAAGCGGGTCCAGCATCAGGGAATGGTGGAAGTCGGCTTCGGCCGAGGCGAGGCCCTCTGGACTCTGGTCTTCGTCCAGGCTGGCGAGCCCGCGGAGGGAGTATGCCTCCGCGTTATTTGGGTCCTGCCGCAGTATATCTGCGAGGACGGAGCGAGCCGCCTGATAGTTGTGGGTAAAGGTGAGGTTCTCCGCGAGGAGAACCAGCACAGGCACATTGTCCGGCTGTACCTTTGCAAGCCGCCGTAGATACTCGGCTTCTCGGTCCATCTCCCCCATATTCGAAAGCAGAAGCGCCGCGACGGTGAGCGCGGAGGGATCACTCGGATTCTTGATAAGCTCTTCTTCCGCCTCTCGATACGCTCCTCTTTCGTCGCCGCATCGGAGCAAGCATACCGCCAGTCTCCCGTGTAGCTGGGGAATAGTCGAGTCCACGCGCACGAGCTCCTGGAAAGCCCTCGCGGCAGCGGGCCAGTCTTCGGCCGACGCATAGAGCTCCGCAAGGGACTCCCATGCGACCGCGCTACGGGGTTCCATGCGGACAACCTGTCGCCACTCCTGTTCGGCCCGCTTACCCTCTCCATTCCGGACGTACTCGCGTCCCGCGTCTAGATGGTGCTGAACGGAGGCTGAGCGGGCGTGCCATAGGAGGACGGCGGCCCAGGCTGCCGCCGCCAGGACGAGCAAACCGGCGGCGGCCCTGGTGCTCACATGTTTGGATCGGATAGAGGAAGCAATAACCATCGGCAATGGATCTATGGCACTGCGGCTAATGCCCGCCTCGGTACATTCGCATTGCCTCTTCCTTATTGGCAGGTCGGTGGAACACCCTTGCCGCGCCGGCCGTTGGGCCTCCAGAGCTCGCGCTCACCGGGGGCTCGTACAAGAACTGCTTCCAGAGCAAGAACCCGATGGCCGCAAGGGCGACCACAGCGATAGCGATAGCTGCGGGAACAGAAAGGCTCGATTTCATGGAAAACCGCCCTCCCGAGGCGTGAATGAGGTCTGATGGACGCACCTGGTGCCGACCGGCAGGAGCTCCGCGGGGAGGCCCCTGCCGGCCGTTTCGGCATGCTACTTGAGGGTGTAGCAGACGTCCACAATGTGGCGCTGGTCGCCCCAGGCATAGTTCACAAGGTTCTTCACTGGGTCGACGTCCGAAGAGGGATCCAGGGACCACTCGTTCTTGGTTAGCGGGAGGACGGTCTGGGCCCAATGGCGGTTCTTGGCGTGGCCATCCCAGAAGATGAAGTTGGCCTGCTTGGAGGGGCCATTGGGATAGGTTCCGCGATGTCCCATCAGCCCCTTGTGCGGCTCTGTAGTAGTGTTGTCACCGCCGTCGCACCCGTTTCCGGAGTCCGGCGTGTGACTGTCCGTTCCAGCCCAGCCGATGTGAACGTCGGCGTCATCCCAGGCGACTTCGCCCACCGCGATAGTGTCGGCCGGCCTGACAAGCTGTGCGTCTGAAAGGGGATCGGTCTTGGTCCATGAACTGGCTCCCCAGTCCGTAGCGTAGTTGGCCGGAAGCCAGGTCGTGACGGTGCTGTTCATGGAGTAGCCGACAGGCATCACAGCATCCGGCTCGAACATCCAGCCCTCGCCCTGCCCGTTGGGGTTCTGGCTGGCCTTGTCGCCTGGCGTACCCAGGGCATACCGGTTCGACGGACACCGGTACACGCCCTTGTTCTTGATGTACGGCTGGACGACGTTTTTCCAGATGAGACCCTTGTTCAGGTCACCGCTGTCTGGCGCCCAGATGCGGATGTTGGGGTACTTCTCGTCGAAATCCTGGCCATACATGCGCAGAGCAAGCCCGATCTGCTTCATGTTGGAGAGGCAGGACACAGACCGCGCGCTCTCGCGCGCTTGAGCAAAAACGGGGAAGAGGATAGCTGCGAGGATCGCGATGATGGCTATCACCACGAGCAGTTCGATCAGAGTAAATCCAGGTGGTTGGTGCTCGCGTTTCACGGAGAAGTCCTTTCTCCGCACGCGTCGAAGCGTGCGGGACGCGTGATTGGTACCAGCACTTGTACCGGCAACTCCCCACGGCGGGCTCCGTGGGAAACGGAAGGTCTACGCGAATGGCATTAACAGACGTTAATGCTGTATTTGCGCAATGATAGCGACCCGTCCGGGCGTTGTCAAGGGTCTGCCGCAACTATTTTCGCGATTCGACGTAACCGATGCGGATGGATCCCGTCTATATCTACTTGTCTCTCAACAAGGGCCGCTCTTTTCCAGGCGGACGTAGTCAATCGCGTTGGTGGCTGCCAGACAGAAGCCGGCTTGCATGGAGGCACTTCGGTGCGCGCCGGGCTAGAAACCGTTGCGCGACGCACGGGCCACCGCGAGGGCGGCCGCGCGATAGCGGTCAGCATTCTGGATGAGGGCGGGCTCCGAGAGGGCCTCGACCCGTCGGAGGGCGGTTTGAACGCGTGGATCTCCGGGTCGAATTGTGTCAGCCTTCTCCAGGTAGAACCGCGCCTCCTTCAAGCTTCCCTGCTTCAACGAAAGAAGTCCCGCTCTTAGATGTAAGTCAAAGCTCGGAGGCGGGAGCGAACATCGCTTCTCGAGCGCCCCGAGTTCGTCTATCTCATCCCGCAGCAGCGTGAAGCGCGCACGCGCCTTCGCCGCGAGCATCGGTTTGCCTGACTTCTCCAGCGCTGCCGCAAGCTCATAGTAGATATCCGGTCTGCTCGAAAGGAGCGAAGCTGCCTGGCCCAGATAGTGCACCGCCTTCGCCGGCTCGCCTCGGCGCATGTAGAGCTTGCCCAGGTTGTAACGCGGGAAAGCGGCCCGTGGGTCCAGTTGACAGGACTCTCGGAAGTCGGCTTCTGCCCGCGCCAGTCCGGCCGGAGATGGATCCTCGTTTAGGAAGCCGACGCCGCGCAGTGCATAGGCCTGCGCGGCGTCGGCGTTCGTGCGGATCAGGCGCTCTAGAAGCGGGCGCGCTTCCTCGTAGCGGTTCAGATCGGTCAGCTCCTGGGCGAGCAGGAGTGCGAAGTCCGGCTCGTTCGGCTCCAATTGGACCAGCCGGCGCTTGTATTCCAGCCGGCGGCGCTCTTCGCCAGATTTCGCCAGAAGGGTTGCCGCGATAGCGAGGGAGGTCACGTCATTTGGGTTCCGCGAGATCTCCGCCTCGGCATACTTGAGGGCGCGCACTTCGTCCCCGGCGGCGAGCGCACAGGCCGCAACCTTAGAGTCCACGTCCGGGCTCCCCGGAAGCAGTTGAGCCAGCTCCTCGAATGCCATCGTGGCCTTGACCCACGTGCCGGTAGAGCTGTAAAACTCGCCAAGTGCGTTCCACAGCTCGGGATTCCGCGGGTCGAGGCGAACCGCCTCCAGCCACTCATGCTCCGCCTGGATTCCCCGCGCCTCAAGCACGTACTGCTGCGCCGCGTGCACGTGCGCGAGGAACGGGGCGCGGCTCCGCTGCGACGCCAGAACGACTGCCCACGCCACGGCTGCTACCGCCACCAGAGCGCCCAGCGTAGCCGTCCGGGTCAGGCGCAAGGGCAGACCCGCGAGCCGATTATTTGTCTTGCCGGAAGAGGCCATACCGAATTGCTAATGTCCTCCGCCTTCAGAGGAGGCTCCATCGGACAGGTGGCTCTGGTACGCACTCTGTGCATTGGGGCTGCTCGCCTCCGCGGGGGCGGCTTGGGGCCTCGCGCTCAAGTGACTCCAAAGTATCAGCCCGGCGAGGACCGCGACGATGGCAACGGCAAGGACGGCGACCGGCACAGGGATATTTTGTCTCATCGACTGTTCCTTTGGACCTCAGGCGACAGAAATGTCTCGCCGGCCCGGTCTGCCAGCTACCTGGCAGGGTTCTGGGAGACCGAGCCGGCTCAGAGCCTACCGATACATGTCACAAGGGCCTGTGCGGGTGCCCGGGTTGTCCGTAAACCCGGGGCACGGGATGACCTTCTGACCGGCTGTGGGCTCATCCAGTTGCCACTGGTTTTTGTCCACCGGGAAGGCGGTGGGGCCCCACTTGCTCGTCTTGGCATGTCCGTCCCAGTAAGTGAAGACAGCGGGCGTCCCTGGTCCCTTGGGCGGAGTCCCGCCCATGTGCTGATAAAGGCCCGGGTTCCGTGTGTTGCATCCCTCGCCCCACATCCAGCTTGCATGAACGTCATTGTGTTCCCACTGCATCTCCCCAATGGCAATGGTGCTCGCCGGACGCGAGAGTCTGGCGTCTCTCAGGAGCGACCAGCGACGATTCGTCGCGGGCCACCAGCTATTGGTGCAGCTATTCATCCCGTAGCCGCGCGGCATCATCTTGTCTGGCTCAGACTGCCAGCCCTCTCCGTTGAGGTTGCTCCCTTCGCTGTTAATGTTGGTTCCAGGTCCTGCCGGCTTACTCTTGGGGTTGGAAGGACATGACAGGATCTGCTTGCTCTTTGTGTAGGGATAGATTACGTTGCGCCAGCCGTAGGGGAAGTGTCCCCGCGCGTCCGTATCTACAAAACGGATCGCGGGAAAGCTTTCGTCATAGTCCTGTCCGTACATGCGCAGCCCCAGGCCGAGTTGACGCATGTTAGAAACGCAGGACGTCATGCGGGCACGCTCGCGCGCCTGGGCAAACACGGGGAAGAGAATAGCGGCCAGGATCGCGATAATAGCGATCACGACGAGTAACTCGATCAGGGTGAATCCAGGTGGTTTACTCATCCGCTTCATGGCATAGTCCTTTCTCCGCACGCGGGCGAGGCGTGCGGGGCGCGTAAAAGATACCGGCAGTGGTATCGGCAACTCCCTTGCGGCGGGGTGCGCAGGGATATCGAAGGTCTATGCGAGGCGATAGTTAATACGGTTTAATGTTCGGTTAGGGGCATATTACAGAGCGCGGAACAAGTTGTCAAGGGCCGGGGAAAAAAATTCTGCAAAAGGGTGCCGATTCGGTGTTGCCGCCGTCCGTCACCGCCGTCTATACTCTTTTAGCGTCCGTCAAGGCGGCACTTTCGGCATTCCAGAATCGCTCCACACGCGGCCAGAGGCTCGCGCGGGAGGCAGGGGGAAGGTAGCGGACGAACTCCTGGCCGTAGGGCATGGTCATGAGGCGCGTGTCCAGGATGCAGACGATGCCCCTGTCCCGGCGGGTTCGAATGAGTCTGCCAAATCCCTGTTTGAGCCGAATCTGCGCCTGCGGCACGCTGAACTCCGTGAACCAGTCGCCTCCACGCTCCTTGATGGCGTCCGTACGGGCGCGCGTTATGGGGGAGTCCGGCACCGCGAAGGGGAGCCGGTCGATGACCACACAGGAAAGCGCCTGTCCCTGGACGTCTACTCCCTCCCAGAATGACTGAACTCCGAACAAGCACCCGTCGCCGCTCGTCCGGAACGCGTCCAGTAGCTGGCCGGGCGGGAGGTCGCCCTGGCGGAAAAGGGTGTATGGCAGGCGATCCTTGAGGCGGTCGTAAACGGCGTTCAGCATCCGGCGCGAGGTAAAAAGCAGGAACGCCCGCCCCTCCGTCAGCGCCAGGAGTCGCTCGATCTCCGCCGCGGCGGCGTCCGCGAATAGCTGCTCCGGCGCGGCCTTGGGCGAAGGCAGATTACAGGGCACGTAGAGCAGGGCCTGCGACCGGAAATCGAACGGCGAGCCTACCACGCACTCCACGGCGTCCTCCGGCACGGCGAGGCGAGAGCGGAGATACGAGAAGCCGCCGGAATTCGAGAGCGTGGCAGAGGTCAGTACGGCGGCGTCGACGTTCTCCCACAGCATCTCCCGCAGCCGCTCGCCAACCTCGATGGGCGTATAGTGCAGCGTCCGGATGGTGTCGCGGATGCCGCCCCTGCCGGCCCGGCGCGCCAGCGTGTTCTCGCCCCAGCGAATGTACGCCGAGTCGTCATGAAAGAACAGGGTGTTCAGCTCCTCCCGCAGGCGCGCGCCTATCCTGGCCAGCCCCTCCAGCCTCTCCTTTAGCGCGTCCTCCGCCTCCTTCGCCTGCTTTGTAAGATCGGTCACCACGCCTTCCAGGCTGGCGGCCAGGCGCGTTGCCGAATCTGCCGCGGCGGCCTCCGCGGTCTCGCCAAGTACGTCGTGAAAGAAGAAGTCGGAGCGGTCTGTCTCAAAGAGCTGGAACAGCTCCGCGCTCAGCGCCTCCGCGGTCTCCAGGCTGGTACCATCGATGTCGAGACCGCGGGTCCGGCGAACGCGGTCGATGAAGCGCGGCACCCTTCGATTGCTCATCTCCACCCCGAACACCTTGGTGGCAACCTCCTCCAGGTGGTGCGCCTCGTCAAATACGACGTAGTCGTAATGGGGGAGGATAGCGCTCTGCGGGTCGATGGCGCGAAGAGAGAGGTCGCTCAGGAAGAGGGCGTGGTTGACCACGAAGAGGTTGGCGTCCAGCGCGTTCCGCCGCATCCGGTAGTAGAAGCAGCGGTCATAGTACCGGCACTCCTGTCCCCTGCACGTGTCCAGGTTGGCAGCGACCTCGTACCACTCCGGGTATGTGAAGGGCAAGTCCGCGGCGTCTCCCGTCTCCGTCTTACGCGCCCACCGCTTGAGCTTGCGAAAGAGCGGATCGGTGAGCTTGAACAGATCCTCCTCAGCCGCATCCAGGTCCTGCCGGCAGAGATAGTTGCCACGGCCCTTCATGAGGACAGGCTTTACCTTGAGGCCGGGCATGACGCGGCGGAACAGCTCCAATACGCGGGGGATATCCTTCTCGATGAGCTGCGTCTGGAGGGCAATGGTGTGCGTGGAGATTACGGTCTTCTTGCCTTCCGCAATAGCGCGGACAGCGGGGAGAAGGTACGCCAGGCTCTTGCCCACACCGGTGCCGGCCTCTATGAGGCAGTGGCGCCCGGTGGCAAGGGCCTCCTCGATGGCCGTTGCTGCGCGCAGCTGCTCCTCGCGCAGCTCATAGCCGGGCAGGACGTCGGAGATGGGACCGGCGGGGTCCAGGAGGTCGTGGAGGGACGGGAGGGAGAGCGTTGCGGACATGAACGGGGTTCGCGGTTCAGGGTTCGGGGTTCGGAACTGGAAATGCACACTCCAAGAGCCGGGCAGAATTCGGACTCTTGACTTCAGACCGCCCATCCTGAACCTTGAAGCCCGAACCCCGAAGCCTAGTCATTTCGGATTGTCCACCACTACCAGTGACCGCTTGCGGCTGACCGTTACTCCCGCGGAGTTGAGGGCCCGGGCCTCCACCAGGTGCTCGCCGTTGGCCCACTCCCTGGTGTTCCACTGGATGGCGAACGGGGGCCGGTTCATGATGGCAGCGACGACTCCGTCCACCAGGAAGGTCACAGCGGCGGGAACATCTCCGTTGGGGAGGCGCGCGATGACGGACAGCGCCCCCGCCGTTGGGTGCCCCCCGCGGGCGCGGACGGACGCAATGGCTCTGTCCCGATAGTTGGTCGCGGCATCGCGCGCATATTCGCCGATCTTTTCCGGCGGCAGCCTGGTCTCGCGTACCGTTATGAGGAGCGTGTCGTCCTCACGCGGGCTATAGGATGCCGGGAGGTCCAGCGGCTCCGTCTTTCCGGGGCTAAGCGACTGCACGTTGGAGCCGGCCGGAGGCAGCAAGTCCTTGAAGAAGGCGGAAGTGAGCGGCACATTGACCAGGATGGCGGACGGGTCGCGCTCGGCCAGGCGCGACTCGGGGAGGACGCGGAGTATCTGGCCGTCTCCCACGCTGAGCGCGGCGCCGTACTCATTGCTTCGTATGACCTCGCACCGTGTGCTGCCACCCGAGGCTGTCATGGAGGCGGGTCGACTGACACGGGCGACCAGAAGCCAGCTCTTGCCAGTGTCCGTACTGATCTCAACCGCGCCAAACTGTGAGTTTGTAATGCGGATCCGGTAGGCCTCGGTTGCCTTCGCGGGCGGCTGCTGGGTCGCCTGGGACGTTTGAGGCGGCTTGGCCGGCTGCTGAGCTGGCGTGGCCGCGTTCTGCGCCAGGGCGGCAGGCGCGAGCGCCAGCGCGGCGAGCAACGCCACGCTAGTTAGACGCATCTTCCGCGGATCGGACCTGCGTTGTGAGGTCCGCGAGACGGTGAGGCGGGACGGCGTCCCGGTCAAATGCCTTATCGAGGATATTCCACCAGCCATAGTTGTAGATGTGGGAGATATCGAAGACCATAACCCCCTGTGAGTGGCGCGCGGCCACACCGAGGGCGCGAGCGAAGTCGTCCGGCCGGTTCTCGTAGTCCAGAGCGTAGACACCGGCATAGACCGGCGCGGCGTTCTGGACGGCGGCAGTAGAAAGGTCGGCCGATGCCTCCACCGTGAGGGCTTCCTCCTTATGGCTCTCGCGGGCCTCTTCACGGGAGGGAATCGGATAGTAGCAGCCGGTAGAGAGCCAGTCCAGGAACTCGGCGTAACCGGCTTCATTATGATGCGCGGAGGCCCAACTGTACGGTACGTGGAACTCCTCGCTGCCCCAGTTTACCCCCACCGCGTAGTACTCGGGGAACCATGAACCCACATAGACGGAGATCGGCAGGGCCGGCTTTGCCGCATGGACCTGCTGTATCGCCTCCTCCAGAAAGTCCCGGATCACACGGGCGCGGAACTCCAGCCACGGTTTGTACAGCGGGCCCCGCCGGGGCGCCTCGCCCGGCGTGGGATCGAACCGGAGCACGTCTTCCGGCCACCGGGCTACGGTGTGACCCAGCCAGTGCTCAAATGCGGCACGGGTCACATCGCTGTAATCGTTGTAAAGGTCCGCATACCGCATGCGGTCGAGGACCAGACCGTCTACGTCGTAGTTGCGGGCGATCTCCTGCAGCAAGGCTATCTCATGCGCCCGCGCGTCCGGTTGAAGCGGGTTCACAAAGGCGGCAATCTTCTCCGTGGCCGCTTCCGTAACCGGCTCGCGCCGGCCTACAGCATCAAACCGAGCTCGGTCTCCGGCGCGGAGATGCTGCGTTACCCAATCTCCTTCCGCGCCTTGCGCCAGGAGCAGCCGTCCCTCCTCCGGCGCTTCCAGCGGCTCCTCGCCGAGGAGCGCCGGGTCGATGATCCCGGCGACGCGGCCGTCCGCGTCCAGCTCAACTGCGAGCTCCTGGCCGGCCGTGGGGGCGCGGTCGACCAGAAAGTCTCCTTCGTACACGGTAGTCCGGCGCGGATCCTCGGCTTCATTCTCGGCCCGGATGGGGAGTCGCGATCCGTCGTAGCTTACGAGGCTGCGGTCTACGTTATAGGCGACTGACTGCCACTCCTTACGCTGATAGGCGGGCCCTACTGCGTAATACTTGTGGCCCTCGGAAAAGACATTTACGGAGGCGGCTATCTCCAGGCCCTGCGTGTGTCCTTCCTCCAGGAAGGCCGCCAGAACATCGAAATCGGGATACTTCTTGCCCTTCCACTCGGTCAGATGCTCGGCGATATGGCTGTTGTAGAGCACCTTGCCGACTACCGGCTTCACGTCGACGACAATGGTAGTAAGCCGGGCCTGCTTGCAGCGGATGACAATGTCACGGACGCCCTCGCGTGTGGTGATCCGGTCCAGGTTGGCGGTCGCATCGACCCACATGACGCGCCCCTGGAGCATGAGATCGGCCGAAAGAGCGCGCGCGATATCGGGCGCTTTCGTCTGCGCCAGCGCCGGCAGGGAAAAACAGACCAAGGCTAGTGACCAGCAGAACCGCATGAGTTGGAACGTGTTACGTGGAGGGGACTTCTCGGAGGCGGACATACTCCTCCAATGCTTCTTCCCACGGCCGCATATTATACGCGTTCTGCATCTCCAGCGCCAGGGGGCGGAGCACGGAGTTCCGCGGCCTACGGGCCGGGGTGGACCAGTCCTCGGTAGAGATCGCCTCCACGGGAGTAGAGAGGCCGGCAAGCTGAACCGCGCGGACGGCGACGGCGTGCCAGGTGGTCGCGCCGCGGTTGGTGATGTGATAGGTACCGTAGAGCGGGGTCTTGAGGAGCGCGACCAGAGCCATGGCCAGGTCCGCTGTATAGGTGGGGGAGCCGTGCTGGTCGGCCACCACTCTCAGCGCTGGGCGGGCCTCCGCGGCACGAAGGATGGTGTCCGGGAAGCACTTGCCGTGTAAGCCGAAGAGCCAGGCAGTACGGACGATCCAGTGCTTGCGCCAGATGGCGCGGATGCACTGCTCACCGGCTAGCTTGGACGCGCCGTAGACGCTCAGAGGGCGGGGAATGTCGAACTCCGTATACGGCTCCACCTTCTCGCCGTCAAACACGAAGTCCGTGCTGATGGCGCAGAGCGGCACGTCGTGCTCCGAACACGCTGCGGCCACGGTCCAGGATCCCAGCGCATTCAGCCTGTAGGCAGCTTCGTCATCGGATTCCGCTGCGTCCACCGCGGTATAGGCGGCGCAGTGGATAACCGCGTCCGGGCGATGGCTTCGCAGGGCTCGGCGGACGGCCGAGCGGTCCGTAACGTCCATGCGTTCTACATCGCCGGAGCGGCCCGTCGCGATGGGCTCATGGCCCTCCGCGGCGAGACGCGCGCACACGTCGGTGCCGAGCATTCCGCGTGCGCCAGTGACGAGAACGCGCATCGGCAGGCTACTTGATCTGCATGGCGACGAGCACCTCTACCACCCAGAGCAACAGGTTGATCTGCATGGGCCGATCTTCCAGCAGGATCGTCTCCGGGCTGCCTCCCTTGTGCTGAATGTGGATGAGGTAGAGATAGCGAAAGATGCCGTAGAGTACGTTGACCCAGGTGATCCACAGCGCCGGGTGCAGCGTAGCGGTAACGGAGGTGATGCTGTAGATCGCGTACGAAACCACCAGCGCGCCGAGCACGATGCTGATGAACTGGTCCAGCAGAGGGACACTGTAGTGAGCCAAGTTCCTGCGATGGCTCTGCGCATCCTCCGCCAGCGACACAAGCTCGTGGCGACGCTTGCCGAAGCCGAGGAACAGCGCAAGCTCAAGCGTACAGACCAGCAGCCAGACCGAGACCGGCACGCCCAGTGCGAAGCCACCAGCCACGGCGCGGAAGATAAAGCCTCCCGCAATGGTGAACACGTCCAGCAGCACCTGGTGCTTCAGGAAAAACGTGTAGGCGATCTGGAGCACCAGGTAGGCGACCACAATGACGCCAAAGGGTCGGTTAATGACAAAACCCGCCGCGCAGCCGCCGAGTCCGAAGGTGGCGGACGCAAAGATCGCGACCTGCCACGGCAGTCTTCCACTGGCGATAGGCCGTTTCCGCTTTTCCGGGTGCAGCCGGTCCTGCTCCCGGTCGAACACGTCGTTCATCAGGTAGACGGCGCCGGAGACCAGGCAGAAGAGGGCGAATGCAATGCAGGTGAGCTCCAGCATGGCCCACCGGCCGGCGTCGTGCAGGTTGTGTGGCAGGTTGTTAGTGAAGAGAAGCGCGATGAAAACGAAGAGGTTCTTGGTCCACTGCTTGGGGCGCATTGCCAGCAGCAGCGCTATGGGAATGTCCGCCGCGCCGTAGCGCGACCTCGGCCTTGGCGGAACGTCCGCCGTGCCGGTCGCCGCGTCCTTAACCGCCAACCGTGCACTCCAGGGCTCGGCTATCGAAAATCGAAAATCGAAATTCGCAAATCACTCTAACTTCCATCCTGGTTCTCCCACCAGTCCTTCATCAGCTCATCCTGGGTAACGGTAGCGACGCCGACTTTCCGGACCACACAGGATGCAGCGTGGTTCGCCACTTCGGCCGCTTCCTCCGTGAGCGCGCCCGCCGCGATGCCGAGCGTCAAGGCGCAGATGACGGTGTCTCCGGCGCCCGCCGCGTCATAAACCTCTACAGGGCGTGGAGGGATGTGGCACATGCCTCCCTCGCGGCGCCATAGGAGGAGACCGCGGGCGCCGCGAGTCACCACCAGCGTTCCCACGTCCAGACGCCGAACGAGCTCCGACCCGACCGTATCCAGCCCGGCGTCTTCGGCAAACCGGCCCTCACCGGCCAACGCATCGGCCTCGATCTGGTTAAGCTGCACCACATCGGCCCCCGACAGTAGGAGGGCATTCACCGGCTTCGGGTTGGCTGTTAGCAGCGTGCCGCCGGAGCGGGCCCGCACGGCCTCTTCGGCGACCTCTGATGTCAAGACGCCCTTGTTGTAGTCCGATATGAGCAGAGCGTCCGCCTGCTGTACCAATTCTCGCAACACGCTCGCGACGCGATCTGATAGGCCGTTGGAGAGCTTGCTGGTCTTCTCGCGGTCCACGCGCATCACCTGCTGGCTGTGGGCGACTACTCGGGTCTTGCGTGTAGTGGGCCGATCCTCCGCCACGAGGATCCCGCGCACATCGGCGCCGGCCTCCCGCAGTTCATCGATCAGAGCCCCGCCGGCGGCGTCGTCACCAACCACGCCGATGACGGCGACCCCGGCGCCCAATGCCAGCAGGTTCATCGCGACGTTCGCCGCGCCACCCGGGACGCTGGTCTCGCGGTCCACATCCACCACCATCACCGGCGATTCAGGTGAGATGCGCGTCGCTCGGCCCCAAAGATACTCGTCCAGCATGAGATCGCCCAGTACGACGACGCGCCTGGACTGGAACCCCCGCACAATTGCTTGATACCGCTCACGTTGCATTATCGGCGATGCCCGGTCCCTCTTGTAGATTTCGCGGCCTACTTACTTCTTGGAGCTGCCCTGACCCCCCGTGGGGCACCATCCAGAAGCTCTATTATAGTCTGTGCCAGCAACGGCACCATAAGCTCGTGGTGGCCGGTCAGCGAGATTCCGTCTCCGCCGATGGTTCGCACACGGGCCACTACCTGCTGGTTGGAGCGGTAGTGCTGGACAAAATCGAGGTTGACGCCCAGGAACTCCGTAAATGCATCGCCGTGCCTGTTCCTGAGCAGCGCGATGGCCTTAAGGAGGACCTCCGGCAACACCACGGCGGAGCCAACGTTGAGCAGCACTCCTCCGCCCGCCAGCGATCCCATCTGATGGGTCAGGATGCGGAAGTCGCGCATAGTGGCTTCGCCCAAGGCGGAGGGATCCGCGTCCGGATGGATGTGGACGATATCCGCGCCCAGGGCCATGTGGATGGTAATCGGTACGTTGAGACGGTATGCAGACGCGAGCAGGCTGGCGCCGGCGTGGGGCGCGTTGCTCTCCATCAGCGCCCGCCCGAGCGCTTCGCCCGCGCCTTCCCCACGCCGAGCGCCTTCCGCGACTGCCGTATTGTGGAAGGCCGCAGTCTCGCGCGCCATGCCGAAAGTGCCGGACTGCAGCCCGAGCTCGACGGCCTCGGAGGTCTCGCCGAAGAGCCCAATCTCAATGTCGTGGATGGCGACCGCACCGTTTCCGGCAAGCGCGGTGATCGCGCCGCGCTCCATCAGTCTAATGAGGACCGGCGCCAACCCCGTCTTAATGACGTGGCCGCCCAGGGCGATAATAACCGCCCGGCCGTTGGCTCGCGCTTGGACAGCGGCATCTGCGATGCGTCGAATATCGGGACCGGCCAGAATCCCGGGCAGCGAATCCAGGAATTCCAGGAATGACGCCCCCGGTTTTGGCGGGCGTGCGAAGCTCTCCACACGCACCTTGCTGATGCGGTGCCGGAACGGCTGCGGCTTCACGTGGGAGAGGTCGAATTCAGGGTACCTGGACATCGGATGACAAGTTGACAGCGTGACAGAGTGACAAGGACCGAGTTGCGGAGACCTTCCGTCAGCCGTCCCCTGTCACACGTTCAGCCCGCGTTAATGCGACTATCTTACCAATGATGTTCGTGGTCGAGCGTCCTTCGACGAGGGGGAGGATGACAACGCGGCCGCCGTGTCGGCGGACCGCCTCCGCTTCGGGGAGGTCTTCCTCCCGGTAGTCTCCGCCCTTGGCATGCAAGTGCGGACGGACCACTTCGATGAGGGCGTCCGGACGGGATTCGTCGAAGATCGAGACGTAGTCGACACTGGCCAGGAAGGCAAGCATCTCCGCCCGCTCCTCCTGGGGCACGATGGGCCGGTCTCGCCCCTTCAGCATCCGAACCGACGAATCGGAGTTCAGGCCCACTACCAGCAGGTCGCCGAGCGCGCGTGCCTGCTCCAGATACCGCGCGTGACCCACGTGCAGGATATCGAAACAGCCATTGGTGAAGACGATCCGATCGCCCCGGACGCGGCGCGGGTCCAGCGCAGCGGCGAGCTCTTCGCGGCCGAGGACCTTTCCGTGCAAGCTAGAGGTCCGGGCCAAGCAGCCGGCCGTAGTAGCGGGTAACAAACGATTGATACTCGGGCGACTCCACAATGGGACCCCACCACGCCTCGTTGTGCACGTACCAGTGGACTGTCTCTTCCAGCGCCTCCTCAAAGGAGCGCTCAGGGCGCCAGCCGAGATCCCGCAGCTTCTGGGTCGTGAGCGCGTACCGCTTATCGTGCGCCTCGCCGCGCGGATCCTCGATATGCTTGATCAGGCTCTCCGGCTTCCCGAGGAGCGCCAGGACCCGCCGAGTCACCTCGATGTTGGGCCGCTCGTTGCCGCCACCCACGTTGTAGGCTTCGCCGAGCTCTCCCTTCTCCAGCACCCAGCCGATGCCTGAGCAGTGATCCCGCACGAAGATCCAGTCCCGCACCTGGTTGCCGGCTCCATAGACCGGGAGCTTCTTGTCCTGCATCGCCCGCGTGACAAAGAAGGGGAGGATCTTCTCCGGGAACTGGTAGGGACCGAAGGTGTTGGAGCCCCGGGTTACGAGGGTGGGCGTGCCGTAGGCGATGCGATGCGCGCGAACCTGCATTTCGCCTCCGGCCTTCCCCGCGGAGTAGGGCGTCCGTGGCTCGAGCGGATCGGTTTCCTTGAACGCGCCGGAGCCGATCTCTCCATACACTTCGTCCGTGGAGACGTGCAGGAACCGCTCTATACCGAAGCGGCGGGCGGCCTCCAGGAGCACGTTGACACCGTACACATTCGTTTGGATGAGGCTGCCTGGGTCCAGCATGCTACGGTCGTTGTGACTCTCGGCCGCAAAGTTGAGAACGTGGGTGGGCATCTCCACCCGGAAGATGCCGTTGACCACCACAGGGTCCTGGATGAGACCCGGGTAGAACCTGAAGCGCGGGTCCTGCCAGACCGGCTGCAGATTGGCCGGATTGCCCGCGTACGTGAGCGCATCCAGCACGACCACGCGGTCCTCTGGATGCGCTGCCAGCCAGTAGTGTACGAAGTTGGCGCCTATGAATCCGGCACCGCCCGTCACCAGGAGGGTTTTCATGAGAGCTTGAATTCGGAGCCGTTTTCTTCGTGGCGGATCTCGTCTACCGGTTCCTTTTTGCCGCGGCCGGCGTAGAGCCGGTCCGGGAAGTTGAGCACGAATGCGTCGGAGGCGCCTACGTTCTTGTAGGCGTGGACGACGCCGGGAGGGACCACCATGAAGACAGGCTCGGCCTCACCCACGCGGTATACCTCGCGCCTGCGCTCCCGACCAGGGCGGTTCTCCCATAGCGTCACTTCGAATTCGCCCGAGACAAACCCGAAGCCGTCGGACTGCTCGCGGTGCTCATGCGGCCCGCGCGCCACACCCGGGTGCGTCACGCTGATATAACCCATGACGGGCGCAAACCCTTCAGGCAGCTCGTCTCCGCGGAACAGCTCGGTAAGCCAGCCGCGACTGTCCGTGAACCGCTTGAGCGGGCGGACGATCACGCCGGGGATGGTGGACATGTACTCTCCTGACGGTGGATGGAGGACGGTGGACGGACGGAATCCTCGGTGCGTGGTCCGATTTCCGTCCGTCATTCGTCTCCCGTCATCCGTCTCTCTTCGACCAGTCTGCGAAGGTAGGCGGCATACTCAGTCTGGCCCAGGCGCGCCGCTTGCGCGAGGACCTGTTCCGCGTCTATATACCCACACTGATAGGCTATCTCTTCCGGGCAGGCCACCTTCAACCCCTGTCGCTGCTCGATGGCCTCCACAAAGTTGCTGGCGGCAAGGAGGGACTCATGGGTGCCGGTATCTAACCAGGCGATGCCGCGGCCCATCCGCTCAACTCGAAGTAAGCCCTGGTTCAGATAGGCCCGGTTGATGTCCGTTATCTCGTACTCGCCCCGGGAGGAAGGCTTCAGCGAATGGGCTATATCCGTAACCTGCGAGTCGAAGAAGTAGAGCCCCACAACGGCCCAGTCCGATTTCGGATGCTGCGGCTTCTCCTCGAGCGAGAGCACCCTGCCGTTGCCATCGAACTCGACAACGCCGTAACGCTGAGGGTCCTTCACGCGATATGCAAAAATGGTGGCGCCGGAGGTGCGGCCGGCCGCGGCGCGTAGCTGGTCCGGGAAGCCGTGCCCGTAGAAGACGTTGTCACCCAGAACGAGGCAGGCAGGACCTCCGTCCACAAACTGCTTGCCTACGTGAAACATCTGGCCGATACCCCTGGGCTCCGACTGTTCCGCGAAGCATATCTGGATACCGTACTGGCTCCCATCGCCCAGCAACCGCTCATATTGGGGCAGGTCCACGGGAGTGGAGATGAGCAGGACCTCCCGGATTCCCGCCAGCATGAGGGTGCTGAGCGGATAAAAGACCATGGGCTTGTCATAGATGGGGAGGAGCTGCTTGGAAACGGCTTGCGTCACCGGGTAGAGCCGGGTACCGCTGCCGCCCGCGGCAATGATTCCTCTCATGCGCGTGTGGCCCTCACCCCCCGCCCCCCTCTTCCGTTCTTGCGAGAGGGGGAGTCTTCTTGTTCAAGGGACTGATCCCCTTCAGTATCGCCGGTTCTGTTCCCAGTTCCAGGCAGTGGAGACGGTATCGCGAAGATCCTCGTACTTCGGGGTCCAGCCTAGCTCCCGCTTCGCCTTGCCCGCGCTAGCCACCAGGCGCGGCGGATCCCCGGGCCGGCGCGGCCCCTCCACGGCCCTGATGGAGCGACCCGTCACGTCCTGACACAGGTTGATGACCTCGCGGACGGAGAAGCCGTGCTCCGTGCCGAGGTTGAAGTAACCACTGTCCCCGCCGGCCCGCAGGCGGGCTAAAGCGAGTGAATGAGCCTGCGCCAGGTCCAGGATATGGATATAGTCCCGGATACAGGTCCGGTCAGGCGTGTCGTAGTCTGTGCCGAAGATGGTCACGGACTCGCGCTTGCCCTGGGCCACCTGCAGCAGAATGGGAATGAGATGGGACTCAGGCTCGTGGCTCTCCCCAATGCGTCCCTGTGCGTCGGCGCCTGCCGCGTTGAAGTACCGGAGCGAAGCAAACCGCAGCCCGTGCGCATGGTCGAACGCCGCCATCATCTTTTCGCACATGAACTTGCTCTCGCCGTAGGGGTTGATGGGGTTCTGCGGGTGGTTCTCATCCATTGGTACGTACACCGGATTGCCGTACGTGGCGCAGGACGAAGAAAAGATGAAGTACCGCACCCCGTTTTCCCGCATCGAGTCCAACAAGTTCAGCGTGCCGCAGACGTTATTGCCGTAGTACCGCTCTGGATGTGCGACCGACTCTCCAACCGATGCAAACGCCGCGAAATGCACAACCGCGTCCACGTGGTAGTCCCGGATAATCCCGTTGACCAGCTCCCGGTTGGCTATGTCGCCGACGACGAGCGGCGCGTCCAGGACGGCTTCGCGGTGGCCATAGACCAGGTCGTCGAGCACGACGACCTCCGTGCCGCGCTCGCGCTCATAAAGGACGTAGTGGCTGCCGATGTAGCCGGCGCCGCCGGTGACCAGGATCATCGCGGTTACCTCTCTTCCAGAACGCGGGATTACTCCCGGGATAGCCGCCTAAGAGAATACCTGGAAGCCGTGGGAAAGACAGAAGGGGAGAAGGGGAGAAGGGGAGAGGGACAGCCAGAGTCGCGAGTCGATAGTCGAGAGGCGTGAGTGGTGAGGACGATGTCCTGCCGGCAAGGGGCCGCGGCGCGTTAGTGGGCGCCGCGGCAGGTGATGACCGCCGGAACGGTCTTGATAATGATGGCGATGTCCTTCCAGAAGGACATGGTCTGGACGTACAGTAGGTCAAGGGCGATCCAGCGCTCGAACGGGATATTGTTTCGGCCGCTGATCTGCCACAGGCAGGTGAGGCCCGGCTTGATCGCCAGCCGGCCCAACTCTCTGGGACCGTAGTGAACCACCTCGCACGGGACAGGGGGCCGCGGACCCACGATGCTCATGTCCCCTCGGAGGACGTTATAAAACTGCGGCAGCTCATCCAGGCTGAACTTACGCAGCCACTTGCCGATAGGCGTTAAACGGGGATCGTTACGAATCTTGAATACGGGGCCGGTCATCTCGTTAAGATGGACGAGCTTGTCCCTGTGCTCCTCCGCATCTTCTTGCATGGAGCGGAACTTGTAGCAAGTGAAGTACTCCCCACCGAGACCCACCCGAGTCTGCTTGAAGATGACAGGGCCCCGAGAGGTGAGCTTCACCAAGACGGCTACCAGGAGCAGAATGGGGGAAAATAGAATGAGGGCCGCAATCGCAACGACAACGTCGAGTGCTCGCTTAGAGGCGGCATAGGACACCTGCTTTACGGGGACCACAGCCCGGTACGGTGCAAGCGGTGCCGGACCTGAGCTCCGTCCGGCGACGTCGGCTACAGCTCTCACTTTGATCGGCGACTCTGTTCCCCTCAGGGTAGCCATGCGGAACATCCTCTCTAGCAGCGGCGACCAGGCGGCGTCCGCCGCCGCGCGCAGCCTGTCGATCAGATGCCGGCCGGACTATTTTGGAACGTCGCGGTTCCGGCAGCCCTGCCCACTGAGCTTGCAAGAGGCGTGCCAAAGGAGGTGCGACATCCGCTTCAAGGAGGGAAAGAGACTACGAAAGGTGCGGGCACGAAGACACGATGGGGAGGCTGGCTATATTCGGATTTCGAGAAGTGTCCTATAGACCTTGCGCTTTGGCAGGTGCAGGCGTCCCGCAACGTCAATCACGGCATCTCTGGGCGAGAGCCCGGCTTCCATCGCAGCCTGGAGGAGCTCCTTCACGTCGACGGTCTCTTCCCTCGGTGCGTCCGAGCGATGATCCGGCGGACCAATCACCAGCGTGAACTCGCCGCGCGGCCGCCGCGCCTGGAACTGGGCGATGGCCTCCGATACACGACCTCGCAACACCTCCTCGAACACCTTGGTCATCTCCCTGGCAACAGCTATGGGCCGGTCGCCCAGAACCGCATAGAGATCCTCCAGGGTCGAGAGCAGCCGCCCGGGCGACTCATAGAGGATGAGGGTACGGCTCTCGCCTCGGAGCGCGTCGAAGAAGGCACGCCGGTCCGTTTTGCCGCGGGGCGGGAAGCCCTCGAACGCGAAGCGGCCTGAGGGAAGACCGGATACGACAAGCGCGCTAAGAGCGGCGTTGGGGCCGGGTACCGGAACCACCGGAATGCCGGCCTCAATCGCAAGCCCGATGAGGTCCGCACCGGGATCGGAGACGCCCGGGAGGCCGGCATCGGATACGAGCGCCACACTCTGACCCGCCTGGAGACGGCCGACGATGTCCTGCGCCTTCTCCCCGCGGGAGTGCTGGTGGTAAGAAGTGAGAGGGGTGTGGATGCCGTAGTGGCTGAGGAGCTTGCGGGTAATACGGGTGTCTTCCGCCGCTATCAGGTCGACCTCTTTGAGGATACGTAACGCGCGCAGCGTGATGTCTTCCAGGTTGCCAATAGGGGTAGCGATGACGTAAAGCGTAGCGGGCATGAGGAGTGGGTTGAAGGTTGAAGGTTGAAGGTTGACTGTCAGACCGGATGCTCCGGCCCTCAACCATCAACCATCAACCTTCAACCATAGACTACTGCTTCCCTTCCGAAGGAGCCGATGCCGCTGGCTTCTCCGGCGTCCCCTTAGCGGTAATTGAAGAGGCTCTACCAGGGACCCCGAGCACGGTTGGAGAAGTCGCCTTGCCGCCCGCTCCGACCTTGATGGTCCCGCCCTGGAGACTTGTAGACGCCGGGGCCTTCTTGGCTTCTTCGGCTCGCTTGCGGGCCTCCTCCTGCTCCTGCTTGGTCAGCTCGGCGATCTTCTTGGACTCTACAGCGGCCAGCTCCGGATGGCCAAGATCTTTGAACGCACGCTCGAGCTGCATATGTGTGAACTTGGTCTGCGACCCTTCGTCCCACCTGAGCAGTCGCTGTGCCGTTTCGTAGTGCTCCAGGGCCTTGGAATCGTTTTTGGCGTCGCGGTAGAGCTGCGCTAGCGTCATTTGGGTGTTCTCATCGCCCGCATGCTTTAGTGCCGTCTCATAGTCCGCGATGACCTCGTTCCGGAGCTTGTCCTTCTGCGGTCCAGGCGGCACCATGACGTACTGGTTGTACAGCGTCTGGGCGAGCACCATGGCCGCTTCGCCGTCGTCCGGGTTCTTCGCCACGTATGCCTTCAGCTCGTCCTGAACCGCCTGCTGGTCCGCAGGAGAGGTTTGACTGGTCACACCGAACATGGGGTTCGCCTTGGCGTAGTCGTATCTCCACTTGAGGGAGGGATCCTTCCAGACGGTTCTGGCCTTCTTCATGACCTGGTCGGTGAGGTCTGCGAATGCCTTCTGTCCCTGCGTCTTCTTGAAGTCCTCCAGGAGCTTAGCCTTGTTCTTGGCGTAGTCCTTGGGCAGGTTCTGGCGCAATCCGTCCAGTTTTATGATGTGGTAGCCAAACTGGGTCTTTACCGGCGGGCTCACCTGGCCCGGTTTGAGAGACTTGACCGTGTCCGAAAACTCCTTCACGTACGGCAGTTGGTTAAGCGGTGCCCAGCCGAGGTCTCCCCCTTTGGGTGCGCCCATCGGAACCTGCTTCTTGAGCTTCGGATCCCACTTAGTGGACCTGTTGCCGGGATCATCCGAGTACTGGTTGGCAAGCGCAGCGAAGTCCTTGCCGGCCTGAACCTGCTTATATACCTGCTCAGCCTTGCGCTTTGCCTGCTCGTCCGGCAGCTTGGACGTGGAGACCAGAATGTGGCTTACGTGCGCCTGCTCATAGCTGTTTTGCAGATCCTGCTCGGTGACTTTTTGCGAACGCTCGATGCTCTGCTGCAGCACCTGGGGCAGCAGCTCCTGCCGCAGTTGGTCGCGCAGCTCGCCCTCGGAGGTGCCTTGCTCTTCCAGCCGCTTCTGCCACTGCTCCTCCGGGATCGGCTTACCGTCCGGTCCCTTCTTGGCATCGGCGATGGCCTTGTCGATGTCCGCATCCGTCACAGCCAGCCCTCGCCGCTTGGCTTCGGCTTGCAGGGCGGCGTTCTGGATGAGCCGCGTGAGCATGTAACCTTCCATGCCTATGGCCTGAGTCGGATTGGAGGCAAAGGAGCCGCGCATTCCCGACATCGCCTTTTCGTACGGTGCCCGGGGCACGTCGATGCCGTCCACGGTGGCGATGGTCTGGCCGCCAGCCGATTGGGAGCGACCGACGGGTCCGGGGGCCTGTCCCATGCCGAACATCACTACGATTCCACCCCCAACGACTATGGCCAGGATCCAGTAGAAAAGGCGGTGTTCCGCCCACTTGCGCCAGTAGGTGATGGAAGTGACGTTCCTGCTTGATGTATATTGTCTGGCCATGCGATAATCAGTCCTTTATAAACCGGCGTAGGGCCGCGAGGCAAGCGCGCGAGCCCTCCTCCTGCGTCCCGCCCTCCGGAACGAAGTGCGATTCCAGAGATATGCAGCCCTGGAATCCGTCATCGGCCAGGGCCGGGAACTGCCCGCGGTAATCCACCTGACCCTCTCCTATTACACCAAACCTAATCTTACCGTCCGGCCCCACCATGCCGTCCTTCACGTGGACGTGCGCGACGAACGGCCGAACTTCCATATAGCCCGCCGGATAAGGCACCTCGCCGGCAGCGAACGCGTTGCCGGGGTCCCAGCAGGCTCGCACGCGCGGCGAGTCCAGCTCCGACAGGATACGCGCCGCCTCCGCTCCCGTGCCGATGTAGCACGCGTGCTCGTTCTCGAGCACCAGCGTGACGCCCTCGTTCTCTGCTATCTTAATGGGCTCGTCAAATGCGTTGACTATCTGGTCCTCGATCTCCGGCGTGAGGTCGCCCTTGCGCCAAAACGTGAAGACCCTGATCAGCTCCGTGCCGAACTCGTGGGCCAGGCCGCAGCACCGGCGGAGCAGCTCCATCTGGTCGCTCCGACTTCGCGCCGTTGCCAGGTGCATGGGGCCGCGCACTGCGGCCTCATCTACGTTCAGGTCGCACTTATAGAACGGTGTTGCCAGGCAGCAGACCGATACGCCGCGCTCACGCATCGCCTTCTTGGCGCGGGTCGTCTGATGCGCGTCCAGCTCCGCGATGTTCGTTCCCCACAGCCCGCGCAACTCCGCGTACTTCACGCGGTAGTCCGCCATTACGTCCAGCGCGTGCTCGAAGTCCTGGGTTATCTCATCTGTTATTACGGATAGCTTCATGGCTTTTTCACAGTCCGGTCGGTCGGGTGGTCGCGCCATCGGCGCTCACGGCGAGTGGTCTGGCTGCCTCGCCCCGTTCTGGGGCAGAGCGATAATAGCAAACCCGGCGAGGGGTGGGGCGGCAGTATGACGACCGCGGTATCTTACCTCAGTCCCGGAAGGGTGTCAAACGCGGTCCAGAGGTGACACGAGTGAGGTTCAGAATAGTGGGGATAAGTCCACGCACATTGTTTGGTATGAATTGCGGGCAGACTAGTTGACAGTAGACTTCTGTGAGTGTACACTTATCGGCAAGGAGGATCTCGTAATGACCAGAGGCTTGACCGATAAGCAGGACCGGATTCTAAAGTTCATCGTTGAATATGTCAACGACAAGGGATACCCGCCGTCGATCCGGGAGATCGGCAACTCGTTCGGCATCTCCAGCTTGCGCGGGGTCACCGTTCATCTGGACGCCCTAGAGCGAAAGGGATTCATCAAGCGTGCGAGCACGTCCCGGTCCATCACGGTGATTGGGCAGACGGGAGCCACCGCCCCTACGCGGAACGTCACGATGCTGCCCATCCTCGGCACCATTGCCGCTGGTGTGCCCATCCTCGCCTCGGAGAACATTGAGGGCCACGTTCCCGTGCCGCACGAGATGGTCCACAACGCCCAGGGAGCCTTTGTGCTCGAGGTGAAGGGCGACAGCATGATTGGCGACCACATCATGCCGCGCGATCTGGTTGTCATCAAGCCGCAGGAAAACGCCGAGAACGGGGAGCTGGTGGCGGTGCTCCTGGGCGACGAGGCTACGGTAAAGCGAATCCGGTTCCAGGATGGCCGCGCCCGGCTGATCGCCTCCAATCCCAAGTACGATCCCATCGACGTCAACCGGGAGGACAGCCGGATCATCGGCAAGGTGATCGGCCTGATGCGGAACTACGCCGCGGCGCATTAGGAGGCGACTACAGAGTCGTGAGTCGTAAGTCGTGAGGCGTGAACGCAGAATCCGGAGTCCCACTGAAGCC
>CAYNFH010000051.1:0-29526 GCA_964396385.1 uncultured Chthonomonadaceae bacterium | reverse complement strand
AAACCTGCGCCTTGTCCTGCAATAGTAGCTACTAATCTGAAACAGACTCAGGAGCGTCACCCTCCCGTTCGCGACCACTCTTCTTCCGTACAGGGCGCGTTCAGCTCGGCGCGGAGGGGCTCAGTAGCGGTATACTAGCAGAGTCCGGCCGCGCTGCCCGGTTCCTATCGCCACCGCAGGGAGGGGATCCCATGCAGCTCAAGAAGCTCCAACTGGTCGGATTCAAGACCTTCGCCGACAAGACCGAGATCGAGATCGGCCAGGGCCTCACGGCCGTCGTCGGCCCCAACGGCTCCGGCAAGTCCAACGTCGGCGACGCCCTCCTCTGGGTGATGGGCGAGCAGAACCCCCGCCTCCTCCGCGGCAACGACGCCCGCGACGTCATCTTCAACGGCACGGACAAGCGCAAGGCCATGGGCATGGCCGAAGTGCGCCTCACCATCGACAACAGCGACAAGTCGCTGCCGGTCGACTTCGCCGAGGTCACCATTACCCGCCGCGTCTACCGCTCCGGCGAGAGCCAGTACCTCATCAACAACGCCCCCTGCCGTCTCAAGGATATCGTGGAGCTGTTCCTGGACACCGGCATCGGCAAGGGCGCGTACGGATTTGTTTCGCAGAGCGAGATCGACGCCGTGCTTTCGGCGCGGCCGGAGGACCGGCGCGAGCTGTTCGAAGAGGCGGCGGGCATCAAGAAGTACCGCGTTAAGAAGCGGGAGGCGGTCCGCAAGCTGGAGCAGGCGGAGGCCAACCTGAACCGCGTCCGCGACATCGTGTACGAGCTGGAGACCCAGCGCGAGCCGTTGCGCGAGCAGGCGGAGCAGGCGCGCCGCTATCTGCAGCTCACGGAGCGGCTCCAGCAGATCGAGGTGGACCTGCTCATCGCGGAGGTCAAGCGCGCCGACTACGAGCTGTACGCCGCCCGCCAGGAGCGGGACCTGGATAGCGAGGCGATCCAGACGCTGGACGCAAACCTGGCGGTGTTGGAGCGGGACGCGGAGGCGCTGGGCGAGCGCCTCGCCCGGGCCGAGCAGGAGGCGGACGTGGCCCGTATCAGCCACCAGGGCGCGCTGAGCGGAGTGGAGCGCACGGAGAGCCAGCTCCTGCTGGTCCAGGAGCGGGGCCGCAGCGCGGAGCAGACCGCCGATTCACTCGACGGAGAGCTGCGCGAGCTGGAGGCACGTATGGCTTCGCTCCGCCGGGACGTGCAGCAGCAGGAGGCGGCCATCACCGGCCTTACGGGCTACAGCCGGGAGCGCGCGGAGGAGCTGGCTGCGGCCCGCACTCGGGTCAAGGAGCTGGAGTCGGCCCACGCGGAGGCAGTACGCCTGTCGGAGGACCGGCAGGGCGCGCTCCTCAAGCTGGCGGAGCAGCGCGCTCAGCGGGAGGCGGCCCTGGAGGCCAGCCGGGTCCGCTTCGCGGAATCGGAAGCGCGCCTCGCCACGCTGGAACGAGAGATCGCCTCTGCGCATGCACAGCTCGCCGAGGCGGAGCGCCGCAGAGACCAGGCCCTAGAGCGCGAGGCCGCGCTCCGCCTGCAGTCGGAAGAGCTCGCCGCCAGGCGGGCGGAGCTGGAGGAGCGCCGGCGCAAGCTGAAGGATCTGGAGGCGCAGGCCCGCACCTCGCTGGACGCGCAGCGGAGACTCCAGGCGGAGCGCTCGAGCCGCCTCACGACGCTTACGGAGCTCCAGGAGTCCGGAGAGGGATTCTACCAGGGCGTCCGCGCCGTGCTCAAGGCAACGCGGGACCTCAAGCTCCAGGGATTCTACGCCCCGGCGGTAGACCTCCTCACCGTGCCGGAGCAGTACCGGGTGGCCATCGAGGTGGCGCTCGGCGGCAGCCTCCAGGACATCGTGTGTGAGACGGAGGAGGAGGCCAAGCGCGCCATCGAGTGGCTCAAGGCGCAGCGCGCCGGCCGGGCCACCTTCCTGGCTCTGCCCCTGCTCCGTCCCGCGCCGCCGCTCCAGCCATCCGCGCTACGCGGCTACACGGGACTGCTCGGCGTGGCCTCCCACCTGGTGAGCGCGGAACCGCGGTTCGACGTGGTGCTCCAGCTTCTGCTGGGCCGTGTGGTGCTTGCGCAGGAGATGGACGCGGCTGTGCATGCCGCCCGCCGGCTGCAGGGCTGGAGCCGCATCGTCACGCTGGAGGGCGAGCTGGTCACGCCCGGCGGTGCGCTCACCGGGGGATCGCTTCAGGGCCGCGGAGGGCACCTGGTGGGACGCAAGGGGGAGATCGACGACCTCAAGCGCGCGCTGCCCGGTCTCCGCGCGGAGATCCAACGGCTGGAGGAGGAGCAGCAGCACACCGTCGCCACTCTGGCGGAGGTGGAGGCCCGCCTGTCCGAGCTGGCGCGCGAGTCCGCCGCCGTCCAGGCGCAGGCCGCTTCCACCACCAGCGAGGCGTCCGCCGCGGAGCGGGACGTAGCCCGCCTAAAGTCTGACCTGTCTGACCTGTCGGACGAGTGCGAACGGTTGGTGCAGAGCAGAGAAGCCCTCACAGCGGAGATAGCCCGGTGGACCGCAGCCCTCCAGGAGAGCGCCTCCGAGGACACCGGCGCGGATGACGCCATCGCCGCCGCGCAGGAGGAGGCCGCTCGGCTCACGCAGCTCCTCCAGGAGGCCCGCACGCAGGCCACCGCGCTGGAGGTGGAGTCGGGCCGCGCGACGGAGAAGCGCGCCGCGCTAGAGCGCAGCCTGCACACCGCGCGCCATGCCCTTAAGGAGAGCGAGGCCGCGCACGCAGCCAAACAGTCGCAGCGGGAATTGGCAGGAGCGCGGTTCGCGGAATCCGGGGCGCAGGAGGTGGAGCTGTCGTACGCGCTGGAGGCGGCTCGCGCGCGGCTGGCGGAGTGCGAGGAGCAGCTCCACGCGCTGCAGGAGCAGTGCAAGGTGCTGCGCGGGCAGAGCTTCGAGCAGACCACGGCCATCAAGGAGGCCATACACGACCGGGGCCGCATCCAGGGCCGCCTGCACGACGCGGAGCTGCAGATCGCCCGGCTGGAGGTGCGGCTTGCCCAGGCGTCGCAGCGGCTCCTGGACGAGTACGCCATCTCGCTGGAGGAAGCCCTCGGCCGCCCGGACGGCGACGAGGTGGAGAAGAGCACGGTGCAGGAGGTCGGCCGCATGCGGCGCGATATCCGCGCCATGGGTACGGTCAATACCGGGGCCGTAGAGGAGTACGAGCGGCTCACGGAGCGGTACGACTTCCTCTCCGGCCAGCGCGCGGACCTGGAGAAGGCGCGCGAGGGGCTGCTCGCCACCATCGCGGAGATCGACGAGTCCACGCGCGGCATCTTCATGGAGACGTTCGAAGCGGTCTCGGAGGAGTTCGGCAAACTGTTCAACCGCCTCTTCAACGGCGGCACGACCAAGCTCATATTGACGGACCCGGACAACGTGCTGGAGACCGGCATCGACGTCATCGCCCAGCCGCCGGGCAAGAAGCCACAGCACCTGTCGCTGCTCTCCGGCGGCGAGCGCGCTCTCACGGCGGTGGCGCTGCTGTTCAGCTTCCTCGCGGTCCGCCCGAGCCCCTTCTGCCTCCTGGACGAGGTGGACGCGCCGCTGGACGGCGCGAACGTGGAGAAGTTTGTGGAATTGGTGCGGGACTTCAGCCAGGATACGCAGTTCCTGGTCATCACCCACAACCCCACCACCATGGAGGCGTCCCCCCGCTGGTACGGGGTGACGATGCAGGAGGCGGGCATCAGCCGCATCCTTTCCTACCGCGTGCCCCAGGAAGCGGTCGTCTCCGAGCCGGAGGACCCCCTCCGCCCCCTGGAGCCGCTAGCCGTCGTCAGCCGCTCGTGATCCGGGGCTGTTGCCTCTTTCCATCTGAAACAACGGCCAGGTCCGGCACCGCCTGTTCCAGTTCGTGCTGTTCGCGGCGCCCGCACAGAAAGTAGCTCACCATGGGGCCCCTCCCTCGCACCTCTATCTCGCCACGCCGCTCAAACACGTACTTGTCCTTTAGCCGCTGGTAGGTCGCCTCGGTTACGTGGATCCGGTTCGGGAGTCCTTGCGACTCCATGCGGCTTGCGGTATTCACCGTATCGCCCCAGAGGTCATAGGCGAACTTGCGCGCCCCGATCACGCCGGCAACTACTGGTCCCGTATGGATCCCGATCCGTAGTGCGATGGCATGGCCATCGTCCGCGTGAAAGCCGGCGACCGCGGTCTGCATGTCCAGCGCGAGGTTGGCTACCGCCTCCGCGTGATCGGCACGCACGGTTGGGAGGCCACCCACCACCATGTAGGCGTCGCCGGTCGTCTTGATCTTCTCCAGACCGTGCTGCTCCGCGAGACCGTCGAATGTCGAGAAGATGTCGTTGAGCAGTCCGACCAGCCGTTCGGGCGACATCCGCGCCGACATGGGCGTGAAGTCCTTGATGTCGGCGAAAAGCACGGTCGCCTCCGGGAAGCTGTCGGCGATCACGGTCGCTCCGGCCTTCAGCCGGTCCGCCACCGCCGACGGCAGGATGTTCAGCAGCAGCCGCTCCGATTTGAGACGCTCCGCATCGATGGCGCGCGTGAGGAGGAAGTCGCGGCGCAGATGGCGCTCCGTCACGTGGGCAGCCGCCATCCCCAGTACGTTCGCGACCAGGAGCGCCAGGAGGTCCGGGACGATTCGATGGCCGGGTCCCGTTGGCAACTGGGCCAAACCAACGGCGTAGCCCCCCATCATCATCCAGCCGGCAGCGGCGGCAAAGCGCAGCCGCAAGTGGGCCAGGGAGTAGACGCTCAAGGTGATGATGATGAGAGTCACCAGCACCTTGAGATCTACGATCGGATCCCGCACAAACAGGAGCTGGGCCGTTACTGTCAGGCTCAGCAGGGCCACTCCGGCCGCAATGCCCGCCTGCATCCACCGCTTGAACCCTGGAGAGTAGGTGCACAGGAGGCCGGCAACGAGGGCCGGCGCCGTGATGCCGTACCGCAGCAGCAGTTGAGTGGCGCGCTCCCGGCCCGGCGGATCGCCAATCTCGCGCAGACCGAATGCAATCACCAGAAACAGGATCAGCAGAGCGCTGGCGCGAATGGGCCCTATGGAGCTCCGGTAGTAATCAACCAGATACTCCTCCTCCAGCTCCGTCGGAAAGCGCAGCGTCAGGAGCTGCGGGTCGCGCTGCTCTACGGCCGCTGCCGGGCCCGAGAGCCCCCGGAGAGGATTGTGATTGCTCAGCTTCTTCAACCTACCAACCTCAGCCGGCGCGGCAGCCGGTCGTGAATGAAGCGCGGGACGAGGGCGTGACTAGGAACCAGGGCGCGCACCCGGTTGCGTCGAGCTTACAGCAGAGGGAGCGCTCTGTCAAGAAGAGAGCGCTGGCCTCGATTGCTGCTCTTATTCTCTCCTTGAGCGCTGGATCCCCTGCCGCGGGGCCGCCGCAGGCGGGCAGGCGAGGTCACCTCAACCTCATCGCTCGGTGGGGGGACAGGACGGGCCAGAAGGAGCGGTCGGTCCGTGTCCGGATCAAGGTGCTTCAGGGAGCCCGGCTCGCCGCGAGCGCCACTCTGGACCGACCACCGGACGGCGAGGCGGCCTCACACAGTGGGCTGGATCTCTCGACCGGTGATTACGACGTGGTCGCACTGGCGTACGAGGACTTTGGACCGAGCGCGCGGGCCGCCCGGGCGGGCCGCTGGCATATCGACGTAGAAGAAGGGCGAACCATCACGGTCCTGGTTGCTCCCGACGCCGCCGTATCATCCATCGAGATCTCACCGCCCGACCCGGCGATACGCGTTGGCAAGACACACCGCCTGACCGCCACCGCGCGGGACCAATCCGGAGTGTTCGCGCTGTCCCCCGCCGGAGGCATTGTCTGGGACAGCTCCGCCCCGGCAGTAGCCCGGGTCGACCGCCACGGGACCGTGACGGGCGTTGCCGCCGGCACAGCCATCATCACCGCCACGGAGGTGGAGTCCGGCAAGCGCGCGGCAGTCGTCGCCCGGGTGACCCGCTTCGGAACCATCAGCTTCGCGGCCCCACGCACCTACGCCGTGCCGCGCGCAGGCGTCCTCACGGTAGCGGACTTCGACGGAGACCACCATCAGGACGTTGTTGTCGCGTCCAACAACTCCGTGCTGATCTTCTACGGCAGGGGAGACGGCACGCTGGAAGCGCCGGTGACGCTAATAAGCACGGATCACTCGATCGCACCCTGGGCCGTGGCGGACATGGATGGCAACGGAAAGCCGGATATTGTCTGCACCGAGGCGCCCGACAAGATCGCTATCTTCTTTAATGCCGGCCGCCGTACGTTCACCCAGCCGGTGCGCTATACGCTTGAAGGGCGCACGGTAGGCGTCTGTGCAGGAGATCTGAATGGAGATCACCGACCGGATATCGCAGTACTGCTGTACGGCGGCGCTGTTGCCGTCCTCCTCAACCAGGGCGGCGGCGTCCTCGGTCCGCCGCACAGTTTCGGCACGGGACAGTCCGGCGATAACTGTGTGCTCGGGGACCTCGACCGCGACGGCAATCTGGACCTTGTCGTTGGCAGTGCAGTCTACATTGGGGATGGGAAGGGTGGATTCAAGCCCGGCGGTCCGCTCGACGTGCATCCAGGGCACGTCCCCTCGCCTACCCTCGCCGACCTGAACAGGGACAGCCTGCCGGATGTGATCCTGGACGCCTACTGGGAGCACCAGATTGTGGTCTGCTTGAACCAGGGCAGTGGCAGGTTCTCGCCCCACGCCACTTACCCGGCCGCGCCGTACCCGTTCTTCACGCGGACAGCCGATTTCGATGGAGACGGGTATCCGGACATCGTCACCGCCAACGCGGGGACGAGCTACTGCTCCATCCTCCGCAACCGGGGAGACGGCACCTTTGAGCCGGGCCGTAAGGTGGAAACAGGCGGATCGAACACGCGCACCCTGGCTATCGCGGATTTTAACAACGATGGCAAACCGGACATCATTGTCGGGCATGAATCGTCGGGAGACATCTCCATCTTGCTGAACGCCACGCCGTAATGTCCCCCACGTCCCGCCGCCCGCACACCCATCCGACGCCGTCCTCCGTCGTAGTCGGCGTCGATACCGGCGGCACGTTCACGGACATCGTCCTGCTGGAGCCGGATGGCGCATTGCGCGTCCTGAAGGTGCCGAGCACGCCGGACGACCCCTCCCGGGCCATCGTAGAGGGGCTGCGGCAGACGGAAGCTGGAAGGGGGCAGGAGGCGGAAGGCGGGTGGCAGGGCGGAATCCAGCCGGGATTCACTCTCATCCACGGCACTACGGTCGCGACGAACGCTCTACTAGAGCGGCGCGGGGCGCGCACTGCCCTCATCACCACGCAGGGCTGCCGGGACGTGCTGGAGATAGGCCGGCAGACGCGCTCGGAGCTGTACTCCCTCTCTCCATTGCGCCGTATTCCCCTGATCCCCCGCGAGCTCCGATTCGAGGTGCCCGAGCGGATGGACTGGCGCGGCGAAGTCGTGACCCCGCTGGACACCGACGCGGTGGAAGCTGTTCTCGACGCAATCCAGGCGGAGGGAGTGGAGTCGGTGGCGGTCTGCTTCCTCTTCTCGTTCCTGAACCCCGCGCACGAGCGGGAGGCCGGCCGCCGGGCCGCTGCAAGGGGTCTCGCCGTCTCCCTCTCGTGCGACATCGCGCCGGAGTTCCGGGAGTACGAGCGCACCAGCACCGTCTGCGCCAACGCGTACGTCGCTCCGGTCATGGGGCGGTACATCGACCGGCTCCGTGAGGGAGTTACCGCCCTGGGCGCCGGCCGCTTGAGCATCATGCAGAGCAGTGGCGGGACCCTCAGGGCGCAAGAGGCGGCCCAGAACGCCATCAAGACCGTGCTGTCCGGACCGGCCGGCGGTTTGGTCGCCGCGGTTCACGTTGCCCAACAGGCGGGCTTCCCCCGTATCATGAGCTTCGACATGGGCGGCACCTCGACAGACGTTGCGCTGGCGGAAGTGTCTGGAAGGGGAGAAGGGGAGCAGGGGAGAAGGGGCCGGGCTGGCGGCGGAGTGGGCGAGCGGACGAGCGGGCGAGTGGGCGAAACTGGATTCCAGTTCGACTCTCGACACTCGGCTCTCGACTCTGGCTCCCCCTCTCCCCTGCGGCCGCCCGAGCCTCCCCCGGCTCGGGATTCGGAAGGCCGCAGCACCTTCTCCCCTTCTGTCGTTCGGACGGGGGAGATTGCAGGGCTGCCGCTCCTTACGCCGATGCTGGACATCCACACGGTGGGCGCGGGTGGCGGCTCCATTGCCCGCATCGACGCGGGCGGGGGGCTGCGGGTGGGGCCGCGGAGCGCTGGCGCCGATCCCGGCCCGGTCGCCTACGGCCGCGGCGAGGAGCTGACGGTTACGGATGCCAACGTAATGCTGGGGCGACTCCCCTCTCACATACTGCTGGCGGGCAGCCTTCCGCTGGACACGGAGCGGGTCCGCGTGCGGTTCGCGGAACTGGCGCGGAACCTTGCAAGAGGTCCCGAGGAGGCGGCGGAAGGCATCATCGCCGTTGTCAACGCCCAGATGGCCCGGGCGCTTCGGCACATCTCGGTTGAACGGGGCCGTAATCCCGCGGACTATGCGCTGGTCTCCTTCGGCGGAGCGGGAGGGCTCCACGCCTGCGCGCTGGCCGAGTTGGTCGGAATGAAGCACGTGCTCGTGCCGCGCGACCCCGGCGCGTTCTCCGCCCTGGGTCTGGTGCTCGCGGACGTGCGCAGGGAGTATGCCCGGACTCTTCTCTTTCCCATGGCGGATCCCGCTCCCGATGTGTACTTTCAATGCATAACCGATCAGGCCGCCCGGGCAGGGGCCGACCTGACGGCAGATGGAGTGGCGCCGGACCACATCGCAATTAGCTCATTCGTGGAGGCCCGTTACGTCGGCCAGTCGTACGCGTTGCGCGTCCCCGCGCATCGCAAGCTTTCGGCCGTCGCCAGAGCGTTCCACCGAGAGCACCGAGACCGCTACGGCTACTCCGACCCGTCGCAGCCCGTCGAGATTGTGACCGTGGGCATCTCCGCGTCCGGCTCGGCCCGGTCTATGGAACCCGCTGCCCCCGCGCTCCCCTCCACCGAAGGGAAACCTGACTCAGTCCGGGTATGGCTCGAAGCCTCCCTGACGACGTGCTCAGTGTACGACCGCCACACCCTCCCCGCGGGCTACACCCTGAACGGTCCGGCCATCCTGACCCAACCGGATGCCACTACCTGGCTGGCACGGGGTTGGCGCGCTACGGTGGACGCGTTCGGAAACCTCCTTCTCGCCCACCCCTGAACCCCCGCCAAATACCTGCCGATAATACCAGGGTGAGGTTGGAGGGGTGTTTATGAACAGACAGCTTTCCTTGCCGGAACAGTACTCCATAGAGCAGCAGATCGGCTCTGGCCCTGTCTCCATCACATATAGGGCCACGGACTTGCGGAACCGCCGGGCAGTCGTCATTAAGGCACTGCTTCCGCTGGGTTGGCTCAGCCCGGAGGAAGCGGTAGAGCGTGCCCAGCGGATGCTTCTCGCGCTCAGCCCGCTCACGGAGATGCGACACCCGGCGCTCGCCGATGTCTACGAGGTCGGCGTGCACGCGGACACTGTCTATCTGGTCCGAGAGCGCCTCTCGGGCCCGTCCTATGGCTCCTTGAGCCAAGGAGAGCGCGTACCGCCGCTGCCCGAAGCCCGCGCCATCGACATCCAGTTGAGCGCGGGACTGGACGCGCTGGCAAGCATCGGTCTTGAGCACGGAGCGCTCACCGCAAACAATCTGTTCCTGTTGGCGAGCGGCAAAGCCAAACTGACCGATGCGGGTTTCAGCGCTCTCGCCTCCCACGTGACCGTCGCCGGAATCCGCTGCCGTCTCACCGAACCCGCCGCTGCTTCCGACGCGGAGGCGATTGCGTCGTTGCTCTTCGAAAAACGGCGATCCAAAATCCCAAGTCCGAAGTCCGCCGTTTCGGCGGTCCAGGCGCCGTCGGAGCATCCTTCAGTCTTGCGCCGGCTGTGCCGTCCCGCGATGGCCGCCGGATTGTTCGGCGCGCTTGCCACGGTGGGAGCCGCCGCTTACCCAGAACCAAAGCGCACTGAAACTCCCATGCTGGAGCAGTCACAAATGAGTACTACCATCGATTCGCACGGTCTTTCCCTGCGTGACACCCGTATTGTCCAGCGCGCCGTGCGCCGGCAGGGGGTTGCCGCGCTGGCCGACGAACATATAGCCGATCTATTCGAGCTAACGGATGAGCAGCGGTCGCAGATCGCCGAATGCCTCAGCGAGCAGCGCGAGCGGGTCCATCAAGTCGTTCTGCAGACCGCCGAAGGCTTTCCGGTAGATACCGGTCAAGCCATGCGCGAGATCCGGGAGAGCGCTGCCTCCCGAATCCTCTCCGGCCTCGATGAGGTCCAGCGCGCCCGGTGGGCCACCGTGGCCTATATACCGGAGCCGCTGGCCATCTCAGCCCCTGAGACCGGACAGAATGCGCTTCGCCTCACCAACACAGGAGAACATAATGTCTGACGAGCTACCCATTCTGACTGCGGAATTCCCCATAGCCGTCCGGGGGTATGCGAGAGAGGCGGTAGACGAGTTCGTCCAGGAGATCGGCGAGCGGCTCAACGCTCTCCAGGCGGAGCTCGCCAAGCAGGCCGCCCGCGGCGACCGTCTGGCCGAGGACGCGGGGAGCATGGAAGCCGAGCTGAAAGGCTTCCGTGACAAAGAGAAGGCGGTCAGCAACGCCTACATCGCCGCCGAAAACTTCAAGGCCAAAGCGGAATCGGACTACGAAGCCGCCATGGAGAAGGCTCGCCAAGAGGCGGAGGGTATCATCGCCAGCGCCCAGAGCGAGGCGGAGGTGCTGAAGGCGCAGGCCGAGGGGCTCGTGGCCAAGGGCAAATCTGATGCGGATGAGATTCGGGCCAAAGCCCGCGCCGACGCAGACGAAGTGAAGAACACGGCCAAGGCAGACGCCGACAAGGCTCGCGCTCAGGCCCGAAGCGACGCGGACGCCATGCGCGCCAAGGCCCAATCCGAAGCCGAGGAGATCGTCGCGGACTCCCGCCAGCGCGCGGACGAGATGGTGAACCGCGCCCGGGCCACCGTATCCGACCTGGAGCTGCAGATCAAGTCGCTGAAGACGGAGTACGTGGAGACGCTCGCCTTCGTGCGGAAGGCCATCGAGGCGCAGCTCGATGCGCTCCCCGCGGCGGACGAGGTGCCGGACTTCAAGCTGCCTTCGTTCAGCTCGGGAGCGGCAGCGTAGGACTGAAGGGGTGAAGGGGTGATGGGGTGAAGGGGTGACCCGGAGCGTGAGATTCGGTGGTTGCCCGGCTCTGGATGAAAAGTGGGTTCAGAGCGATTCTGTGGCAGTGCCCACATCTCACCTCTTCACCCCTTCACCCCCTCACCCCTCAGTATTGGCCGGTTGCCCGATTGAACTAAATTTCACAAATAGGGGCAAAAGGGGTTGCGATCTCGGCAAAGACACGTATAATAACCTTGAGTTTGCGCGGCCCGGGACGGTTCGCGAAGACGATGATTGAAAGGAATACGCGTCTTGAGCCTGTCCCGAAAGTGCACCTTCGGCGCGCTAAGCGCCCTGTCGGCCCTCCCCATCCTGCTCATCAAGATCGTTCTGTCGCCGATCACCGCGGCGGCGGCACCCAAGCCCGTAGCGCCCGCCAAGAGCCAGCCCGCCGCAGATAAAGCCGCTCCCGCCCCCGCGGTGGACCGCCACCTGAGTCGCGGCGAGGTCATCGCACGGACGGCGCTGGGGTTCCGCGGCATGCGGTACCGGTTCGGCGGCAACGGGAGCCGCGGGGTGGACTGCTCCGGGCTCGCCATGGCCGTCTGCCGCAAGTGGGGACTCCTCTTGCCGCGTTCTTCCAGCGCGCAGTTCCAGCAGGGCAAGCCGGTGCCCAAGAAGGAACTGGAGGCCGGCGACCTGGTCTTCTTCCGCAACACCTACAAGCGCGGAATCTCACACGTGGGAATCTACATCGGGGACGATAAGATGGTGCACGCCGCCAACTCCCGGCAGGGCGTGATCGTCAGCTCCCTTTCCGAAGCCTATTTCGCGCACCACTTCGCGGGCGCCCGGCGCCTCGCACTCGAAACCGCGCCTCTGCAGCCCAAGCCCAACCCGGCGGCCATCGTGCCGGACTGGCTAAAGGTCCTCACGAACATCCACGTTTCAGCAAACTGACGGAAGACGGAGGACGGAAGACCGACAGATTCCGGCATCGGTCATCAGTCCTCGGTCTTCCGTCGCTCTAACGCTTCCCTCGCCCTCTGGGCGGCCAACTCCGCGACGCGCGGTGAGGTGCCCAGGAAGGGGGTCATTCGGAACTCCACGTTCGGATACCGCTTCCTCCCCTCCTCCAATAGATCGGGCAGGTCCTCGATCACGTGCGTTCCCGTGTGCAGGAAGTATGGAACGGCGTCTATGCGGTCCGCGCCCTGCTTCGCGCAAGTGGCGATGGCGCTCGATATGTCCGGCTCGTTGCACTCCAGGAAACCGACCTCCAGTATCGGGTAGAGACCCCGCAAACGGACGACATCCACCACGCGGAACATGTCCTCGTTAGCCACGGCTCGCGGGCTGCCGTGTACCATCACGAGCATCGCGCGCTTCTGGCCGTCAGGCGGTGGGCTGAACGGAGGACGGAGGACGGAGGACGGGACATGCGATTCCTGTGCCAGCTCGATCAGCGCGTCGGCCAGGCGCTCGTCATACCCGATAGCCTCGGCCTGCAGGAGCTCCAGCTCCGGCCATCGCTCCCGCGCCGCCTGTACCTGCCTCGGAAGGTCCACCGTCACGAACTTTCCGGGAACGAGGAAGTACGGCGAGATGACCACGCGCCGAGAGCCTGCGGCAGCGCATTTGGCGACAGCATCCGCGAGCGTCGGCTCGTTGTAGTTGAGGAACGCCACCTCCACGAGCGGAAACACAGCTCGCTCGCGGAGCATCCGGGCATGACCGAACAGCGTCTCCCCGGCGCCGTCCAGCACGGAGCCATGGGAGAGCAGTATGAGGGCTGTCATACCCGGCAGTTTACCACCCTCACCTCACCGGCGTGATGGCCTCCGGGGCGTAGGGCTTCTGCGCGGCGACGGTGCGCTGATCGGCCATAGCGCGGTCCGCCACGATACTGTGATAGGTCCACCATGATCCATATATCGCAAGCAGAATGGCGAGCAGTCCCATCACCAGCACGTGCCACCGCGTCTCCTCGATGCGGTCTCTTTCATTGATAATATTGTTCACCGCCATATCCGCGGCCGTGTCACTCCACTGCATCGCCGTGCGCGCCTGGTTGCGGACCACCTGCTCTTTGAGGGCGGGATCCGGCGGCAGGTCCGGCGGAATGACCGGGTCGGTTCGCTGGATGGGCGTTTCGATCTCCGTCATGGCTGTGCACTCCTCGCCGGCTACGTGCCGAGCTATCCTGTTCATGCGGCCGGCGTCCAGTTTGAAGGACTGATGCCCCTCTCCGGATGTTCCGCCGCGCCCGGTCGGATATAATAGAGGCACTGCAATCGTTCCGGGCGGTGATCGCCCCGATCCGCATAAGGAGGATACCGATGGTTAAGCTTACTCGCGGCCTTGCCGCCGCACTCCTGGTCGCCGCCTGCAGCGCGGCACAGGCGGCCCCCACCCTTACGGGCGAATACGCGGAGGCGCGCACCTGTAACGTCTACACGGGCGCCTGCCACGCCAATGGCGAGGCGGTGACCATGGGCCGGGAGGCGCTCATGGCGTGGCACGTCACCCGTGGAAGTGCCGAGGGGCAGGAGCTCGATGGCCTGAACGCGGTCGCGGTCGTGGAGGGACAGGAGAACCTGGCGCAGCCGGACGCGGCACGGAGCACGGTGCTGTATGTGGACGCCGGCGCCACCGAATCCCAGCGCGCGGCGCTGGCACAGGCAATTGAGCAGAAATGCGGCGCCGTCCTCGGCAAGGTTGCCGCGGTGAAGACCGCGCCGATCCAGTTCACGCACGAGGGTGTGGACTACACGGTCCGTATCCCCGGCGTGGCCTATCTGAAGACCACCCGGTATGCGTGCGACCACTGCGTGATGCCGCATCAGGTCTGGTACGACCCGTTCGTGCACCTTCAGTCCAGCATGGTGGCGAAGGCCGCGCTCAGCGAGTTCAAAGGCGCCCCAGAGCTCAGCGCCCGGTGGTCTCGCTCGGACGAGAACAGTAGCTTCGTGGGATCTTTCGCGCTGTAGGGGAATCACCACGGAGGACACAGAGGACACAGAGATTCTGATGACCTGAACCCCTCATCCCGTCATTCTCTGTGCTCTCTGTGTGCTCTGTGGTTTACGGCTTCGCCGTGGCGCGGAGGTTCGCGAGCCAGATGCGGTTGTCCTGTTCCGGTCCGCCGACCAGCCCGCCGATGTCCACCAGTGCGATCTGGTTCACGTGATCCAGGTCCAGCTTGTTATCTGGATCGTGCGAATCGTCGGCCTGGATGAGCTCCTTGAGATCCAGGTCGAAGTGCTGGGGCTGAGAGCCGCCCTTCAGCTCTACCAGCGTATTGTATTTGCCCCCCTCGCCCTCCTCGACCTGCACCATCAGCTTGGTCGGCTTCTGCGAGGCGATATCAAAGGAGAGCTGTCCCATACCCGCCAGCGAGCCCTTGGGGATCTGGTGGACCATACCGGCAATCGCGCCCGGCGCCTCATGCATCGACGCCTGAACACCCCGTCCGTCCAGAGGTCTTCCGATCGCGTGGCGCGCCTGGATGCCGCCCACGGTCATCCAGCCTAGCTGCGGGTGGGCGAAGGTGTCCAGCACGACCGCGCTGGCGGAGCGAGAGGTACCGGCGGCCGCGCCGCCGGCGTCTACCACAAAGTCGTCCAGGTAGAGCTTATGCGGGCCATTCTTGATTCCGAACAGCTTGGCGACCTCGGGGTTCTGGCTGAAGACCTGCGAAACGTCCATGACGGCCACGCCTTCGACCTGGTCCAGGTCCAGCTTACCGTCCGGATCCTTTGGATCGTCCTTGCCCTCGGCCAGGATGAAGTCGGACGGCCCCAGCTCCACTTCCTGCCACGTATTGGCGGGCGCGCTGAACATGGCCTGGTACCGCCCGCCTCCCTTTTCCTGCATGGCAACCGCTATGGGGGCGTCGTAGTCCGCCTTGACCCAGAACCGGATGGACTTCATCTTCGCCATCTTATCCGAGGGTATGGCGAGGGCGGCGGCTGTTAAGTCCCCCTGCTTCAGGTTGTAGTCGATCTCCAGCGCTCCCTTACCGCTCTTGACGTTGGCGGGGTCATGCGTGACGGTGACCGTACCCTTTCCGGTAATCGTCGTCCAACCTTCCGTCCCATCCTCGAAGCTGTTCTGCACCAACGGGGCCTGCCCCCAGGCAGCCCCCGCCACGAGCAGGGAGACCAGGGGAGCCGCAATCCATCGATAACACGTCTTCATCGCCTTCCCCCATTCCGGGCCATTCGTGCCCATTCGTGCCAATTCGCGGTTTCATCCTACCCCGGCGGCCACTGAAGGAACCGGCCGCCGAGGACGTGGAAGTGTAGGTGGTAGACCGTCTGGCCACCGTTATCACGGCAGTTGACCACGACCCGGAATCCATCTTCGTGGATATTCAGCCGGCGCGCTACATCGTTGACCGCGGCCATCGCGCGCCCGAGCAGTGCCGGGTCGGTCACGTCCACCAGGGTATCGTAGTGCGCGCGTGGTATTAGCAATACGTGCACCGGCGCCTGCGGGTTTTGATCTCTGAAGGCGAGGAACTCCTCGTCCTCGTAGACCGACTTGACGGGTATCTCGCCCGCTCCAATCTTACAAAAGATGCAGTCCTGAGCCATAACTGTCCTCTCCTGAACACCTGAACACCTGAGCACCTGAACGCCCACTCCGAAGGAGTGACCTATGACCTCCCACCAACCACTCTACCCCGCTAATCGCGCCGGCCGCTCGGCCGTCATGGCGCCCCACGGCATGGTGGCTACCAGCCAGCCGCTCGCCGCCCAGGTGGGGCTTGAGGTCCTCCGCCAGGGCGGAAACGCCATCGACGCCGCCATCGCCACCAACGCCGCCATCGGGCTGATGGAGCCGATGTCCTGCGGGGTTGGCGGTGACCTCTACGCCATCGTGTGGGACGCGAATAGCCGCAAGCTGTACGGCCTCAACGCCAGCGGCCGGTCGCCCTACGCCGCGACCATCGACCTGTACCATGGCAAAGGTTTCCACGAGATACCGACCTCGGGACCGCTGAGCTGGTCCGTACCCGGCTGCGTGGGAGGATGGGAGGCGCTAAGGGCGCGCTTTGGCACCAGGCACTTCTCAGAGCTCCTGGAACCCTCCATCCGCTACGCCGAAGAGGGATTTCCGGTCTCGCCCGTGATTGCCGGCTACTGGAAGGCCGGGGCCACGCGCTTTGGGCACGACGCCGACTTCGCACGGACTTACCTGCCCGCTGGCCATGCGCCCAGACCGGGCGACGTCTTCCGGAACCCGCAGCTCGCCCGCACCTATCGAGAGATCGCCGAGCACGGCCGGGACGGCTTCTATCGGGGCCGTATCGCGCATGAGGCGGTCGCCTACTCCGAGAGCCACGGCGGCCTTCTTTCATTGCGAGACTTCGAGGACGACAGCCCGACATGGGTGGACCCGGTCAGCGCCACCTATCGGGGGTACGAGGTGTGGGAGATCCCGCCGCCTGGACAGGGTATCGCGGCCCTGGAGATGCTCAACCTGCTGGAGGGCTACGACCTGCGCGGCCTCGGCCCCCGCTCCGCAGACTACTGGCATCTCTTCCTGGAGGCCAAGAAGCTGGCCTACGCCGATCGCGCCAGGTACTATACCGACCCCGACTTCGCCCAGGTTCCGGTGGCGGAACTCGTATCCAAGTCCTACGCCGAGACCCGGCGCAAGCGCATCTCCATGGATAGAGCGATGACCCACGTGGATGCGGGCGACCCGCGCCTGGGCCGGAGCGACACCATCTATCTCTGCACGGTGGACAAGGACCGGAACTGCGTCTCTCTCATTCAGAGCAACTATAACGGCTTCGGCTCCGGGCTGGTTGCGGGCGACCTGGGATTCGCGCTCCAGAACCGCGGCGCGCTCTTCGCGCTGGATCCCAACCACCGGAACCGCCTGGAGCCGCACCGCCGGCCGTTCCACACCATCATCCCCGCCATGGTCACGCGCGAGGGTAAGCCGTGGCTGGTCTTCGGAGTGATGGGCGGGGACATGCAACCCCAGGGCCACGTGCAGATCCTGGTGAACCTGCTCGACTTTGGTATGAACCTGCAGGAGGCGGGCGAGATGCTCCGAATGGAGCATGTCGGCTCCGCAACGCCCACCGGCCGGCCCATGGCCGCGGGCGGCGGCACGGTCCAGGCGGAAGACGGCTTCCCGCAGGAGCTGCTGGAGGACCTGCGCCGCCGCGGGCATCATGTGGAGACCGTGCCCGTGAACGGCGGCGGCTACCAGGCTATCCAGATCGACCCAGACACCAACATGCTCCACGGCGCCTCCGAGCGCCGCAAGGATGGGGCTGCCGTAGGGTATTAGCGGCAGCCGAGATTACTGCAGGCAGAATCCCTGCCGATGGGGGCGCTTCGCGCCGACTGCCCGCCGTCGCGGGCAGATTCCTGATGGCGGCGCCAAGCCGCCGCACTCCAAGGCTAGACTGCGACTAGCCGCTCGAGCTGGCGGAGGCCGACCTCCAGGATGGCGGCGTCCGGCCAGACCTCCAGGGGCGTGTAGTTGGGGTGCGGGCCGGGGCGGTACGGGTCGTTGCGGGCCGCGTTGTAGCAGCAGATGAGTCCCCAGCGGGGATCAGGCGAGCGGTTCTGGTCGGAGCGATGCAGCGTGTTACAGTGGAAGTAGAGCGCGTCGCCGGGCGCCATCTCCGCGTATACAAGCTCCAGCCGCTTCAGCGCCTGCTCCACGCGCTCCAGATCCGCGCCGGTCTGGTCGCCGGTCTTGCCGTGGTCCACTCGTCCCATGTGGTGGGAGCCGGCGATGAGCTGCATGCACCCGTTCTCCCGCGTGGCCGCGTCGATGGCGATGTAGCAGCTTGACATCAGCGGGAAGAGGCAGCCGTTGTTGTACCAGTAGCCGTAGTCCTGGTGCCACTCCCACGCGCCGCCCTCATACGGTTTCTTGGCGGATACCTTGTGGTGGTAGTGGTACACCCCGCCACCGAGGAGCGCCTCCATGGAGCGCACCAGCCGCTCGGAGCGTGTGATGGCGCTGTAGATATCGTCGTGCAGGTCATTGTCCAGGGCAAGCTGGGCCGTGCCGCCCTGCGCGTCCTTCCGCAGCTTCATCCCGGCCGCCAGCTCGCCGTCCCGCTTCGCGACCCGCGCCAGGAGCTCGGTCTCCTCGTGGTTTAGGAATCCGGGAACGATCACGTAGCCGTGGTCGTGGTACTGCTCCACCTGCTTGTTGCTCAGCATCGCCTCTCCTCCTCCGCGCCTTCCAGAGCCCTCGGATTCATCATATCACGTATCCAGCACCGCACCGGGCTGAACCCCGGTGCTATTGCAGGAAAACCTTTGGGCTGGAGCACGCGCTACAATCTACGGCATGATGCCCCCGGACATGAAGACCATTCGCCGCGTGCTCATCGTGAAGCTCAGCGCCATCGGCGACCTGGTGCACGCGCTGCCGGTCAGCGCCGCGCTGGGAGACGCCTTCCCGCACCTGGAGCTCACCTGGATTGTGGAGCCGATGTCTGCGCCCATGGTGACCGGGAATCCCTACCTCAAGGAGGTGATCGTGCTCCCGGCGGAGTGGCGGATCAACCGCTTCTCGCCTCAGGCGTTTCGGCGGTTCCGGGCGCTCTCACGGGACCTCCGCGCCCGCGGGTTCGACATGGCGCTGGACCTCCAGGGCCTGAGCAAGAGCGCCCTGGTGGCGTGGGCCTCTGGCGCGAAGTACCGGTACGGCTACGACTGGCTCCAGGAGATCGCGCCGCTGCTGGAGCGGAGGGTACCCCGCCGCCCCGAGAGTCTGCTGGCGGTGGAGCAGTACCTGGACGTGGCCCGCTTCCTCGGCGCGCCGGTTAATGAGGTGAAGTTCCCGCTCCACATCCCGGAGGAGGCGGATGCGGCCTCCCGGGAAATGCTACGCGCGGCGGGTGTGGATCCGGAAGCGCCATTCGCCGTGGTGAACCCTTCCGCAGGGGGATGGGGCCATAAGGGCTGGCCGCCGGACCGTACCAGCGCGCTTGTGGAAGCGTTGGGCCGCCGTGAAGGCTTACCGGTGGTCCTGGTCGGCTCCAATGCGGACCTAGAGCTCACACATGTAATCCTCCGCAGCGCCGAGCCGGCTCCTGCCTCACTGGTAGGCAGGACGGACCTGAAGCAGCTTGCCGCGGTTATCAGGCTGGCGGCGGTACACGTGAGCGGCGATACGGGCTCGGCGCACGTCGCCGCCGCGCTGGGCGTACCTACGATCTGCTTCTTCGGCCGGTCCGACCCGCGCAAGTTCGCGCCGTACGGATGGGAGCGGTTCGCGATCAGCCACCGCGAGTGCTGCGCGGAGCCCTGCCGCAGATTCCATGACAGCACGCCCATCAACCGGAAGCAGAAGTGTTTCGCGCCGCCGCCCAGGTGCCTGAACGCCGTGACGGTGGAGGAGGTCCTGTCGGCCGTTCACGGCGCGCTGGAGGAGCGGAAGGCCAAGCCGTAACTTCTGGCAGAACGCCGCACCGGGCTGAAACCCCGGTGCTATTAGGTTCATCACGGCCGCCGGGCTCTCGCACCGGGCTTCCAGCCCGGTGCGAGAGCCCGGCGGCCGTGATGCGTCGGTGATTCACCCTACCTTCTGAGAGGCGCCACCGGCCGCGCTTGCCACTGGCCGCTCCACCAGCGGGCGCTGGGCGATGCGTTCCAGGATGCTCAGGGGCGCGCGCTCCGGCAGCAGCATGGCGCTGAACGGCACGATGCAGGTCTGCTCCAGGGCGTATTGGCCGGAGCGGGCGGCGTGGGCGATGTGGTCCGTGAAACTGATCCAGCTCGCGCCGGGCGGGAACGGCGTCTCGTCCCGAACCCCCTCGCGCTGGAAGTCCGTACGGCTCTTGAGGTAATCGTGGAACTGGAGCATGAACTCGTCATACGGCGAGCGGTCCGGCACATTCACGCCCACCAACCGCGCCAGCTTGCGGCCCTTGCGCCGAAGGTCCGCCCCGGCTGCGGAGACGCGCAGCAGCCCCGCGTCGACCGCATAACCGGCGGCGAGCTCCTCAAACGGCGAGGCAGTGGCCCATACGCGCGGTTGCGTGGGATGCAGGTTCGTGAAGAGGCGCAGGATCCGGCCGCCGTGCGTGGGGCGGGTGGGAAAGGCATCCACGTGCATCAGGTCGTTCCGCCGGCTGAGCGGCAGATCCCGCCCCTGCTCCTCGAAGGGCCGAAAACTTGCGTAGTCCACCTGCCACCACGCCGCGTAGCGGGGAAGGAGAGCGCGAAGGAACTCAAGGGCCCCCACAGAGTATGCCGCCAGGATATACTTGACGCGGCCCGAGTCCTCCGCGTTGGAGGTCGCGACGCCGGAGACCGCCTCCCGGTTTGGCTTATACGAGATGTTCTTGTGCGCGCGGCCGGCGGTCTGCCGCTGCGAGCGCAGGAACTCCGCGGCCTCCGACGACGGCGCGAAAGGCGTATCGCGTAATATGAGAATGTCACCCTCTTCCAGGCGCCGGCACATCTCCTCGCCATAGGCCGGCTCCCCAGCTTTCTCCGGGTCGATGTATACAGCTTCCATGCCCGTCACGTCTCCTTCAAGCCGGCGGTGGACCGCCGGATTACTACGCTGTCAAGGTCATGCCGTCGTACGCCACCTGGATTCCATGCGGCTGGAAGAACCGATCCAGGTCCTCATGGAGCCATGCGCCGTTGTGCGAGAAGTGCGTCGCAACAACCCTGGCGTCCGGCACGAGCGCACCCCTTCGAGCCAGCTCATCCCGAGCGCGAATCACGGCCTCGCACCCAAGGTGGGCGTTCTGGCTGTCCAGCGACCCGTAAGTACAGTCGATGAGCGCCACGTTGAGCGGCCGCTGGCTCAGGAACTCCCACGTCGGCTCATCATACCACCCGGTGTCGTGACCCAGCAGCGCGCTCCGCCCGCGCTCCTCGAAGAGGTAGTTGACGCACTCCTCACTTCGGTCGTGGGCCGCCAGCACGGGCGTGGCGGAAAGATCCCCCGCGAGCGGGATGGGCGTCCACGGTTTAAGACGGTGGAAGCGCAGGTTGAGGTCCTCCCAACTAGCTTCCCGAAAGGCCTCGAACTTGGCCTCCACCTTGGCATTGCCCCATATAGGAAGCGGCGTCTCCGGGACCTTTGAGAATCCCTTGCGTCGGTTGCTCAGCTCCCGCGGGTACCAGTGGTCCTCGTGGCTGTGGGTGACGAGAAGGTGCGTTAGCAGGCTATAATCCAGACCGTACTTCTGCATGTGGAGGTTGGAGTCCGGGCCGAAATCCACGCGCACGGTCTGGTTCACGTGGTAGGCGGCGCGGCTCCGTACGTTCCGTCCGCCCAGCTCGCGGGCAGCCCGGCACGCTTCGCACCGGCAGAAGACCGCCGGCCAACCCTCCGCGGCGGCCGTCCCGCACACCAGAATATCCATAGGACAGGTTCCTTTCCTGGAGTTATCCTTTATGCTTCCATCCCCCAAGCCGAATCTTCCTCCCCACAGGGCCGTGCGGATTGCCCTGCTGGCCGATCCGCATACCACTCGAGGCACGGTAGAGGATCAACCCCTGTACGGCCCTCGGTTCGACCGCGCGGTCGAGGACACTGTCCGAGCGGGTGTGGACCTGGCGCTGATTGTGGGGGACTTGACTCAGGGGGGCCTACCGGAGGAGATAGAGGACCTCCAGGAGCGCATTGCGCTGCTGAGGGTGCCCGTTCTATACGTGCCTGGAAACCATGACGTGGGAAACAAGGCACACCCGGGCGTGCATGGAGTAGTGACCCACGAGCGCGTACTGGAATATGAGCGGCGGCTGGGCCCGTCTTCCTTTTGTACCTTCATAGAGGGACTGCGGATCATTGGGATAAATGGATCGCTGCTGGGGAGCGGGCTGGCACGGGAGCAGGACCAGTGGCTCTTTCTGGAGCATGAGCTGGGCCGGACGACTACCTCCCCCACGCTGGTAGTGTGCCACTATCCGCTCTACGAACGGACGCTGGACGAGCCGGGCACGGATTACTGGAACGTGGAGCCGGCGCCGAGGCTGCGGCTCATGGAGCTGCTGCGCGGGGCGGGCGTCGCGGCGTTCCTGTCCGGCCATCTGCACCGGCCCCTTACCCACCGGCTGGGTGGGACGCTGCTCTTCAGCGCGCCTCCTATCGCCTTCGGGCTGCCTGCGGGACGCCAGCCCGAAGGTTGGACACTTTTGACGGTAGCGCCGGACGGGGCCATTGAGACTGAGTTCCGCCCTGTCTGCGTGGACGCTGATACCGGGCTCCAGAGCAAAGCAGATCCCTCGCTTCGCTCGGGCTGACAGTCAAGTGCGATCGCTCGACGATAGGTACCTGCACATGGAACTCTAAGCTAAGCTCTTACGTCCAGTCCGGCCGCATGGTGGGCTGGCCGTGCATCTGCGCCGCCATGGCCTCCAGGCGGGCGATCCGCTCCGGAGTCGCTGGATGCGTCCGGAACAGCGCCGCAAAGCCGGCGAGCCGGTCCCCGCCCAGCGGGTTCTGGATGTACATGTGCGCCGTGGAGGGCGGCACGTTCATCGGCATGGCCTCCGCGTACCGCTCGATCTTCCGGAGCGCGCCCGCCAGGGCCAGTGGGTTGCCGCTGATCTCTGCGCCGCCGCGATCAGCCTCGAACTCGCGGGAGCGCGAGATGGCAAGCTGGATCAGCATAGCCGCGATGGGCGCCAGGATGAGCAGCGCCAGGGCCACGATGGGGTTCTCGCCTCGGTCGCGGTCGTCCCGGCCATACCCGCCGAAGATCATGGCGAACCGGGCGAAGTGAGCGATCAAAGTGATGGCGCCGGCCACCGTGGCGGCGATGGAGCTGATCAGGATGTCCCGGTGCTTCACGTGCGCCATCTCGTGCGCTAGCACCCCCTCCAGCTCCTCCGGTGTCAGCGCCTGGAGGATGCCCTGCGTCGCGGCGACGGCGGCGTGCTGCGGGTCACGCCCCGTGGCGAATGCGTTGGGCTGGGGAGAGGGCACGATGTAGACCTGCGGCATGGGCATCCCGGCCCGCTGCGCCACGCGCGCTACCGTGTGGTATAGCTGCGGCGCCTGTGCCTCCGTAACCGGCTGCGCGCCGCTGGACATAATCGCTATCTTGTCGCTGAACCAGTAAGCGACCCCATTGGTGCCCAGCGCCAGCAAGAAGCCGATGATCAGCCCGTTCGCGCCACCGAGCGCCCGCCCGATGAGCATGAAAAGGCCGAACAGCGCGGCCATCAGAATACCCGTCTTGAACGTATTGATTGCCATTTCTCTTGTCTCTCCAAGGAGAGTCATACGCCACCCGGATGACCGCTGTTCCCCACGCTGGCCATGCTGGAGGGAGGCGAACGTCCTCCGTGAGGTCCATCGCTTGACAACGGAAGCAGCGCGGTAGTAGACTGGCCGCAGACAGCCCGCACGGCCGATACCCTGGCTGGCCGGCGAGCTCTGTGGCCCCATTGTCCCACCTCTTGCGATCGGCCGGCGCCCCACGGCCGCCCTGCGGTGTCACTGCGCCGGCGATCTCCGATGAAAAGGAGCAGACCCGATGCTGCACCCAAGCCGCCGCGTAGTCGCGGTCGTCGTCCCCTTGCTACTGCTGCTCACCGGCGCACCGGCCGCCGGCCAGTACTCACTGACCGACCTGGGCACCATGGGAGCGTCCCCCGGCTCCGCAAGTCTCGCATTCGGCATCAACCGTAAGGGCCAGGTAGTCGGTTACATCCTGCGCTTGAATGACGACTCATATCATGCGTTCCTCTACGACGCCGCGGCGACACCCAAAATGCGAGATCTGGGCAACCTGGGCGGCACCGTAGCCCTTGCATTTGGCGTCAACGACCAGGGACAGGTCACCGGCGCAGCATCCCCGCCCGGCGACGCTGTGAACCACGTGTTTCTCTACGATCCGAATACGTCTACCCAGATGACCGACCTTGGCACATTGGGCGGATCCAATAGCGTGGGACTGGGCATCAACAACAAAGGACAGATTACCGGCTATTCAGACCTCTCGGGAGACAACAGCACGCATCCATTTCTGTACGACCCGAACTCAAGCTCAATGTCAGACCTCGGAACGTTCGGCGGGCCGTTTGGTGAAGGGAATGGGTTGAACAATGCCGGGCTGGTTGCGGGCGATGCGGAGTTCCCGAAAGGTGCGTCTCACGGTTTCCTGTTCAATTCTGCCGCGAACCCGCAGATGAAGGACCTGGGCACTCTGGGTGGCAATGACAGCGTGGCCTACGCAATCAACGATGCCGGCCAGATCTGCGGGTTCTCCAATCCGAGCGGCCAGAACAGCGTCTGGCACGCGACCTTCTATGATCCCGGCGGGGCAGCCAAGTTTATAGACCTGGGCACGCTCGGAATGGCTCAGAGCAGCGCCAGTGGAATCAACAATCTTGGCCAGATAGTGGGTGAAGTGGACGATGGAACGGGCAGCATTGGGGTCTTCAAAGCCTTTGTCTGGGATAGCGTACGGGGCATGCGCGACCTGAACACTCTTGTCCCGAGCGGGACGGGCTGGCGTCTCGAAGTTGCTACCGCAATAAACGATTCCGGACAGATCTGTGGGTACGGGTTGGCCCCCAATGGGGAGGAGCACGCCTTTCTGCTCACTCCCATCAACCCGCGTATCGTGCTCTCCAACCCGGACGGAAGCCTCTCGATCTGGTCGGTTACCGGAACTGGCACCTATAACGCGTCCAACTATGGACCGTATCCCGGCTGGACCGCCGCCTCCGTCGCTACCGGACCGACGGACGGACTCACGCGGGTCCTGTGGCGGAATGTGAACGGGCGGATCAGTCTCTGGACGGTGAAGCGGGATTCGAGCTTCACCTACGACGACTACGGTCCGTATCCAGGCTGGACTGCCCTGCAGGCGGCTGTTGGCGCGGACAACAAGGTGCGCGTGCTGTGGGTGAACCAGAGCGGGCGGATCAGCCTCTGGACCATCAGCTCGCCCGGGTCCTTCACGTACGATGACTACGCACCCAAGTCCGGATGGAGTATCAGCGCCCTGGCGGTCGGGCTGGACAATCTGCCGCGACTGCTGTGGGTGGGTCCGTTCGGGGCCATCCAGGCGTGGACCATCACCCAACCCGGCCAGTTCACGTCATCCACCTATGGACCCGCCGCGGGAGCAGCCACACCGGAGGGATTTGCGGTGGGACCGGACGGCCAGGCGCGGGTCCTCTGGTTCGATCCGTACACAGGCAAGATGTCCCTCTGGACGCTGCTGCCACGCAACCTATTCACCTCGGACAGCTACGGGCCATACGCCGGATGGCAGGCGGTCTCCCTCACCATCGGGAGCGACAACTATCCGTACGTAGTGTGGCAGAACGCGGGCGGCACTCTGAGCATGTGGACCGTCTTTGGACGGCAACGGTTCGGGTACCAGGACTTCGGTGCGCCGGCCGGGTCGCGGCCGGTGGGGGTGACCGTAACGGGCTTCCCGAGCTCGTAAAACCACCGGTGTTCAGGTGTTCAGGTGTTCAGGTCCGGAATCCTGATCACCTGAACACCCGTTTTCTTCAGGGCAGGAGCTCCAGCGCCACGTCGTTGGCAAGGAGGAGGCCGGCGTCGGTCAAGCGAATACGGCCGTCGCGGAGCTCGACCAGTCCCCTGCCCTCCAGCTTACGCAGCGGCTCGTCGTACTGGGTGGCCGCGTCCAGGCCGTAGCGGTCACCCAACCTGTCCAGGGAGATTCCCTCTCGCAGCCGCAGCCCCTGGATGAGGGTCTCGCTCATCGCCGCCGCAGGCGCCAGCCGCTCCGACTCGATAGCGAGGTCCTGCCCTGCCTCCACCTTCTCAATGTAGCGGGCCGGATACTTCTCGTTGGTCCAGCGGCAGCCGTCCACATAGGAGACGGCGCCCGGCCCGAACCCGGCGTACTCCTCGTTGCACCAGTAGACCAGGTTGTGGCGGGCGCGGAAGCCGGGCCGGGCGAAGTTGGAGACTTCGTAGTGCTCAAACCCGGCCGCGGTGATCCGCTCGACAGCGCGCTCGTACATGGCCAACTCCGCGTCTTCGTCCGGCAGGTCCAGCTTGCCGCCCGCATGCAGGCGCTCGAAGCGGGTCCCAGGTTCGATGGTGAGCGCGTAGACCGAGAGGTGCTCCGTCTCCAGCGACAGCGCGCGGTCCAGGGTGGCTTCCCACTGCTCCAGACTCTGGCCGGGGAGGGCGAACATCAGGTCGATACTCAGGTTGCGGAACCCGGCCACCCGCGCGCGGCGCACGGCCTCTTCGGCCTCGTCGGCGGAGTGCTCGCGGTCCACCCGCTTCAGGAGCAGATCGTTGAAGGACTGCACGCCGATGGAGAGGCGGTTGAATCCCGCATCCCGCATGGCGGCGAACTTGGCCGCGTCCACGCTGGTGGGATTGGCCTCCGCGCTCACCTCCGCGCCCGAGTCGATTTGAAATGCGTCGCGGATCTCGCCCAGGATCGCCGCGAGCTGCCCCGCCGAGAGATAGGTGGGTGTGCCCCCTCCGAAGAAGACCGTATGAACGCAGCGCCCGCGATACGGCGAGCGCCGGATCTCCTGGCGTACGGCGCTCACGTAGCTCGCGGCGAGGTCGCCCATGCCGGAGTAGGCGTTGAAGTCGCAGTAGGAGCACTTCTTCACGCAGAACGGAACGTGAATGTAGATGGCCAGTGGGTGCATGGAGATATTATAAGACCGATGACGGTAGACGGTGGACGGAAGACGGCTCCGGAATCCGTCGGTCCTCCGTCTGCCGTCAACCGTCATACATGGTACAATGTCCGTACATTGTGCATTCTTTCACAATCTGCGGGAGGGGACCATGCTGTTCGACTCGAGGGTCATCGCGGAGCGCAAGATCCAGGAGGCCATGGAGGAGGGCGCCTTCGACAACATTCCCGGTAAGGGCCGGCCCCTGAACCTGGAGGAGGATGCCCACATCCCGGCCCACCTGCGCGCCGCCCTGCGCATCCTTAAGAACGCCGACGTAGCGCCCGAGTGGATCCAGATGGACAAGGACATCCGCAAACGGCAGGCGGAGGCAAAGGCATTGTGGGCCCTCCTGGAGAAGGAGTATCCCAGGCGCAAGAGCCGCGCGGAGGCGGGCGACGAGAACGCTAAGCGCCACTTCGCGGAGTGGCTCGGCCGCACCCGCTCCCGCTATATGAAGCTGCTCAGGCAGATCAACTCGGACATCCTCACCTTCAACATCCTGGCCCCCTCCACGCAGGCTGCCCACATCCCCCGGAAGCTGGAGGAGGCGTCGGCCCGGCTGGAGGCGGCCTTCCCCCCACTGGCCGGGATCGAGCCCACTACAGCCGAGACGGAGGATGAGCGAGAGAGCAAGATGCGCGCGGCGGCCCTGGAGCTGTACAAGGCGCGGCTGAGGAGATAGAGCCATGGCGGAGCTAAGCGGCCTGATGACCGCGATGGTCACGCCGTTCGGAAGTGACGGAGAGCTGGAGCTCGGATCCGTCGCACCGTACCTCCAGTTCCAGAGGTCGGCCGGCATCGACGGCGTGGTGGTGTGCGGGACGAACGGAGAAGGACCTTCCCTCTCCGTGGCGGAGCGCATGAAGGTCCTGGAGGCGGTGCTCCGGCAGCGCGAGGAACTTCAGGTGGTCGCCGGCACCGGCACGGCGAACCTGCCGGACACCATCGCGCTCACGCGCCACGCCGCGGAATGCGGCGCCGACGCTGCGCTGATACTCCCGCCCTTCTACTTCAAGCGCGTCTCCGCCCAGGGCGTGGCGGAGTACTTCCGCCGCGTGCTGGACGCGGTAGACATCCCCGTGCTGCTCTACAGTATCCCGCAGCAGTCCGCCATCCAGGTCTCGGACGAGACGCTGGATCTGCTGGCCGCGCACCCCCGCCTGGCCGGAATGAAGGACAGCGAGGGCGACTGGGCTCGCACCAGCGGCCTCATCGAGCGGCGGAAGGGGCTGCGCATCTTCCCCGGCAGCGACGAGCTGCTGTCCCGCTCGCTGGCGGCCGGCGCGGCCGGCTCCATCAGCGGGACGGCCAACGCGTTTCCGGAGCTGGTGGTGGGAGTTCGGCGGGCGCTGGCTGAAGGTGTAGCGGAGGAAGCGCAGCGGCGGCTGGACGCAGCGAAGAGTATCCTGCTGGCTTACCCGCTCATCGCCGCCGCGAAGTCCGTACTCGCGCACCGGGGCGTGCCGCGAATGTGGGTGCGTCCGCCGCTGGTGGACCTCACCGAATCCCAGGAGCGGGAGATGATCTCCCGATTCCGCGGGGCGGGCCTGCTCTAAAACCCGGACCTGTCCGGGTTGTGGGCGCGGCCGAGGGGACTCATGCCCTCGGCCGCGCGCTGCCGGTCCAGCGTATCCCCCAGGTCCGCCAGCTCCGTCCCCGCGCGGCTCAGGGCGTCGCGCTTCACTTGCTCCGGCGAGCCGCGGTAGACCGCCTGATAGGCCATCATGCGATTGCGCTGAGCGCGGAGCCGCTCGTAGCTCATGTCGTCCATCAACCCCTTTTGCGGGGCACCTTCCATAACCGCCGCGTCCCAGGAGAGGCTATCGGTGTCTATCCCGTCTCGCCGCAGGGCCTGCTGCGACTTGTAGGCGGTATACGCGGCATCGATCTGTGCCAGGGCGTGGCGCAATGTCGGCTTCTCCGCGTCGTTCAGGCTGGCTTCTATCTTGCGGCGGGTGTCCTTGAGCCGCGAATCCATGTCCGCCGGTACGTTCCCGACCTCCAGCCCCTCCTTGAGCGAGCGCAGCTTCCAGTAGAGGCCGGCCTTCACATCGCGGTCGTGCCCCACGCTGTAGTCGTATCCGACCTGCCCACCCGATCCGAGAGCGGGCGTCAGGTCGATGTCAGGGGCACTGACGGAGCCGAGAGGCGGCTTAGGTGGCATCCACTGCTTCGCGTGTACTTGCGCGCCAGGGTCCGGACCGGGCACTGGAAGCTCCTTGTACTGGTCCTCCCCGCAGCCGGCCAGCGCGACCGCGGTCATCAGTGCGCCAGCGAGTACCACTATCTTGGCCATCACGTAGATTCTCTTTGCTCTGCCGTCGGGCGGCTACGCAGGGCCGCCCCTACACGAGAATGCCTGAACAGCTCAGACTTCAACCCGCATTGTGACGTACCACCAGTGTGGGCAGCAAGTATCGTGCCGGCCTGGTTTGACAGTCACAGGGGCTTGTGTTATCCTGGTGCCAGACAGGCTTGTACATTTCCGAGCGCGCCACATGGCCCTGATAATCGACCCGGTCTACGTGGAGCCGATGCGCCGAGGCGACGTGGAAGCCGTCTCGAATATCGAGCGGCGATGCTACGCTACCCCCTGGCACGAAAACGCTTACTATACGGAGCTGACCAACCGGTCCGCTTCCTACTTCGTCGCCCGGCTGGATGGACAGGTGGTGGGTTACGG
>CAYNFH010000050.1:0-30074 GCA_964396385.1 uncultured Chthonomonadaceae bacterium | reverse complement strand
GCGCCCACCTGACGCTCCGGCCAAATTCCCTCTCACCAAGTCTGAACTCATACGCTACCAATCTAAAAGAGGCGATTCTTGGCCCCGAACCGAACATCTTCTGGTGGCGAAAGCTCGACCAGGCGCATAAGGAATATGATGAGGAGAAGGACCGTCCCGCACGACCAGGCGTGGAGACGAAAGTCCGGGACGAGCGAGTCAAGCGTCTACTCGCCAGGTGGGTGGAGCTACTTGAAGATTTCAACCCCCGACACCAGCGTCCGGGGATGCTCCCTCCCGAGGCTCTAATCAATGCTAGGGAACCCGACCTGCCAGCCGACCGGTGACGGCGCCTTCCTGTATCCTTGGATCCAGCGATCCGGGTGCGTGCCACGTCAGGCGGCCGGAGCCGCACCTAACGGCCGCTGCCGCCACACGGAAGGATCGAGCGCATGAAGGCTCCGGGGGGGCCGGTATGCGTTGTGGGAACGTCGGCAATGCCGCAGTCTGGCGTGCCTAAAGGAGGCCACATTCGACGTGATCCCTACCAACACGACGAGGAGCGATAAGCTCCTCCGGACCACCACTCCCAAGGGCGACCCCAATGGGCACGCGACCACTCGCGTTCCGTATCGCCGAGATTAATCGCGGCCCCGCGCCTAGCTGGTCCTACCGTTCGCGCCCGAGTCAAGCTTCCCGTGTGTGCCCGTAACGCTGTACCCGGTCGAGCAGCAGCCAATCGGAGAGGAAGCGACGAAACGCGGGTAGCACGGCCCGGGCTACTCCGGGGCCATGCGGAGAGCTCTAACATCTCGGCGCACTCGGGACGTGCTCTCGAGGCATCTCGCATAGGGCCCGGACCGGTCCACGGAAAGACCACACTCCACTTCTTCCACAAGAATATGAAGAGCGGCGGCAAAGTTACGCGCCACCGTTCAACACACCTCCGCCTAGCATCTACCGTTTTCACCACCCGAGGAACCGGCACGCATGGATCGGCCGCACGTGCCGGCAGACCTCGTATCCTTCCGCCGACCCGTTGTCGTTCGTGTTGCCCTCTATGCTTGCTATCGTGCCTATCTGCGCCCCCGGCCCCACGCAGATTCCTGCATGAAACGCATGGCCCTGCGAGTTCAGCAGCAGGAAGATGGAACCCGTGGAGACGTAGCGCGTAATGCAGTCCTTCTCCCGCGCCACGTCAAGAAGCTCCTGGCATAGCCCGGTATCCAGCGCCACGATCTCCGGCACCGCCTCCCCCGCGTACGCCTTGTAGACCACCGCGCGGGCGAACCACAAGCACCACGGCTCGCCGGGCACGAACCCAACTTCCTTCATGAACGCCCGAAGCTCCGGCCCGTCGTTCGATCCGACCGGATGCTCACTCATCCCGATGGCCTCTCGTGCCACCGCTACTATTCTTTCACTATTCGGAACCGCCATCGCGCATGCCCTCCTTCTCCGCAGCCCAACCAGAAGGGCAGGGGAGCCACGGTTTCCCGCCGGCCGACCCTGCCCCCAGGCTGCTACTGCGGGTTCATCGCGAACGGATCATCCGTGACCCGGAACGTCGGCTTGTTGTTGAACACCCCCACGAAGTAGACGTTCACCCCCGCCGTCACTTCCTCGGCGGTCAGCGCCTCCTTCGCGTTTATCATGTAAACGTCCGACCGCCCGTCGTCCTCATCCATCACCAGATGCTGCACGTACGGATGACCCTGCTTGTTTTCGGCCGGGATCGTCTTTAGCAAGTTGCCCTTGAACAGTAGCATCGTCGTTCACCTTTCTTCGTTGTTCGCCCGGTTAGCTCGCGCTACCGTTGACCTTGTTCTTGACCTCCTGCACGTCCTGCGCTTGCTGGTTCACCATCTCCTCGATGGTCTTCTTCCAGCGCCCGTGGCCGAAGGCGTTGTACAGGCTCGTCACGAGCGCGGACAACGCAACGACCGTATTCGTCACCACGTGGACCTTCGTTCCGAAGTCCATCTTCGCCGCCTCCTTTATTGCCAGCACGACGGAAACGCTCAACACACCGTCGGTAATGCTCCTGAGCGCGGAGCACTCCCGCCACCGCGAAGCAGAGTTCGGCCAGGTAGCCGAGCACCGCGTAGAACCGCTTCTCAAATTCCAACACTCCTTGCCTTGCCTTCCCACGTTTCGCGGCGTCGCCAGCGGGGACTTGCGCCCCCGCTGGCGTTGATCTGTTCCAATCTGGCTTTGACCGGACGCCGCCCGCTACTTCAGGAAGTTCACCTCCGCGTAGCGGACGATCCCCGTCGCCAGCGCGCCGTTCGCGTTGCGGAGCTTGGTCCCCGGATTCACGGCCGTAGCTCCGCCCAGAACGGCGTTCGAGAGAGTGTCCTCCGTCGCGGCGATGAAGACATGGGGAACGTGGACGAACCCCAGGCTGCCATCGTCGAAGAGAACGGAAGACCGCTGCTCCTTCGCGAGCGGCAGAAGGCCGAAGGGGGCGAACCCGCCGGCTATCGCCGTGTTGAGCTTGTTGGCGTTGTCGATGTCCATGTTGGCCTGGACCACCGCCAGGAACGCCTCCGCGTCCGCATCGCCCGCCGCGAAGAACAGCGTCGCGCCCGCCACCTGCTGGCCGGCGGGCCGGTTCTTGTAGCTGATCGTGTACCGCTGAGAAGCCACGTGAGCACCTGTCCCTTTCTAGCCAGAAGGCTTAGACGTACACCTGCTTGTTGAACTGCGCCCGGACCAGTTCAACCAGAGCCTCACCGTTCGGGCCGGTGCAGTGGGCGATAGCCGCCTGCGCGAGTGCGTTCACGTCCGCGTTGGGCTTCGCCCTCTGGATGGTGATCTTGATGATCACCCCGTTCGCCAGGCGGAACTCCAGCGTGAGAGAGAGTCCGTTGCCGGCCTGGATCACGCCCGCCGGGTTCGTCCAGATCCCCTTCGAGAGGGACCACTGCGTACCCACCACGCGGAGCGCAACCAGGTTTCCCGCCTGCTTCTTTGCGTCGTCGTCGCTGTCGCTCCAGATCTTGGCGAAGGGAACTTTGGTGTTCATCTTCGGCAGGTATCCGAGCGTGTAGCCGTTTTGTGCTGCCATCGCATGTCCTCTTTGCTCGTTGCTGAGCTAGATCACCGGGTTCATGACCCGTTCTATTGAGTGTCCGGCGGTATGTACTGGCCGTAGAGAACCGAGACGAGCACGGCGAAGGCGTTGTACCGGTTGCCCTCCGGCGTCTGGTAAATCGCCCCCTTTAGCGCGTCTCTCAGCGGCCATACGCTGCCCTGTGGCCCCCGGACATAGAGCCTGTCGAGCAGCCGAACCTCCTCTCCGCCGACCATTTGGGAGGTATCGCCCAGAACGGAAGTCACCTGCCGGCGATTCCCGTCCGGGAGCGTTACCGTGAGCCGGTCGGCCAGCTCCTCGGTCAGGCTGGGGTTGACGTTGCCCAACCTGTCCAAGATCGTTTGAAGCGCGTTCTGAAAGCCCGGCCCGCCGCTCATGGCGAGTGCCTTCACCACTTGCGCGGCATCCGCCACCGAAACCGCGAACCCCTTCACCTCCTCGATGAGGCTTGCCATCTTCGCGCACCACATCGTCACGTTCAGTGCGGCCTCGCCCGGCGTGCAGTCGCGGTTCAGGTGGCCCACGTCCGACATGATCCGCCACGGCCACCGATCCGGCAGCGCGTCGGTCTCGTAGTTGTTCTCGTGGAGCGTGTTGAAACCGAACAGCATCACCGGATCGCCGTACGGCCAGTGGTTCCGCAGGTACGCTTCCCGGTCGTCCCACAACTGGCCGGAGTAGGGCATCACCCGCCCGCCGCCGTTGTAGGCCAGCATCCGATAGCTGTGGTCGCCTACGGGAGAGGAAGTCACCGCCCCCGCACCCTGCGCCACGTTCGCCGCCGCGTTCTTCACGCGCGTAGAGAGCGGCACCGGCGAACCCAACCCCAACTGTCCTCCGGGCGTGTTCGCCGGATAAGTGCCCGGCGTCACTGGTTGGTTGAACCACGGCCCGCCGCCAGGGAACAGGTTGCCGAGCCTATCGCGGACCTGCGGCCACGTCCGCATAGGAGCCGGAGGCGCGTAGCTTCCGCCGCCCCCCGAACGCGCGGCCCCGGCTCTCCGTGTTCCTACCCTCTGCCCACTCGCCGAACCGATCCGCATCTTAGTCCTGCTTCCAGTGCTGGAGAAGGGCGGCGGCCGGGTAGAACGCATGGTTTGCGTTCACGTAGAAGCCGATCCGGTCGAAGCCCGCTATGTCCGCGATGGGAGCCGACCACATCTGGCACCAGTTCTGCCCATCGGTCGAAACGTCGATGTAGACCTGCGCGGCGTCCGCTCGCATCCGCTGGTAAATCCGCTTACCGGCCGTCCATCCAAGCGCGCCAGGGGAGCCAATCGCATAGGCGGACTGCCACACTGTGGGCGCGCTGTACCGGTTCCAGACGAAGACCGGCCCACCGCCGGGGAAGTAGCCGAAGCCGGAGATAGCAGCCGTGCCGCTGTTCCGCAGGTACATGCCCGCATGGTGGAAGTTCGTCTGGAACAGCCCCGGCGTCCAGCCGCACTCGAAGGCCCACGGAGCGGCGGGCAGCGCCTTATCCATGCCTCGGATAGCGTCGCCTCCTCCGGTCGCCGGGCAGTTCAGCGCCACGCCCAACGGCGTATCCGCCAGTGTCATGGCCCCCTGGTTGAAGGGTGCGAAGTCAGCCACCAGCGGAACGGTCAGGTTCTCCCCGATGCCGCCGCCTCCGGCTGCAAGCACGTTCAGCGCCCGCGCGCTCACCACATGCTCGACTATCGCGCCGTCCGTGTGGCCGCTCGCAGCGGTGCCCTCCTGCCCGCGCGTCACCGTAAACACGTTCCCCGCGACGGCCGTCACGATCATGTACTCGCCCTCGCAGAGGATGGTGAAGTTGCCTTGCGTGGGGAACCGCCTGCCATCGGCCACGGTCAACTGAACGGCGTTCGCCGCCAGCCCGCCAGCGGCCACCAGGTTGGAAACCGCGTCGTTCGCGAACCGCTCCATTTGCCTGCCCTCCTTCCCGCTACTCCGGCGAGCCGGGTTGCGGTATGCCGATGAGCTTCAAGAGCGCGTGCCGGGTATGCCCATCCACCGGATCGGCGTAGACAAGACCCGCCAGCGCGTCGTTCAGCGAATGCAGGTTGCCCTGCCCGTCCTCCACGCAGAGAGCTTCCAGGAGGTTGACCTGCTGCCCGCCGATACCGAGCGTGCAGCCGGACAGGAACTCCCCTATCGAGTGGAACGACCCATCCGCGCACGGAACGTCGGTGAACTTCGTAACCTCGCCGTGGATCGTCCCGCTCGTGGTAGGACCGAGCTTCTGGATCACCGACGAAACGTCGAACGTGCCGCTCTGTAGCGCCCCCATTGCGGCCGACAGATCGAACCCTGCCGCTTGCAGAAGCTGCTTCATTTCCAGCGCCCGAAGCTGCAAGTACCGGAGCGCCCAAAACGCCTGCAAGCCGAACTGCGCGCAGCCTGCCTCCGGCGCGACGGTGAAGCCGAAGGCGATGGCGTCGAAGGCGCTCGCCCCAGGAGAGGAGCCGGGGAACACCTGAATGGGCGATGCGGGTTCCACTTCCAGCGCCGACTCCCCGTCCCACTCCGTAGGCACCGGCCCGCCGTTCCCGAAGCCCATCCCATGCTCGCGCGCCAGCCGCCAGCTTGTGGCGCGATCCACGTCCTCAGCCGTCTGCCTGCGCGTTAGGTCCTGGCCTGCCGCGTTGACGCCCTGCGCCTGCCGGTCCATCTCGTCAAGCTGAGGCTGTAGGAAGTCCGCGCCTCCGGCGTCAAGCTGGTCCTGGAGCGATCCAGGAGTCACGAAGCCAGGGTTATCCGAGAACGGCTCCGAGAGGAAGTCCGCCCCCGCCGAGCTACCGCCGGAGGAACCGAACTTCTCCGAAAGCCACTCCCATACATCGTCTGGAGAAAGGTCAGCCATTGTCAGCTACCGCCTATCCTCACCACTTACCGGCCACTGGCGAGCGTTCCGCAGACTACGGCCTGGTAAAGCGCCGGCCGTAGACTGCTCCACTGGCGGGGTAGTCCCGGAATGGCAAACCGGACCCTACGGCCGTTCCGCAGACCATGACCTGATAAAGCGCCGGTCATCGTCTGCTCCACTCGGGTTGCCTGCTTCCCATCTACACCCTGCCTACCGACGTTCCGCAGACTATGGCCTGGTAAAGCGCCGGCCATAGACTGCTCCACTGGGCTACTCACCTGCACTGATGCTGGAAAACTGCACTCCATCATCAGAGCAGGGGGAAGGTGTCGCTTCGCGACGGACAGAGCCGGAGAGCGGCTTCGCCGGAGCCAGCAACCGGCCGCAGCGGATCGCCACGGCCCCGATCCCGCGACGTTGGCCCGGAGGCCGGTGAGCACATATCCTCCTGGTATTCGTACCGGGAGTGAGTACGGCGGCTGCCGTCGCGCACGGTACGGCTGTGCGCGCGTCAGTCCGCACAGGTACAGGGTGCCCACGCCACGCCCCGGAAACGGACCCGACCGCCACTTGCCGCCCTGCCAGCCGCTTGTTTCGGGCCGGGAGTGTGCGCACGTCCTCCTGATTGGGAGCACCCCCGGCCCGCGTGCTTGTGCCGGCCTCTAGCACGTCTGAAACATCTGTGTACTTAGACATTTGTCTCTTTAGAAGGTAAAGAGAACCCGCCGCCCAACCATCGGACGGCGGGACCTCCTCCTACTCCGACCGCTTGTACGGGTTGACGCTCCCGGTCGCCGTGTACACCGAAGAAGCGCGCTGCCGCTTCATCGCCCGGTGTATCTCCGCGTTATGCACGTCCTGCGAGAAGTTCTGACGCCTCACGTCGTTGTCACCGGCGAACATGTAGTTCTTCACGTTCACCACGAGAGGCGTTCCCTGCGGCCTCTCCGCGTTCATGTAGTGCTGGAACGTGGCGACAAGGTTCCCCTTGCCGTCCCGCACGGAGCCGACCGACGGCTGCCCATCGGCCCGAACCTGGAACTCTACCCGCACGTAGCCGCCTACCAGCATATCGGAGACGAACATATGGTCGTTGCCGTGAAGCTGGACAAACCCGTTCTGTTCGACCTCCCTCTGCATCCTGAGTACGCCATCCTGGATTAGCCCCTGTCTGCCCAAAGGTTCACACCTCAGCCAGCCGGCCTCCAAGCCCTCCACCGGCCAATCCCTTACCGGGATCACGCTCGACGCCGGCCGGTTCCCTAACTGCTTGCGCGGCCATCTTCGAGTGACCGACAAGGCGCGTTGACGAATCAGCTTGAACCCTTCTTCCAGGCTCTTGACGGTGGACCCCAAATCGCCCCACCACTTCAAGAGATCCCGGTTCCACCGCTCCGACGCGCCGTTCTTCCAGGGCCGGCCGTAGGGTTCCCATTCCATGATGACGCCGAGATTGATGCACCACCGCGCGATCTCCGGCAAGACGCCGTGCGCGGTGATCTGGCCCGCGCCGTTATCCAGCACGAGCACATGCGGCACGCCGATATGAGAGACGAACCGCAGGAACGACCCGGCGAACGCCCGCTGATCCAGCCCATCCATGAAAGCCGTCTTGAGATTGTAGGGGAACGGCTCGCAGTAGACCGCGCCGGTCCAATAGTCCCGGAAGCTCAAGACCTGGAACTGTTGCCCATGCTTGCACCGGAACGGATAGACCGTATCGCAGCCAACGCGCGAGAGCGGCTCTTTCGTGTAGTCAGTCAGATAGTGTCTTTTGTCCGTTTTGCCGGTTAGCGGTTTGTTCGTCATTTTCTTGTTCGATAGGTAGGCGTCTATGCTCGCGATGCAGGGTAGTTCACTCTCAGCAAAGCCTTCTTCGCCCGTCAGGTAGAACCACAGCTCGCGCCCGCCATAGCGCGGGTTCTGCCGCTTCAGTTCTTCGATCCTGGCGTACGCCTTTCCGTACAGCACCTTCCGCCCGTTCCGCGCGCGCCCGTCTTTGCCCGCGTATTCGATGCCCTTCTCTTCCAGCATCTTCCGCAGCCGCCAGACCGTTGTACGCTCCAGCCCGACCGCCGCCGCGACCTTCGCATCCGAAGGCGGGAATGGCTCCGTCAGCAGACGAAGCGCGCTTAGCCGCTTGCCCTTCCGGTCCTGCTCTGGTACAATAGCAGTTGCGGGACAGGCGTTTTCCAATGCCAACACCATTGGAGGACCCCCCTGTTCTGTGAGAAGTCGGGGGTGCGTTTCGTCCGCCAAGATGAGAACGCACCCTCGCTTTGCTTTGAACCGGCGAACAGGAGTCCACCAGTTCACCCCCATTGTAGCATACAAGCCGACTCTTGTCAACGCAAAAGGCCGGCATTTTTGCCGGCCCGAATCGATTATTTTAGCAGAGGTTGGCGACGGAGCGCAACTAGGCGCACGTCTACCGGTTTTTCGCTACCGTCGCGCGCTAAGGGGCCGATTCTGTTGCGAAATCAACTAGGCTAATACGCCGCGCCTTCAGCGTAGCCTACATGCACGCCGCCACATGCGACATCAGCGGAAAGGGCCGGGCGTTTCCCGTAGTGTTCTCCGACGCTTATGGCGGAGACGTGCCAACGACCCGATAGACCGCTGTCATCCCCGGGTACTCCTCCAGCCGCTCTGTGCGGACCTGGTCCAGCTTCTTGAGCAGGTCCGCCTCCGAGTCCGTGAAGGGATTTAGGGGCGTGACGGCCTGGGGATCGCGGTAGAGGCCCCACATGGAGGATTCCGGATGACTCATCACCACCTTGTACGTCCACGGCGACCACGACCAGCCGTGTGACTCCAGGATCTTGATTACCGCACCCATCAAGGCGGCGGAGCCGTGGGGCTCCAGGTTGAACTCGCCCAGGTAGTACGGCGCGTTCCAGCGCTCCTGAAGTCCGGCTATCTGCCGCGCCAGCCCATTGAAAGCATCGAGATGGTCCTTCTCCTTCTTGGCATGAAACTGGTACGTGTGGGTGCTGTAGACCACGTTCTGCCAGCCCCGCTCGCTCGGGACCGGGAAGCCGTCCGGTCCCTTGTACCCGTCCTCCAGGAACAGCAGGTGGCGTGAATCCGCCGCCCGGATGGCCGGATACACCCTCTCGTACACGGCCAGCACGGCGTCCATGTTTGGCGCGCCCATCGGCTCGTTCATCACGTCGTAGCCGGCGACCTCCGGCCGGGTCCGATAGCGCCGTGCGATCATCTCCCAGTCACGCGCCATCTCGGCCACGTTGGCGGGATCCTTGAAGAGCTGGTTTACTCCCTCCTGACCCGTATGGTGGTCGGCGCTCTGCCGGCCCGGCGCCCCATGCATGTCCAGGATCACGTAGATGCCGCGCTTTCCTGCCCTCTCTATGGCCAGGTCCAGCCAGCGGAGCCCGTCCGGCTCGGAGAGGAGGTCATACAGGAATGGGAGGCGCACGCAGTTGAACCCGGCCGCGCGGATGCGATCAAAGTCGGCATCCGTGATCCAGGCGTCGCGCAGGGCGGTCCGGATTCGCTCCACCCCGGCATCCCCGAACCGCTTCTGAATGACAGCCCAGAGGGAGACGTGGTCCCGTACAGGCTGGAAGCCGCTCCCGGCAGGCGGCTCCGTCTCGAACGGCATCATCCACATCTCTTCCACGAGCCACCCGCCCAGGTTGATGCCGCGCAGCACCAGCGTCTTGCCGCGCGCGTCCACAATCCGCGTCCCGTCCGCCCGCAGCCACGGAAGCGCGAAAGCCCACCGTCCACACCACGCCGCCAGCAGCATCGCCGCCACGGCCGCAACCACCCTCTGCCTCATCATCCCCTCCGCTCCCGAACAGGAGAACCCTTCTCCCTATCGAATTATGGCCACGACTCCGCCTTTAGGTCCTCCGCGCTCGGAGCACATCCATGACCTCGCCCATACCCATCTGCCTGCTCGTCGACGACCCGTGCCCGCTGATACACGTATATCGGGAGCACTGGAGGGACGTGCACAAGAAGCCGCCGGAGACGGAGGATGGAAGACCGCTGGCGGACGTGATCCCCAACGACTTTCTGGACCGCTACTGCGACGTCATGGAGCGGTGGGGCATCAAGGGCAAATTCTCGATTGTCCCCGCCCCTGCCGGCAAGGGGGACATCGTCTCCGGCATCGAAGGCTTTGACCCGGCGCTCACTCGCGCCTGGCTGGACACGGCCAGACGCCGCCTCACCCCCCTGTGCGACTTCTGCCCCGAGGGAATCACCCACAACCTGGCGGTGGACCTCGATGAGGGGATGAGGCGTGCGGGCGATGAGGCGATTCCGGGTCACGCCTCATCCCCTCATCGTCTCATCCCCTCATCAAAGTTCGTCTTCTTCCCCGAGAGTGAAAACGAGTGGTCCCAGAAGCAGAACCGCGACAAGCTCACGCCGTACCTCGCCTACTCCCTGCACCTGATGAAAGAGGCGGGATTCGACTGCACCGGCGTCACGTCGCCGTGGGTGTTCGGCATCCGGGTGGAGACAGAGTACATTGCGTCCATCGTCGCGGCGCAGAAGGCTGTATACAACCGCGACTTCTCCTGGTACTTCCTCCACATGATGTGGGGCCGCCCCTCCGTACGCCCCTGGATCGCCTTCAAACAGGACAGGAGCACCCTGGTCTCCATCGCCGCCAACGTGAACGACCACTGGTGGGCCACCATCAACTCCCCGCGGACGGACCAGGAGTGGATCGAAGGCATCGTGGACAAGATGCTCACCGCCGACGGCCGCCGGGGAGAGATCGTGGAGGTGCTGGTGGCCGGCGGATGGCCCATCCTCTGCACCCACTGGCAGTCCCTCTTCTCCAACGGCCTGGAGACGGGCCTGGCAGCGCTGGAGCTCCTGGGCCGCCGAATTCAGGAAGTACTGGCCAGCCGGGTCCGCTGGATGAAGTGCAGCGAGATTGCCGAGTTAGTCGATCGTTGATGGATGATGGTTGATAGTCGGTTCGCCTGATTTGGTGCGTGACCTAATCGGTCGACCGGTGTGTATGCTTTAGCAGCCCTGCCGTTTGTGAGCTGCATCCGGAGCAAAAGGAGGAATCGGAGCCATCGACCATCAACTATCATCCATCAACCCGCCCTCCCCCCGCCAGAGGCACGGAATCTGCACTTCCGCTCACCGAGTGGAACCCGCCGCACCAAGATCGTCTCACCCGTCGCGCACGGTCGCAGCGCTTCGGACACTCTTCACGCCGCCCATGAAGGAGGTGTGTGATGCCCAACCGGGATTTCGACCCGCGCCCGCCGCGTATTATTGATGGGGTGCCGCCAGCCAGTACCGCGCATTCCGCCCGTCCGTCCGTTACCGTCGCAACGTCCCGGATCCCCGCGGATGTAACCGCGTACAGCGATTCGTCGTCACTAACAGCGGATCCGGAGAGTCCCGGCTACACCTGGATCACCGGCATTCCTGGTACGTCCGGACACGGAATTCAGGGATAGTCAGGCTGCGCAGGTAGCCGTCAGTACAGAGGAACCGCGCGTGAGCACCAAACGCACCGATACGGCGCTGAAGGAGAGGATGAGCCAGTGGCACGCCTACGTGCTGGGCTCTGCCCCGGCTCCGGTTCAGGACGCCACCACCGTAATGGCCGCACCCGTCGCTCCGGCCCTGATGGAGGAGGCCCGCACCCCCGCCCCGCCCGTTCATCCACGGGAGGAGCAGCAGGTGGACCTGACGCCTCCGCCCGCTCAGGCATCTTTGCCGCCGCTTCCCGAGATCCCGCTCGCGCCGCCACCCGATCCGCTGCCTGATCCAATGGCAGCCGCCACGCCACCCGCCGCCTCCAGAGCGCCCGCGGCCAAACCGCCGAAGCCTCCTGCCCCTAAGCCTAGGCAGAGAGCAGCCTCCGGTCCAAGCTCCACGCCCCGTCAGCCGCCGGGGCCGAAGTCGCCTGCCCCTGCTCCAGGCGCCAATCTGCCGGCGCTCCTTCCGGAGCAGGCTTCCGCGCCTCCCATCGACCAAGCCGTCGTGCGTCCGCGTGAGGGCGCAGGCGGCGCTCAAGATGACCGCATCGCGCTGCTGGAAGCCGCTATTGCGCAGACGCTGGAGCGCTCGCGACAGTACGCGCAGACGCAGGGCGCCGACCGGCCGCGGCCCTCACGCATCCCCAGCAGTGACGGACGAGGCGCTCGGATCCTTCCGGCCCTCTACCCGCCCTCAGAGCCGGTGGAGACTTCGGACCCATGGTACAGCCATGCGGTGGTACGGGCGGTGGCCTGCGTCGCGGTACTCGCCGCCTTCGCCGCCTTTACCGCGTACGTCTTTCTCCACAGAAGCTAGGGTTCGGGCTTCGGCCTCGAAAACCGCATTCGGTATTCCAAAGCTGAACCCACGCTGTAACGTGCCGCTGGGATCTGAAAGCCTGAACCCCGAACTCCTACTTTGCCGACTCTCCGACGCGCGCCAGTATCTCCTCCGCCAGAGCGGCGTAGTTGGCGGCGCTGCGCGCGCTCCGGTCGAAGCGGACGATGGGCTGGCCCTCCACCTCCGCCTCGGAGAGCCGCACGTTCTTGTAGATAACCGTCTGAAACACCTTGTCCCCGAACTGTTCGCGAATAACCTCGGCGATCGTCCGGTGCAGCTTGGTGCCGCGCTCGTACATCGTGAGCAGCACCCCGAGCAGCTCCACCTGGAACGAGTAGTTCCGCGCCAGCTCCTCCACAAGCTGGTTTAGCGTCGCCATTCCCGCGAAGGCGTACATCTTGGGCTCCGTCGGCACCAGCAGGTGGGTGCTGGCTACGACGGCGTTCTGGGTGAGGGCGCTGAGAGAAGGAGGACAGTCAAAGAACACCCAGTCGAACCTCTGTGTGATCTCGCTATCCAGCAGGGCATCCCGCAGGTTGAACGGCGGCCCCCCGCGGCGGATGAGCACCGTCTCGCAGGCGGACATGGCCAGGTGGCCGGGAGCGAGGTAGAGGCCGGTCTCTCCTACCGGCCGTATGATCCGGCTGATGGGGCGCTGAAAGGGATTCAGCAGTACGTCATGGAGCCCATAGGGCAGTCCCGTCAGGTCGCACCGCAGTCCCAGGGTGAGGTTGGCTTGAGGGTCCAGGTCCACCACTAGCACGCGCTGGCCGAGCGCCGCCAGCGCCGCGCCGACGTTCGCCGTGGTGGTCGTTTTGGCTACGCCGCCCTTCTGATTTATCACCGCGACCTTGCGCATCGCTTCTCCTCTGGCCTGGTCGGTGCAAACAGCGTGCCTGTTTGCCGCGCTTCGCTGCACAAGCTACTGCCCGGCTGTATTTCTCCGGATAGAGTGAGAGAGCGCGGAGGAGCACTTCCGGATGAGCCGCAGCCGCACGCAGCAAACGCTTCAAGATCGGATGCGCCGCTGGCACGAGTACGTACAGCAAGGCGGGCCGGAAAACCTGCCCATGGCCGAGCCTCCGAAGGAACCGGAGCCAGCCGACGAGCGTGGTGGCCTCCCGGTGCTGCACCATGAGAGCGTCATAAACCGGCAGCAGGAGAAGATCTACCTGTTGGAAGAGGCCGTGCGGAAGGAGCACGACCAGGCGCTCCGACTGGCCGAGCAGCTTGCCCGCGAGAGGTCCCGCCACCCCGCCCGTCCGCACCCCGCTGCGTGGACCCCGTCTCCCCCGGATTACGAGCCCTACTCGGAGCCACCGCAAGACGATATCTTTCCGCTGCGCCGGCCCAGCCGCGGGAAAGAATGGATCTACTGCCTGGTGGTCGCTCTCTTCGCCGTTGCCTTCGCGTTGCTGATCACCTATACGGACTGAAGATCAGGGACCAAGGCCGGAGGACCGATGCTGGCCCAGGATTCGGGTCCTCCTCGGTCATCCGTCACCCGTCCTCGGTCATTCTGCCGTATACACCACCATCACCAAGTCATTCACGTTGCTCTGCGTCGCGCCGGTGCGGATGAGGTCCCCGGCGGCATCCAGCGCCGCATAGGTGCTGCTCTCCTCCAGAGCCCGCTTGCCCGCCTCGCCCGCCCGCCTGTAGCTGGATCCGTCCACTACGGCGCCCGCGGCGTCTGTTGGGCCGTCGGTCCCATCGGTACCGGCAGCCAGCACGGCCCCGTTGCGAGTTCCTTCCATCACCCTTGCGGCAGCGAACGCCAGCTCCTGGCACCTGCCTCCCTTACCCGGCCCGCGCACGGTGACCGTCGTCTCGCCTCCCAGCAGGTAACACGCGACTTCCCTCTCTCCGGCCGTGCGCGGAAGGTCCTTCGCCATCGCTCCGGCAACCGCTCCGGCCTCCCTGGCCTCGCCCTGAAGGCTCCCGGTAAGCACCAAAGGGTTCAGTCCCACCCTTTCCGCTTCCCTGCGGGCGGCCTCGAGCGCAGTCCAGACGTCCGCCAGGATCACGTGGGAAGCGCGGGCTGACGCGCGCCGGGCGGGCGACCGTTCGTGGCTGTCCCTACGATGGAGAGCCTCTAAGACAGATTCCGGCAGCTTGTCCGCCAGGCCGTACTGCTCTACGACGGCCCTGGCACGAGCGGGGTCCGCGCCGGTGTCGCAGCAGGGCCCGGACCCGATCACCTCCAGCGGGTTGCCCAGCACGTCCGAGATGACCAGGCAGATCAGCCGCGCCGGAGCCGCGGCCCGCGCCAGGCCCCCCGCCTTGATTCGCGAGAGGCACGCGCGCACCGCGTTCAGCTCGTTGATATTCGCTCCCGCACGGAGCAGCAGACCGGTGGCCGCCTGAAGGTCCTCCAGGCGGACGCCCTCGACCGGCAGCTCCATCAGCGCGGACGCGCCGCCTGAGAGCAGGAACAGGACCAGGTCTTCCTCGCCGGCTTCAGAGGCGAGATCTAGAATGGCGCGGCCCGCGCGCAGGGAGCCTTCGTCCGGAACAGGATGGCCTGCCTCCAGGATGCGGATACGCTCCGTCGGCAGGGCGTGCCCGTGCTTGGTGACGGCCGCTCCCTCTGTTATGCGCTCGCCCAGCGCGGCTTCGACTGCCTGCGCCATGGCGGCGGAAGCCTTCCCTGCTCCCAGCACGAAGACGCGGCGGCATTCCCGCAGGTCCACGCGCTCCCGGCCAACCTGGAGAGTATGGCCCCGGAGCTTCAGGTGCCGGCGGATCAGCGCGTCGGCCCGCACCGCCTTCAGGGCGGCCGCGTAGATTCTCAGTGCGAACCGTCCCGCGCGGTTTCGGGGGTGAGCGTCCATCAAGGGCATCAGTTACGGTTTTACCCACCTACTCGCATCTAGCTGCTTTCCAGAACAGACCTAACCGCCGGTGCGCGGCGGAGCTGCCAGCGGCGCATGACAATCCACAGCACGGGCGCCAGGACCAGCGTGAATAGCGTAGAGAAGCTCAGGCCCCCGATGACCGCTACCGCCAGCGGCTGCTGCATCTGCGCCCCCGCGCCCAGCCCAAACGCCAGCGGGACCAGCCCCAGGATGGCCGTGAGCGTGGTCATCAGGATCGGTCGGAGCCGCACGCGGCCGGCCTCTATCGCCGCCGCCTCCAGGTCCATCCCATCCGCTTCCGTGTGCTGCGCCCGGTCCAGCAGCAGGATACCGTTCTTCACCACAATACCCACCAGCATAATGGCCCCCATGAAGGAGGAGACGTTGAGCGCCGTGCCCGTAACCCACAGCCCGAATACCACCCCGAAGAGGGAGAGCGGCATGATCAGAAGGATGACGCTCGGCGCGGTAAAGGTGCCGAACTGGAACAGCATGACGGCGAAGACCAGTACAATCGCCAGCGCCAGCACCATCAGTAGGTTCCGGAACGACTCCTGCTGGCTCTGGAAGTAGCCGCCGTAGTCAAAGGTCATCCCGGCCGGCAGCGCCACCGTTCGCATCATCGCCTGCACGTTCCGCATTACGCTGCCCAGGTCATGGTTGGGGCCGATGCGCGAGGTGACCGACACCAGCCGCCGCTGGTTCTCGTGATTAATCTCCGTGCTGCCCGGGACCATCTCAACCGTACCAAGTGTCGACAGGGGGACGTTGAAACCGGCAGGCGTATGAATGGGCAGCATCTCGATCTGCTGCCGGTCCGCCCGCGCTCCTGCCGGGAAGCGCACCCGAACGCCTATCTGCCGGTCTCCCTGGAGTATCTGTGTGACCACGTCACCAAACATGCCGGCATTTACCTGGTCTGCGACCGCGGAAGCTGTCATACCCACACGTCCGGCGGTGGCTGGGTCAACTTGGATGACCATTTCCGGCCCGGTTTCCATAATGCCGGTCCTTACGTCCACACAGCCGGGAATCTTGCCCAGCTTGTCCGCGATGACGGGCGCTACCTCTTCGAGTTGCTGCTGGTTCTCGCTGAACAGCTTGATCTCCACCGGATCCGGCGTGCCGGCTAGATCGCCTACCAGATCCTGCAGCGCCTGGGAGAAGTCGATATCCAGGCCCGGCACCTCCTTGCCAATCTGGTCCCGCACATCGTCCATAATCTCATCGATACTACGATGCCGAGTCGGCTTCAGCGTTACGGCAAAGTCCCCCTTATTCGCCTCGGTCACCGCGAAGCCCAGCTCCGTTCCCGTCCGTCGAGAGAACGATGCGACCTCCGGCGTCGCCTGGAGGATCTTCTCCACCTTCATCAAGAGCCGGTTGCTCTCCGCCAGAGTGGTGCCAGGTGGAGAGAAGTAGTCCAGGATGAACGCGCCCTCGTCCATGCTCGGCATGAATCCAGTCTGGAGCCTCGGCGCCAGGAAAAGCGTGACGGCAACCGCTGCGGCGGCGAACGCGGCGGCGATCCACCGGTGCCGGAGGGTGAAGCGGAGGAGGCGAGGATAAATACCAGAGGGGGTGAGGGGGTGAGGAGGTGAGGGGGAGCCCCCGGAGTTGATGGTTGATGGTTGATGGTTGATGGTTGAGGGACCGGAATCCGTTCTCTCGACTCTCGACTCTCGACTCTCGACTCCGGCCTTTCCCCTTCTCCCCTTCTCCCCTTCTCTTCTTCTCAGGAAGGCGGCACAGAGGCTGGGGCTTACCATCAACGCCAGCCCGAGGGAGACGAGCAGGGCGATGGTAAGCGTCACCGCCAGTGCCGTGAAGAAGGCTCCGGCGACGCCGGCCACCATCACCAGCGGCAGAAATACCACTACGGTGGTGAGCGTGGAGGAGACCATGGGGGCCGCGATCTCGGAGGCAGCGGTCTGCACGGCGGCGAACCGGCTCTCGCCCTTGCCCATGTGGCGAAAGACGTTCTCTACCACGACAATGGCGTCGTCGACCACCAGCCCGATGGCAACCGCCAGCGCGCCCAGCGTCATCAGGTTCAGCGTGAGCCCCGATATCCGCATGAACAGGAACGTAATGAGCACTGTCGCCGGAATAATGGCCGCCGTCACGACGGTAGCGCGGATGTTGGCCAGGAACGCCAGAAGCACCACCACCGCCAGCGCCGCGCCTATCAGTACCGCGTCGCGGACACTGGAGACCGCTTCCCGCACGAGGACCGACTGGTCGTACCAGATGCTGACCTTGGTATCCGCCGGCAACGAGGACCTGGCCGCCGCCATCTCCGCCTTGACCGCGTCCGCCACGGCCGCGGTGTTGGCCGAAGGCTGCCGGATGATGTTGATCAGTACAGCCTCCTGGCCATGCGCGGTCACGACCATGGTCTGGTCCTGCGTTGATGGATGGATGCTCGCCACCTCGCGAACGTAGATGGGTACCCCGTTGTGTTGGGTGATGGCAATACTGCCGAGCTCTCGCGGGTCCGTTACTTGTCCGGAGACCAGCGTTTGGTACTGCTGGAACTGCCGGTTCAGAAGGCCTACCGCGCGCACCATGTTGCTCTGCGTGAGCGCCTGCTCAACGTCCATCAGGGAGAGGTGGAAGGCAGCGAGCTTGTTGGGATCGACATCAACCGCGATCTCTGGTACCCGCCCGCCTTGGATTACCACGCGGGCCACGCCGGGCACTCGCGCCAGTCGCGGCCGGAGGGTGTAGGTCGCCAGGCTCCAGAGGTCCGACTGCGAGAGCGAGCTCGACTGGAGCGAGAGGCCCAGGATGGGAAAGACCGTCGGGTTCATCCGCTCAACGGTGATCTGCGTCTCCGGTGGAAGCTGATTCCGGACCTCGTTCACGCGCGCGTTGACGAGCTGCTCCGCGGCAATCATGTCCGTGCCCCAGTCGAAGTCGATGTTGATCTCCGTCGCGCCCCGCTGCGTCTTGGAGCGCACCCGGTGGACTCCTGGAATCACGGAAACCGCTTGCTCGATGGGACGGGTGACGCTTACAGCCAGCATCCGCGCGGGCCGGTCTCCCGCCTCTGCCGTCATCACGATGCGGGGGAAGGTCACGTCCGGGAGGATGGAGACGGGGAAGGAGGTCACCATCCACGCTCCGATGGCGCACAGCGCCACCGTCACGAAGAGGATGGCCTTGATATGGCGCGTAGCGAACCGCGCTAATTCCACGCGATTCCCCAGTCCGCGCAGGCGAGTTTCAGATACTCGATGTGCGCGAATCCATTCGCCGCCCGCATCAATCCGTGTCCTTCTTTTCCGGGGCCGCCTCCGGCGGGCGCACCTTCGCGCCGTCCGACAGCTCGTACTGGCCCAGCCGGATCACCTTCTGCCCGGCATTAACGCCCGAGAGGATCTGCACCACGTCGTCCTGCTCGGCGCCGGTCGAGACCTCCCTCTGGTGCGCGATATTATCCGGCGTCACCACGAAAACCACCGGTTTGCCTTCCTTGGAGATCACCGCCTGATTGGGGACGACCACCGCGTATGGGTCCCGGCGCAGGATCATCTGCACAGTCGCGAACGCACCCGTCCGCAGCCGGCCGCCGGTGTTCTGCACCGCGATCCGCACCGTCATCAGGTTGGTCTGCGGGTCCACCTGGCCCACGTCCAGCACGCGACCGGGGAAGTCCCGGCCCGGCCACTCGGTAGAGCGGATGCGCGCCTCCATGCCCCGGCGCACCTGAACGCCCTGGTCCGCGGGAAGCGAGGCCGAGAGGTTGAGGCGGGAGGTGTCCGCCACTTCCACGATGGGCGTGGTGGTGTCCGCGGCCTCATTCGGGTTCAGGAGCCGGCGGGTTACGATGCCGTTGATGGGCGACCGCAGCTCCATCAGTCCTGCCGTAGCCCGGGCGGCGGCCAGGTCGGCGGCCTTCTGCTGCGCGGTGCGCTGCATCACGGCGGCATCCTGCCTCTTGGCCGCGACGCTGAGGGCCTGCTGCTTTGCCTGGCGGAGCGCGGCTTGCGCCTGCGCTATCTTTGCGTCTCCGGAAGTGCGGGCCGCCGTAAGCGCTTCCTGCGCCTGCCGGACCGCGATCTCGGCCGCGCGTACGTCCTCGGGCCGCGCTCCGGCCTGCAGCAGGCTGAGCTGCTGCTGCGCCGTCGCGAGCTGGGCGTCCGCCACCTGGAGCGCGGTCCGCGCGTCCTCGAGCTGCCTCCGCGCGGAGATGCCACGGTCGAATAGGAGCTGCTGCCGCTGCACTTCCGTGGCGGCGCGGTCCCGTGTGGCCCGCGCCTGGCTCACCGCGGCCTCAGCCTGGGCGATCTCCTGCGGCCGGGCGCCCCCGCGGGTCTTCTGCAGCGCGGGCGGGGCCGCATTGACGGCGTTGTGGGCGTGGGGCCCGGAGCGGTTGCGGTGCAGGATGGCCGCCCGCAAGGCGATCTCCGCCTGATGCACGGCGTTCCGCTGGTCCGTGTCCGCGGCGGCGGCGGTGAGGGATGCCTCACGCGCCTGCGCCTCGGAAGCCGAGAGCGCCGCTTCAGCGCTCCGAACCTGCGCCTCCTGGGGCCGGTTGTCCAGCACGGCCACCACCTCGCCTGCCGTCACCCGGTCGCCTTCGCGCACGTTCACCGTCCGGATGCGGCCGGGCGCCAACGGCGCGATCCTGGCGCTCGCGCCCTGCGCGGGGGTGAGCGTTCCCTGGGCCGGCACGCGCGTGTCTACCTCCTGTACCTTCGCCACGGCCATCTCGACGGCGATGGGTGCCGGTTCGGGCTTCTTCTCCTCGTCGTCCGAAGCGGCCCCAGCGCTTCCGTGCCGGCACCCGGCGAGGAGCAGCAGCAGAACCACCGTCGCGGCAACGCGTCCTCTCATCGTACCGGGCCTCCTACGGCGTGCTCCAGGGCGGCCAGGTTCGTGTTGTACGCGGCCAGCGCCCGGGCGTACTCCGCCTGCTCGTTCCGGTAGACAGTCTCCGCGTCCAGCAGCTCCAGCAAACTGTTCGCCCCCTGTTCATAGCCTGTTCGGGCCATGTCCAGCAGCTCCCGCGACCGCTCCAGCCGTCCCGACCGAAACGATTCCACCGCGGTCTCGGACTGCTGGAGATTTCGGGCGGCCGTATCCACGTCCAGGAGGATAGTGCGGCGCGTCTCCGCCACGACGCCCTCCTGCTCGTGCAGGGACGCCTCCGCCGCGCGCACGTCCGCGCGGTTCCGACCCATGTCCAGGATGGGAAAGGTGAATCCGGCGCGCACACTGTTGGAGCCCACGGTGGGATCGATGTAGGAGTGGCGCCCCTCCACCACCAGATCCGGCTGGGAGGCGACCTTCGCGGCGTGCACCGCGGCCTCCCGCGCCGCGCTGGTGCTCTCCGCGGCGGCGAGGTCCTGCCGCTGACGCAGCGCGCGGGCCTCCAGGCTCGAGACCTGCACCGGAACCGGCGCGTAGCTCAGCGTATCCGTGAGCTGGAGCGGCGTGGACTCCGGAATTCCGGTAAGGCTCCGCACAGTGCTGTACTGGTTCTGGAGGTCCGCGTCCGCCGCCGCCAGGGCCTGCTCGGCCCGGCTCACTTCCACCTGGCTGCGCACCACGTTGGAGCGCGGGACGTCCCCGGCCTCGAACTGGATCTGCGCCGTCTTGAGGATAGCCTGCGCGAACGCCAGCGAGTCGGCGGCCAGCCTGCGCTCCTCCTGGGCCCGCAGCGCCTGGAAATAGGCCGTATGTACGGTGTAGGTGAGCTCCCGGCCGGTGGTGTCGGCCTGCTCCTCGCGGGCCGCGGCGAGCTCCGCCCGGGCGCCGCGGACCCGCTGGCGGCGCTTATCGCCCAGCTCCACGGTATGGGCCAGGATGTAGTCCTCGTCCGTGCCGCCCACGTCGGCGTTCCCTACGTGGCCGGCCACGTTCAGGGTGGGGTTCGGGGCCGCGGCGGCGCCGCGCAGTCTCGCCTGCGCCGCCATCAGTCGAGCGGCGGCCTGCGCGGCCAGAGCGCTGTGCTCTCGCGCCAGCCGGATCCCGTCGGCGAGCGACAGGGGCCGAGGCGCCTGTCCGTACGCCGGCAGACAGAACAAGGCGCATGACAAGGTGACAAGCGATAAGCCGACGTGGCGAAGGGGCGACACGGCGACGCGGCGACTCCGGAACCGAAAAGGCGGTCCGAAGTCTGAAGTCCGAAGTCCGCCCCGGAATCGCCCCCTCGCCCTCTCGCCGCGTCGCCGCGTCCCCCTCTCTCCCCTTCTCTCCTTCTCCCCCTCTGCCTTCACGCTGCTTGCCTCCGCAGGGGCTGTTCGAAGGTTACGCGGGCGTGGACGGAGCGATCGTCCTGGGACAGGTCGAGAGTCCAGCCGTTTGCCTGCGCTACGGCCGTGCAGATGGCAAGCCCCAGCCCATTGCCCTCCGTCGGCTCCGTCCCGGCCACCCGGACGAAGGGCTCCACAAGCTGCGCCATGTCCAGCCGTGTGGCACCGGGAAAGTCGTTGGACACCTCCAGGCTCCGGTCGTCCAGCTTCAGCCGCACCTCACCACCCCGGCTCGCATATTTCACCGCGTTCTCCAGCAGGTTGCGCACCAGCATCTCCACGTGTGTGGGCGGCGCGTCGATGATCCACGAGGCCGCGCCGGACGTCCGGATGCGCAGCCCGCGCTCCGAGATAAGCGGCCGGAGCTGGAACAGCGCGCGCTGGCAGACGTCCTCCAGGTCCACCTCCTCGGTCCGAACGGAGGAGGATGCCAGCTCCACCTGGTTCAGGAACAGCAGCGACTGCACCAGCGATGAGAGCCGCCGCGTCTGCGCCAGCGCCTCCTCCAGCGCCGCCCGGTACTCGCCCGCTTTCCGATCCCGGCTGAGCGCCACTTCCAGGTGTCCGGAAAGCGCCTGAAGCGGCGTCCGCAGCTCATGGGACGCGGCCGTGTAGAACCGCTCCTTGGACACAATGTCGTGCGCGATGCGCTCCAGCAGTCCGTTCAATGTATCCACCAGTCCCACCACTTCGGAGTCGGGCGAGGGCGCGTGCAGGGAGATCTGGAGCCGGTCCGCGGAGGCGGTGCGCGCTTCGTCGGACAGCATGGCGATGGGAGAGAGTGTCCTCCCCACCAGCACCCACGCCCCCACCGCGCCGGCGCCGATCACCAGCAGGCTGAGGATGGTGAGGGCGCGCCCCTGGGCCAGGAGCCGGACGCGCTCCCGCCACCACGGCAGCGCGATGATAAGCGTGCCGAAGTCGGTTCGGATGGTGCGGATCCGCCATGAGCCGGGGTACCGCGGAGGCCAGGACGGCGCTATGCCGCGCGAGTGGTACGTAAGCTGTCCGTGGCGATTCACCAAAAGCAGGGCGATTCCGTCCGGCGCGAGCGCCTCGCGGCTCTCCTCCAGGGCGGTCGGCAGGTCAGCGGGCGACTTCATCTCGGCGACCTCTTGCCGAACGCGGACGATGCCGGCTCGCAGCATGGCGTCGCCCTGGTCGCGCGCCGTGTGGTCCGTATACCAGAGGACTCCCGCGGAGAGGCAGACCATTAGTACGGCCAGCGACGCCGCGAAGAAGGCGGTCATGCGGCCGCGGATGGATCTAGGCCGCATCGCCCGCGCTCATCCGGAACCCCACTCCGCGCACCGTGTGAATGAGCGGAGGCTCGTGGCCTTTGTCAATCTTGTTTCGCAGGTAGCTGATGTACACGTCCAGGACGTTGTCGTTGCCGCCGAAGTCGTACTGCCACACGTGCTGGAGTATCTCTCCCCGCGTGAGCACGCGGTCCGCGTTGCGCATGAGCAGCTCCAGCAGGGCATATTCCGTGCTGGAGAGGTTTACGGCCTTGCCGGCCCGCGTTGCCTTGCGAGAGGCGGGCTCCAGCTTCAGGTCCGCCACCGTGAGCACGCCGGACGGGCCGGCGGACCGGCGCAGCACCGCGCGCGCGCGCGCCAGCAGCTCCGCCACCTGGAACGGCTTGACCACATAGTCATCCGCGCCGCTGTCCAGTCCCTCGATCTTGTCCTCCAGCCGGTCTCTCGCCGTAATGATGAGAATGGAGCCGGTAAACCCGCTCGCGCGCAGGGCGCGGCAGGTCTCGAACCCGCTCATGCCTGGCAGCATCACGTCCAGCACCACCAGGTCGAAGCGCGTCTCACCCGCCAGCCGCAGCGCGGACTCGCCGTCGCCTGCGGTCTGGACGCTGTAGCCCTCCTCCTCCATCGCCTGGCGAAGGAATCGGGCGATGCTCGGATCATCCTCGACGATTAGAATGGTCACGTGGGCGTAGTTTCGTACCGAGAGAACGGCAGGAGTCGATGCAGAATACGCCGCCGGCGGCCAGATTCCGCCTTAGAGTTTCCTGAGAATCCGCGCGGACAGGATGGAACATAGCGCGCCGGCGCAGAATACGGTCGTGTTGCAGCCTCTGAATATTGCCGTCTACATCGGCGGTAACGATCCAAACTCCGCCTCCTAACCGCCGCACTTGCCTAGCCTTGACTTTGTCACGAAAGGAGACTTGCATGTCACCTCTATTGTGCCTGGCGCTGCTCCTGAGCGGTCCCGCGCCCAAAGGGCACGCGGCGCCGGCCTATCACGTTCTCAACCGGGTCCCCGTCGGCGGCGAGGGCGGCTGGGACTACCTGACCGTGGCGGGCGAGCGCCTCTACATCAGCCGGGGCACCCACGTTATAGTCTTTAACACCGAGCTCAACCAGGTGGTCGGCGACATTCCGAACACGCCCGGCGTGCACGGCATCGCCATCGTGCCCCGGCTGGGCAAGGGCTTCACTAGTAACGGCGGGGACAACACCGTCACCGTGTTCGACACGGCAACCCTCCATGAGCGCGGGCGTGTCTCCGTGGGCACCGGCCCGGACGCCATCCTCTACGACCCGTATTCCCGCCGCGTGTTCACGTTCAATGGCCGGGGCGGCGACGCCACCGCCATTGACGCCGCAACTGAGAAGGTTGTCGGCACCGTGGCGCTTGAGGGCCGGCCGGAGTTTGCCGCCACGGACGGCGCCGGCAAGGTGTACGTGAACATCGAAGACAAGAGCGAAGTGGCCGAGATTGATCCGAAGGCGCTCAAGGTGACGAAGCGATGGTCGCTGTCGCCCGGGGACAGCCCCAGCGGCCTGGCCATCGATCCCAAGCACCACCGGCTCTTCTCCGTGTGCCGCAACGGCATGATGGTCGTCTCCGATACAGACGCCGGGAAGGTCATCGCCACGCCGGCCATTGGGCAGGGGCCGGACGCCGCCGCGTTCGATCCGAAGGAGGACCTGGCTTTCAGTTCCAACGGGGAAGGCACACTCACCATCGTCAAGGGCGACACGCCGGACAAGTTCACGGTGGTGGACAACGTGAAGACGGAGCAGGGCGCGCGCACCATGGCGCTGGATCCGCGCTCTCACCGCATCTTCCTCGTTACCGCCAGGATGCTCCCGCCACCCCCCGGTCAGACCCCGCAGCCCGGCCAGCGCTTCCGCCGCAGCTACGAGCCCGGGTCGTTTGTTGTGCTGGTAGTCGGACCGTAAGAGTCAGTAGATGGGTAAATGAGTAAACGGGTGTACCTGCTGGGTCCGCTCGTACACTCATTTACCCATTTACCCGTTTACCTCTCCTCCGTCCCCCTACCAGTACCGGATTCGCGCTTCGGCGCGCTCAATTCCCGTACATCTACGGAACACACGACCCTCCAGATTCGCTAAAATGGGCGCATGCAGCAAGATCGAGACCCAAGCCCCAGGAAGGAAGACCCGGTCATGCCCCATGGCGTCCTCTGTGCCGGATGCGGCGAGCCGTGTGAGGAGAAGATTATCACCATCGCGCTGCCACGGACCGGCACAGGCATCGCCGTATTCCGCAATGTCCCCGCGGAGGTCTGCCCCCGCTGCGGGGAGCCCCGGTTCTCGCTGGAGACCACCGGCCGGCTGATGGCGGTGGTCCGCGGGAGCGATCCCCCGGACGAAGTCGCCGAAGTCCCCATTTACGACCTTAACCGCTAGACTGGCTCCCCAGGCCGAACCCTGCGTCCGCCCGGAGTCCTCGATGCCGGAGGTGTGCGTTGCGAGCTGCCGGACGGTGACCTCCTGCTTGCCGGGAATGGTACGCCACTGCGGCACAAACTTACGTGCAAGGTCGTACGGGCGGATGCGGCAGTCGTCCATGGCCAGCATCAGCGAGAGGGCGCCGACCAGGGCCTTGGCCATGGAGGCGGTATAGCGGCTTGGTCCGGCTGTAGCCCTGAGCGTACCGCTCAAAGACAATGCGATCGTGCCGGATAACCAGGAAGACGGTAGTGTTCCGTTTCGCCAGGCTGTTCCACAGCGCCTCCAGGTGAGAGGAGTCCATCCCCTGGCTCTCGGGCGAGGCGGTGGTCCAATCCCAGGTCGGAGAACTATCCACCATACCCGGCGCGCCTACGAGTAGCGCGAACATAGACCAGGTCACCCCCAAGTGCAGTGCCAACAGTCCCGAGTGCCTTCGACTTGGGGAGGGTATCATTGTTGAGCTTGTCACCATCGACTACCGCACCTGTCCTGCGGCGGAAGCTATAGCGGTGGCGGGGGGATGTGCATGGGCTCGCCGCCGTTGCGGAGCGAGTCCGCGCCCGCGCAGCCGGTTGCCACGCTCATGCGGCCTGCCAGAGGCGTCGCCACCGGCTCCTTGCCGTCCAGCACCATGTCCAGGAAGTCCTGGCAGATCACCGGATCCGCCCCGCCGTGGCTGCCGTGCGCCTCCTTCACCCGATACTCCCTGTCGGCCAGCTCTAGATAGGTGTTGGAGCGGCGCGTCTTCACCCACACCTTCATCTCCGGCTCGGAGTTCTCCACCCTTCCCTCCGTGCCGATGATGGTGTAGTTGCGGTGGTAGTCCGGCGTGAAGTGGCACTGCAGGTACGCCCCCTTGATGCCGCCCTCCAGCTCCATGATCATCACCTGGTTGTCCTCCACGTCCACCTCCTCGCGGAAGGCACACTGGCGGCGAGAACTCTCCGGCTGCGCCTCCGTGCAGGTGCGGACCAGGTCGCAGCGGTCGCAGGTGAGGTCGTTGGGCATCGACTCGTGGCGGGCCGCGCCGAAGAAGTCCAGGCTTCCAAACGCGGCCACCTTATGCGTGTACCGGCCCGTAAGCCAGTGGATCATGTCGATGTCGTGGGAGCCCTTCTGCAGGAGAAGCGACGTGGAGTTGGCGCGGGTGGCATGCCAGTCGTGGTAGTAGAAGTCGCCGCCGTGGCCCACGAAGTGGCGCACCCATGCCGCCTTCACCTCGCCGATGGTCCCGCTGTCGATGACCTCCTTCATCACGCGGAAGATGTTCATGTACCGCATGTTGAAGCCGATCATCATCCGCTTGCCGGAGGCGCGCCAGGCGTTCAGGATGCGGTCGCAGCCCTCCGTGGTGATGGCCATGGGCTTCTCGAGGAAGAGGTGCTTGCCGGCCTGGAGCACCGCTACGGCGTGCTCTTCATGGCAGTAGTCCGGGGAGCAGACTGCTACGGCGTCCACGTCGTCCCGCGCGAGCATCTCGCCGTAGTCCCTGGTGATGAACGGGCGGTTGCCGTTCTCCTCCGCGAACCGGGCCAGCGCATCATCGCGCACGTCCATCCCGGCCACCACCCGGGAACGCCCGCCGTCCGGCTTGTGCCACTGCCGCCAGAGCCCGCCGCGCCCGCGCACGCCTATCATGCCTATCCTGAGCTGTTCCACGTGGTCTCTCCCGTTGCGTTTCCCTCAGGTTAGTGGGTCGTACCGTCCCTTCCTGCCGCACGCGGGGCGACGAGGGAGCCGATGCGCTTCAACGCGGTGCGCGCCCGCCCGGTGTCGCCACGATTGAGCATCTCTGCTGCGGCGTCCAGCCTGATCTGTACTTGCGGCACGCCGCTAAACCGCCAGCGAAGTTTGAGCAGCTCGATGGGGAGCTTCAGGTCCTCCAGCCGGAAGCGAAGTTCGGGCTCGACGTTCTTCCGCCGCAGGGCCTGGATCATATCAAGGTCGCGGTAGTCGAACTCCACCGATGGCTCAATCTGTGTGCCCTCGCCCCAGTCGTTCCACGTGGCGATCTGGACCATGCGGGCGCGGCTTCGCAGGGCGCGCTCGAGTGTGCTGCGGAACGTGCGGCCATCCTCATCCGGGATCTGGCCGTAGGAGGGATGTATGCCCGCCTCCCGGTAGATGTCGTGGAAGCGGGGAAAGGCGACCGGGATAAAGGCGGGCCAGCCGGCGGCCCGCTGGTAGAAGGCTTCTACGGCCTTCAGCCCCTGGTCTGGCGCCGGGAGCGGCCAATCGAACGCGCCGATGGCCGGACCGCGCCGGTGGTGCAGGGTGAAGAACGCGGGCGGCGCTGCGAGTGCGGAAAGGATCTGCGTCCACTGGTCACCGCTGTAGTACTGGGGGCCGAAGACCAGAAGCAGCGGCTTTCCATCCAGGCGGATATAGTCTGGGTCTCTGAACCAGTAGTCCTGGAGCCACCGCATCACCCTTCGCCCGTGCTCCACCGCCTCCTGTGGCTGCAGCTTCTTCGCATCCACCATCGCCCGCACGGTCTGGTCCTCGTAGCAGACGGCGAACCGGAGACCGGCGCGCTTCAGGTAGGGGATGAGCTTCTCCGCGTTGCGGTGGATGATCGCATAGTCCAGGAAGTCGTCCGGTCCGTACCAGTCCAGGACCACCCCGTCGATTCCGGCCAGCTTCATGAGCAGGACTTGGCACTCCAGCACGGCCGGGTCCGCGGAGTCGTACGGCCCGATGAGCGGCGTGTAGTGCGAGGCGATCTCCGGTCGGCCGTTCATCAAGCGGTCCGGGTTGAAGCGGCCCATGGTCCAGTGCCAGCCCCACCGGCCGCTGTACGGCTTCGCCTCATACCACGGCATGTAGTGCGCCAGCAGCAGGGGCCGCGCCCCATGGTTCGGGCTTGGTCGCCCGGGAGCGCCGGTGGCAGGCACGGCAACCGCGGTGGCCAGGAGCAGCATAAGGAGGAGGGATCGCATCGATTCCATTATGCGCGACAGGAGGAAGCCGCCGCGCGGCCGGACAATATGCGCGTATCCACAGCTACCGAGGAGGACGCGGATGGCCGAGGGTTCGGGAAGCACGCAGAAAGAGGTGCTGAAGGCCTGTAAGAAGGGAGACACCGCCGCCGTGGAGCGGCTCATCAAGGCGGACGTCGCACTGCTGGAAACGCGAGACGCCGATGGATGTACGCTGCTGCACTGCGCGTGTTGGAAGGGCAACGCGGAGATGGTCTCGCTCTTGCTAAAGCTGGGAGCAGACATCCATGCCACCAACCAGAACAACCACTTCGGCAACACCGCGCTGCACGCGGCGGCGCACGGCAACCACAAGCCGGTGGCGGAGGTGCTGCTGGCCCACGGGGCGGATTTCCATGCGGTGAATCACAACGGACGCACGCCGCTGCAGGAGACCACTATCCACAACGCCACCGCAGTCGCCAGGCTGCTCAAAGAGCGCGGCGCGAGCTGAGGAGCTGGCTGTGTCCTTCCAGAAGAGCCATCCGGTCGACCACGGGCCCTGCTACTCACTGCCGGTCGAGCACGCTGAGTCCGTCTGAATAGGCGCAGTCAAACCACTGCTCCAGTCCCGCGTGGACGCCGCGGCAGCCCTCGACCACCTGCCGTGCCCACTCAAAGTAAGCCCGCTTCCGCTCCAGCGGCCAGTCCTTGGGAGGCGAGCACGTGATGGCGCGCAAGTTGCTGGTCTTGTCCGCCAGCTTCAGCATCTTGGCCCGCGGAGACTTGTGAGGCGCATTCACTACCTGCAGCCGCTTCCTCTCCTCCTTCGGCAGGCTCTTGTCGTCGGTCACCTCAGAGACCAAGCCGGCTACGTCCGCCCCAAACTCCTGCTCTAGCTGCTGACCTGTCACGCCCTGGTCCTCAACCGTGTCGTGCAGCAGCCCGGCAATGATCAGGTCCGTGTCGGCACCGCCGGTCGCCTCCGCAAGAAGGAAAGCTACCTCCAGCAAATGGTTGACGTACGGCTCTTCCGCCACTCCTTTGCGCTTCTGCGGCGCGTGCTTCTCCGCGGCAAACAGCGCGGCCTTCAGAATCCTCACCGTGTCTTGCCCGTCCATGCCTCACCATTCTCCGCGTCTCTTGCCGATTCCCACTCTCCATGCGGGCAGGTGCCGCGGAGGGGTCCCGTTACGCTCGGGAACTAAGCTGTGCGGTGGCGCGACTTATAGCTGAGCGCGCCCTCCTTCTTTGCGCGGATGCCGCCTCCTCTGGCATATGTAACTTAGAGATTCTGGACCTTAATGAACAACGTGCAGATATTCCCGATGGACAATTCGCGTCGGCCGAAAGGACGCCCGTCGCTCCGGATGGAGTCTTCGGACGAGTATGTGCTGCCGGGCCGCACGGTGGTGGTCTGCGAGGACGAGGGGCTCACGCAGATGCAGATCCAGCGGGCGCTCCAGCGCGCGGGGCTGCACGTGGTGGGCTCCGCGGTGAGCGGCAAGGAGGCGCTGCACACCATCCTGGAGCACCGGCCAGATATTGTGATCATGGACATCGGGATACCCGGGCCGGATGGCCTGGAGGTGGCGGAACATATCCTGGCGGTCTGCGCGCCGTGCGTGGTGGTGCTCACCGCGTTTACGGACGAGGAGCATCGCCGCCGCGCCGAACGGGCCGGCGCCTGCGCCTACCTGGTGAAGCCGATCACGGGTGAGATGCTGCTGAAAGCGCTCCAGGACGCCTGGGACCGGTACCTCTCTTCTCCAGAGGAGACCTGCATGACGATGCCGGACCGGAAGCCGAAGCTGCGGATTGAATGACAGTAGACGGGGGACGGAGGACGGATTCCGTTACACCGGAATCCGTCCTCCGTCCAGAATCACAGGAACCGGCCCTCGGACGAGGGCCGGTTCCTGTGATTCTGGCTGGTTTGCTGCCTAGAGGACGGTTACGTTGGCCGCCCGAAGGCCCTTGCCGCGCGGGTCGTTCTCAACATCGAACTGAACGCGCTGGCCCTCGTAGAGCTCGCGGTAGCCGGAGCTCTGGATGGCGCTGAAGT
>CAYNFH010000049.1:0-30127 GCA_964396385.1 uncultured Chthonomonadaceae bacterium | reverse complement strand
GTGTGGGCATGGTACGCCAGCCGGCCGGCGCTGGTGTGGTACGTGAGCCCGCCGCTTGATGCAGCCGGACATCACTTTAGAGTGCTGGTGCCCGCCAGATGGACCCCGTATGCTTGGGGCGGCGCTCCAGACGACATTGAATGGACTCCCGAAACGCACCAATGGCCCCGATTGCTCCGCTGGATCATAGGCTCGAGACAAGGAAGTCTGTTCCTGCAGGTGAGGGTTCCAGGCTATCACGCGAAGAACGGCCCTCTAGACCGAGGTCTACCAGAGGGTCAGGAGCACGTAGACGGCCAGTCGGCGTTCGTATGGCGGAGCGGCGTTGACGGCCAGTACTTGGCATTCCTGGAGTATCGGCTGCCATTCTCACCCGTATGGGATGCCACCCACTCCGCCATCTGCAACAGCTTGCGGATAGAGTAGGATGCACTCAGCAGAGGGCGGTGCCAGGCCGCGGTCCTTGCCTCGCGGATGCATCCCTGTGGTCATCTTGCTTCTGCCGGTGGTGTGGTTCATCGGCAGGGCCACGGACATCATAGGAACGCCGTTCGGCCAGCAGCGCTTTGACGCAGCCACCTGGAGAGCAGCCAAGACACGGCGCCAGCGACAGGTGCGGGCGACGATGGTTGGCGATCTCATCGACCATTACCTCAAGCCCGGTATGCCGGAGAGCGCCATCACTGCTCTGCTTGGGCATCAGGACAAGACATGGCCGCGGTTCGAGTACAGTCCACCCGAGCCGCACGATGTATATGAGTACAACATGGGAACGGCTCCCATGGACCTTGCGGGCCAGAGTTATGTCTTCCGGCTGTACTTTGATGCCCAGGACCGCTACGAACGCGCGGAGATAACGCGGGACTGAACGTTATGGGTATCTGCAACAGCTTGAGGTTAGAGTAGCCAGCGTGGGACAGCAGGAGATCCGGCTTGCGGCAGGCCCCGGCGTTCTGCGGTCCTGGCGGGTGGGGGATGCGGAGGCGCTGGCGCGGCACGCCAACAGCAGGGCGGTGTGGCGGAACCTGCGGGACCTGTTCCCGCACCCGTACAAGCTGGCGGACGCGCAGCGATACCTCGCCGTCGCGACCACCAGGGACCCGCAGACGGGATTCGCCATCGAGGTGGAGGGAGAGGCGGCGGGCGGGATCGGGATCCATTTGCAGGAGGACGTACACCGGCGGGACGCAGAGATAGGCTACTGGCTGGGAGAGGCGTTCTGGGGCCGGGGGATCATGACGGCCGCGGTGCAGGCTATGACGGAGTACGCCTTTGCCCACTTCGACCTCTGCCGCATCCACGCGTCGGTATTTGCTTGGAATCCAGCGTCTATGAAGGTGTTGGAGCGCGCTGGCTACGTCCGCGAGGGCGTGCTCCGCAAGAGCATATTCAAGGACGGGCAGGTGATCGATTCTGTCCTTTACGCCCGCGTAATGGACCGGGATTAGTTCACACCGGACAGCGGAAACAGCAATACCACGCGGGCGCCGCATTCGGGGCGGTTTTCAAAGGAGACCGCGCCGGCCAGGTCGCACCGGCCCAGGTTCACCACCAGCTCGAGCCCCGTATGCGCCGACCGCTCCGCATCGAACCCCTCCGGGAAGCCGGGGCCCTCGTCCGCCACCTCCAGCCGCACCGTGCCGTCGCTCTCCGTCAGGCCCAGGAAGATTTCACCCGCGCCGTGCTTGGCGGCGTTGCCCACCAGCTCGTTCACGATGAGGGCCAGCGCCGTGGCCTGCCGGCCCTCCAGCCGCGGGTCGTCCAGGCTCACGTGGATGCGCCCGGTCGCGACGGTGTTGCGCAGGGATGGGAGGAGCCGGGAGAGGACTGCCAGACCGGAGACAAGCTGCACGTCGCTCCCGCGCTTGGTCTCCTGGGTCAACAGGTCGTGGATGGCGGCCAGCGCCTGTACGTTACGGGTGAGGCTCTTCACCTCGTCCACCGGCACGGCGTGCTCGTGCTGGTCCACCACCATCTCCAGGAGCGCGGCGATCACCTGCAGGTTGTTTTTGACGCGATGGTGGGTCTCCATCATGGCCCGCTGCAGCCGGCCGTTGAGGGAGGTTATCTCCGCGTTGCTGCTGCGGACCGCCTCCTCCGCCCTGCGCCGTTCCGTGACGTCCGTGCAGACGGCGACGATGCGCCAGTGCCGGTGCGGCACCACGGTCTCCACGCGTACGTCCTCGTGCAGCCACCGGATGGCGCCCCTGGCGCACCGGCAGCGGAAGTCCTGGCTATAGCTCTTGCCGGCGCGGATGAAGGTGGCGCACAGCCGGTCGCACTCGTCACGATCCTCCGGCAGCCGGCAGCGGTAGTAGGCGTCCTGAAAGCTTTCGCCCTGGCGACGGCGTAGGGGAAGGAAGCGCTCAGCAATCTCCAGTTCGGGGAAGTGCGCGTCCCAGTGGAAGTACTTGCCGCCGGTCTCGTACACGTCAGCGTACCAGAGCAAGCAGCGGGCGGTGCCCATAATGTAGTGGTTGAGCGCCTCCGCGCGCTTGCGCTCCGCAATCTCATTCTCGGCGGCCTCCAGGAGCTGCATCCGCTCCACCGCGCCGGAGGCGTAGCGCGCGTAGAGCTCCACGAGCTGCACCTCCCAGTCCGAGGGCCGGTGGGTTGTCACGAAGTAGGCGGCGATGGTGCCCAGCACCTTTCCATCCGGCGCGACGAGCGGGGTGGCCAGGGCGGCGCGGTAGCCCCCGAGAGCGGCGACGTCCAGGAATTGCGCGAAGTGGGGATCGGTCCACACGTCTTCGACGATGATGGTACGGCGCTCCCGCAGGGCGGAGCCACTGCCGCCCTCGCCGGGGGAGACGTGCTTCACGCGGGCCAGGTACTCCTGGGAGAGGCCCACGCTGGCCACCGGGAAGAGGCAGTCCTCCTCCGGGTCGTGGAGCATAAGGACGCCACAGTCTGCGCCCAGGAGGTCTATTACGGCCTGGAGCACCTCTTCCAGCACGGGCTGCAGGGAGTGGTCCTGTACCAGATGGGTGGCCAGCTCGTGGAGGCGGGCCAGATCGGTTACCTGGCGGCTGAGGACATCCCTGGTGGCGCGGGAGGGCGTAGCGATGGGCTGGAACGGGCTCGCGCTGAAGAGGGTCATGGGACCTCGGCTTTCCTGACCGGTGAAAGATCGACAGCCGAGCAGCATGACTCGCGCGCTCTATTGTATCGCAGCTAAGCGCGTTTTGCCGGGTCGATTATATGCCCGGCGACTATTACCGGGCGACTGATGGTTATTGAGGAATGAGCGCCGCAACGGCACGTGCGCACGGACCAAGGTCCGGCGCTGCCCGGGGTCCGGCCCCCTGCGCTTCGCGCATTCCCCCGCTTACAGCCGAGTGTCGGCCTCCGCCGACACGGGATGTAGCGGCACTATTTCGGCAAAGACCATAAGTCGCGGGCAACAGATACGCGAAGTCCCCCTGCGGGGATTCGGAGATCGGCGATCGGGGACCCTATGCAAGAGGCGGGCCGGTCATTATGACCGGCCCGCGTAGCCTTCTATCGCCCGATGGATCCGCCGAGCGCCTTGAGGCCTCCTTCCCCTAGGTGGCCTTTTGCGGCCTCTTCCTGGAGGTTATACATATTGGGGTGCACCTGCACCGGGGGCGGAAGGGCGCCCGGAGGCAGCAAGATCCGGAGCATCGCGGCCGGAAGACGATGATTGGCGCCAGCGGGGGGCGCGCCCCATCGCGCTGCGCCATTCTACCAATGCGGACCAGGAGTGTCAAGGTGAGGTTGTAGGGGACAGGTTACAGGTTACAGGTGGGTTGAGTACGTCCTTACGATATGCGGTTCTCAAACCGCCTTTCCCTGTAACCTGTTCCCTCTAATCTGTAACCTTAAGAGGAACCATGTGGTACGATAGCAATACGCTGTACCGTCGTGCTGCCGGAGTGGGCGCAAACGAGCGAAGCGCCCGGATTCCGCCGGTCCACTCCGGCCTATCGACGGCTCCCCCGTTGTCGCATTTCTCCGGGTTGTCAAGCCGAGCCGAGCGAGGAATCTGCTTTTTCCGGCAGAGTACGTACAGCTACCGTTAAGCAGATCCCTCGCGGAGCTCGGGATGACACTAGGCGGCGAAGCGGCTGGCGTTCCAGTCCGTGCCGCTCATGCCGAAGGCGTCTACGTTGCTGGCCTGGTACTTGCAGAGGATTCCCTCCACCGTCTTCTGGTCCATGTTTCCGGAGGGGACCGTCACGGCCATAATAGCGCCACCCGCCTTCCAGGCATTCTCGTAGCGCATGATGGCCTCGTCCGGCATCCCCTGGTCCTTGAGGTAGCCGTGGACCCCGCCGGCGACCGCGCCGGCCGCCGTGGCGCCTGCCGCGCCGGCAATGGCCGTAGCGAGCGCGCCGCCGCCCATCACCAGGCCGAAGCCCGGTACCATCATGGATGCGAGGGCCGCGACCACGCCGACTCCCAGCCCGATACCCGCGCCTTTCGCGGCACCGGCCCCGGCATCGCCGGGTGTGGTGGTGCTAATGCCCTGCTTGGCGGCGGTATCGGTGCGGTCTTCGCCGCCGTCCGGCCGATGGGCGACGATGCTGATGTCCTCATTACGAACGCCGTGGTCCAGCAGCGCGCCGGCAGCCTTCTCCGCCAGCCCCGCGTCCGCGAACGACGCATAGATCGTGTGAGCCATTGTAATCTCCTTGAGCCCGCCGTGCCTGTGTGATGGCGACACTGCGCACCACTGCGCGGGCATGGCATAAGGACGCTTGCCGGCTGATGCCTGTTCCGGTTGGCGACCAGATACCGGTTGCGGAGTGGACGGAACGTGGGGAGAAATGGAAAGGCCCGGAGTGGCAGCTCTCCGGGCCCGTGAGTGTTCACCATAGAATGCACGCGGGACAGGTCCTGGCGTCCGACCACTACCTTGCTAGGAATCCGGCGGCCAGCCGTTACGTCTCGTGCGCCCGTAAGGAGGGAAGCAGCCTCCTATGGTCCGGTTGTTCCATATAGTCGCGCGGAGATTGACCTGTTATTCTTGCTGGGTGGCCCGCGGTTGCTACAAGCGTGATACAATAGTTTCCGCGTAAGGAACGGCGGCTCTCGCCGGCCATTCCCCGATCTCCTGCGCATGGGCGCGCCCCGCAAGCAGCGTGTCCCCTCAGATGGTCCCGCTCCCCGTGGGCGGGCACGTCCAGCAGTCTTGACCCCATGACGCGTCCGGGGCTGCCTGGCCCCTGTCGTCGTGGAGGTTGTAGACTATGTCGGAAGCGACCCGAACCCTGTACGAAGTGCTGGGACTCCAGCAGACCGCCAGCGTCGAGCAGATCAAGCAGCGTTTCCGCGCGCTGGCCCGCGAGCACCATCCGGACGTAGCTACGGAGCCGGAGGCCGCGGAGAAGTTCGTCGCCATCAGCAAGGCGTACCGCACCCTGGCGGACCCGCGCCAGAAGGCTGCGTACGACGCCTCTCTCTCCCTGGCCGGTCTCCGCGTGTTTGCCTCGGATGGCGCCGCATCGGCCCGCGCCCCGCAGGGCAGGCGCGCCGCCCCTCCGCGCGAGGTGCTGAACAATATGCTGGAACAGGCGGAGACGGCCATCCGCGTCAAGTGGTTCCGGCAGGCGGAGATCCTTTGCCTTCAGGTTTTGCACGCGGACAGTACGCTGGTGCATGCTTACGAGCTCCTGGGCGAGGCTCGGTTGGGCACCGGCCAGACCGAGAACGCTCTGGGCGTCTTTGAGCACGCGCTCCGACTGGACCCGCGGAATGGGCGGCTGCGGTCGCGCATAGACCAGCTTACGAGCGCGAAGCCATCCCCGTCCCGAGCTGTCAGGAAGTCCCGGAAGGCCGTTGCCTCCGCCCCAACGGGCGACCGGGGGGCCATGGGCCTGCTTTCGCGGCTGGCGTGCGGTACGTTGGGCGCGTGGGCGCTGCTGTCCCTGCTATCTGCGGTGCGGCAGAATCCGCAGGCGGGACTCGCGAGCATCCTGGTCTACACGGCGGCTGCCGCGGCCATCAGCGGCGCCGCACTGGCGCTGGGAGGGGTCTTCGCAGCGAGCCGCCAGGCACTGGGATTCACCGCCGCGCGCCGCAGCCGGCCGGTTGGACCGGCGCTGATGGGCCTCTCGGTGCTGAGCTTTTACGCGGCCGCACTGTACTACGGCGCTCAGTGCGTACGCGGCCGGGCGATCTCTTCTTCGCTGCTTCTGGCGCTGGCCGTGAGCTTCGGGATTGTAGGACTGTTCGCGTTTATGGTCGACGCGGAGAAGGCGAGGGTACTGCTGCTGGGCGGGAACGTAGCGTTCCTGGCGCTGGTTGCGGGCTGGTCCGTAGCGGACCGTCTGCGCACTCCCGCGTAGGTTGTGCAGCAGAATTTATGCGGCACATGGGATTAGTACTTGACGCCGGGCGGCCATGCCCCGGCGACTAAAGTCGCGGGCAACGAGTACGCCAAGTCCCCCTGCGGGGACTCCGGAAACTGCAAAGAACCTGCCGGACGGACCATCTAGCGTGTTTGACGGTTGGAGACGGGCGGGTGGTCGAAGACGCTGCAGTAGATGGTGACGCGGTCGCCGCTCACGTCCACGCTGTAGTGGCCGCCGCTGGGGCAGCGGAACAGGCCGTTCCACAGCGTTCCGCCATACTTCCGTGCTTCCTCACGGAGCGCGGGGATGGATTCCACGTATCCGTGCGCCGGGCTGCTCCGGCGCACCATCTCCTCTAGCTGGATGAGCTGGCAGCGATTTGAGTCGCACAGCATCCGGTTCTCCCGGTCCGCCTTCAGCCCACCCATCACAAAGTGCGCCGACACCATCCAGAGGAAGGGCAGGCAGAATATGCCGGCGCAGCAGCAACCGAAGGCGTTACCGATTTTCGATTTTCGATTTTCGATTTTCAATTGGAGAGACTGCGCGCCGACTGCCCCGTTGTCCAAGGTTACCCGCCCACAAGGGCCCAACGTCTACTACCATCCGTTTCTCTATTCGGGAGGGGTGCTCAGGGACCTGGGCAACTTTGATTGGACGGGTCAGACCTACACTGTGGCGTGGGCGATCAACAACCGCACGCAGGTAGTGGGACTCCCCGCCTTCATCTGGGATGACGTACACGGGATCTGATCGCTCCAGACCCTGATCCCCGGCACCAGCGCCGCCGCGGCGCCCCCCGCGGCACCTGACGGACCCTGCCAACCCCGGCGTGACCGTGTGGACACTCGACCAGGTGGGTGGCTACACCGGAGACCTGTATCCCGGCCCCTTTACGGGCTGGACGCCGGTGCAATTTGCCGTGGGATACGACAACGATCCGCGCATCCTCTGGACGAATTCCGGCGGCCGCGTATCGCTCTGGGATATCTACGCGCCCGGGAAGTTCACCTACGAGGATTATGGCCCGTGCCCCGGCTGGATGGCCGCGGGGCTTACCGCGGGGATCGAGTAGCTCCTCACAGGAACAGCGTCAGGCACTTGGCGGCGCCGCCGCACTTGAGGAACTCGCTCATCTCCACCGGGTGGACGCGATAATTCCGGGCCTCCAGTTTGGCCGCCAGGTTCGGGCAGCCGGAGGGCATCACCACGTCGCGGCCCAGCACCACGGAGTTGCAGGCGAACCGGAGTGCTTCGTCCTCCTCCACCGGGATGGTCTCGAAGCGGTCCTCCAGTACCCGCCGGGCGTAGGAATCGAACGCGCCGGGGTAGTAGGCCACCAGCTCCGGCTCCAGGCAGAAGAAGGCGGTGTCCAGGTGATACCAGCGGGAATCCACCAGCTCCAGGGAGAGCACCTCCGCCCCAAGCTGCCCCGCGGCCCACCAGTGCGCGTTGATGTCGCTCCGCTTGAGGTACCCCGCCACAAAAACAGTGCCGGCCCGCAGGATGTCTCCCTCGCCCTCGAAGTAGTATTGCTCCGGGGGCTCAACCGTCTTGTAGCCGTGCGCCTCGAACCAGGCCCGGAAGGGCGCCACCTCCACCTGCCGCTCCGGGTGGCGGAACCGCGACAGCAGCACCGTATCCCCGGCGACCAGCCCGGCGTTGGCCGAGAAGACCATGTCCGGGGCGTTCTCCTCCTGGGGCACCAGCTCCACGTGCGCGCCCACCTCCTGCGTGAGGGTGCGGTGCAGCGCGTGCCACTGGCGCTCCGCCAGCGGGAGATCCGGCTGGTTCTGCACCTTCATCCACGGGTTGATCTCGTAGTTGAGGCCGTAGGCGTCGGGGGGGCACATGAGAAGGCGGGTTGATAGCTGATGGTTGATGGTTGATGGTGCCGGATCGGGGTGTTCAGGTGTTCGGGTGTTCAGGTGTTCGGGACAGGAATCCGAAATAACCCGCTCACTCGTTTGTGCCTGCGCCCACTCGCCCGTCATGCCAGCCTCCCTGCCAGCTCCTTTAGAAAGAACTCACAGTCTGTTACGACGCCGTAGGCCTGATGGGTGCCGCGGTCCATCAGCTTGATCACCGTGTCCGCGTCCGAGTCCACGCAGACGGTGACGACGGAGGCCGGAAGCAGGTTGCCCGTGGCGATGGAGTGAAGGGTGGTGGCGACCATGATGGCCAGACCCACACCCCGCACCCGCTCCCGCATGGCGTCCTGCGCCTGCACGGCGTCCGTAATCACTTCCGGGAGGGGACCGTCGTCGCGGATGCTCCCGGCCAGTACGTAGTCCACGCCTTGCCGGACGCAGGCGTGCATGATGCCGCTGGTGAGCGCGCCCTGCGCCACGGCCTGCCGTATTCCGCCGCACGCGCGGATGGCGTTAATGGCCCGGAGGTGGTTCTCGTGGCCGTGCACTACCGGCGAGCCCGAATCCAGGTCCACCCCCAGTGAGGTCCGGTACAGCGCCCGCTCGATATCGTGGGCAGCCAGCGCGTTGCCGGCGAATAACACGTCCACCCAGCCGGCCCGGATGATAGCCTCCAGGTACGACGCCGCGCCGGTATGCACGATGGCCGGTCCGCCCACGAAGAGGATCTTCTGCCCGGCCTGCCGCACGGCTCGCATCTGCGCCGCCACGGCCGCCACCACGTGCTCCTTGGGGCGCTCCGTGGAGACATCGCTGCCCATGAACCCGAAGGCGCCCTGAGTGTCCCGCCGGGGCAGGGGAGTGACGCGGATGCCCTTGTCGCCTACCACCACCTGGTCACCCTGCCGCACGCGGTGGATGGGGGTAGCCCGCGCTTCCACCGCCTGGCCCTCCCGCCGGATCACGATGCCGCAGTCCATCTCAACGTCCGCCACCGGAATCCACCGGCCATCCACCCGCACCGCCGTCTCCAGGTTGGTGGTGGAGTAGAACCCCTCCGGGAAGACGCCATCAACGGGAGCGGGCGCGAGATCGGCTTCCTGGGCGGGCCGCACGGCGCCGTGCTGCCCGATGAGGTGCAGGATAGCCTCTAAGTGCTCCGGTGTCTCCGCCCGCACGCAGATATCGGCGCGGCTGCTATCCGCCTGCGTCGGTCCCACGTCCAGGCGCGTGATCTCGTACTGCCCCCCGTGCTGAAGGATGAGGTCCAGCACCTTGGAGAGGGTGAGTGAATCGACGATGTGGCCTTCGAGGCGAACGGATTCAGAATGCATTTTCAATTTTCGATTTTCAATTTTCGAATTGGCAGGGCGCCGGGCAACGTCCACTGCTACTGGATTCTATGTGATTGTTGGCGTACAGAGTGCCCTACCAGCAGTTGATCCTCTCATCGGCGCGGTCGAAGGTCGAAAATGGAACACCGAAAACCGTCTCCTCATGCTGCCGTCTGGTCATCGGCCGCTTTCGCCTCTATGGCCTCTACCGCCTGAATGACGGAGCCGTGCAGCTCCTCCGTGGCATCCCGCTCCACGTGCTCCTCCTTGGTCTCCTCCTCCCGCACCTTCACTTCGGCGGCGCCATTGTGGAGGGTGGTAGATATATCGATCTCCTGGCTCAGCTTGGGCACGAGCGTGAGCACCACGAGCTGGATGCTGGCGGCGACGGGGACGGCGAGCAGCATGCCGATGATGCCGAGCAGCAGGTTGCCCACTAAAAGCGCGATGATGCTCAGGATGGGGTGCAGGCCCACGTGTCCGCCGAGAATGCGGGGGGTGATCACCTGGTCGAAAAGGAGCTGGTGCAGCAGGATGTTGGCGGCGACCACCAGCAGCGTGTAGCTCAAGCCGCCATGAAGGAACGCCACACCCGCTACCAGCAGAATGGTGACCAGCGGCCCGAAGTACGGCACGGAGTAGAGGACCCCCGCGATGGCGCCCAGCGTAAAGGCGTTGGGGGTCCGCAAGATGAGCAGCAGCAGCCAGGTGGCCAAGCCGTTCAGGAAGGAGACCAGCATCAGCCCGCGCAGGAACCTGGCAAAGATAGTGGTCACCTCGCTGACCATGGACTGGACGAAGTCGCGCCGTTCCCTGGGCACCAGCAGCATGGATTTGGCGAGGATGAGGTGGAAGTCCTTGAGCGCGTAGAAGGTGACGATGGGTATGATGACCAGCCACACCAGGTTAGAGGCCACCGCCATGGCATGGTCGGCTATCCACGCGCCGGAGCGGGCCAACGTGTCGCCTGCCTGGCCAGCGGCCCGCAGGACGGCCGTTTGCGCGAATCCCCCAATCCTGGCGCGGTGAAGGGCGTGGGCAATGGCCTCTTCGGCCGCCTTCTGCCTGCCGGGGAAAGGAATGTACTGGCTCACTTTGCCGTAGAGATCGCCGGCCTGCGCCATGACGGGCGGTATGGCGAAGTAGAGGAGGGCTCCTAGACCGGCGATGAAGGCAACAAAGATGAGGAGCGTGGCGGTGAGGCGGGACCATCCGCGCCGCTCCATGCGGTCCACCACCGGGTCCAGCACCATGGCGATGAGGAACGCGATGGCGAGCGGCAGCCAGATGTCGCGGACCAGGTAGGCGATGTAGAGGAGCGCCGCGATGCCGAGGATGGACCAGATCCAGCGGCGCATGGCGCGCGGCACGGCCCCCCACCGGCCTTCGGCCACCTCCCCCCTCTCAGGGGGGAGGTCAGGGAAGGGGGCTTGGGCCGCCCTGCGCGCGGCGCTGTAATCCTCGGCGTCAGGTTCTGGCGCGGCGCTCATGCTTGGCGTCGTGGTGCATCATGCCCCGCGCGAACGCGGCGATCCGCAGCACCACGAACACCGCCGTGAGGGCCGCGCTCGCGGCGCCGATCCTCTGCGTGACCTGCGAACTGGCTTGCTCGGCGGTACCCAGGATCTGATCCGCCCGGTCGTGCACTTTCTGCACGGTGTCTTTGGCCGTGGTGGTGATGTCCGTGGCCTTGTCTCCCACCTGCTTTACCTGGCTCTTGGCTTCAGTGAGGAGCGGGCTAATCTTGGTCCAGGCCACAACGGAAACAATGATGAGGACGAAATTGAGCAGAATGGAAAAGCCAAAGCAGATGGCGGAAAGGACCAACCACCAATCTGGAAGCACCGCGTTGCTCATAGCCGACGATTCTCCTCACAGCAAAAGAGGGTCGGGCTGGGCACCTAAGTTCCTAGCCTCAACCCTCCCTATGGTTTGTATACGCGGCTGCCGCCGTGCCGCGGGATCCGGAATCCTGAACCCCGAACTCTAGGCTTGAACCAGAGTCTCCTCCACGAAGGCGAGGCGCTCCCGCAGCATCTGGCGGGCGCGGGAGAGGCGCGACTTCACAGTTCCCAGGCTAAGCCCTGTGAGGCGGGCGATCTCCTCGTAGGAGCGGCCTTCCGCGTGGTACATCTCCATCATGCGCCGCTGGTACTGGGGCAGGTGGCGGATGGCCTTGTCCAGCACCATCTTCTTCTCGCTCTCCAGATACTTCTGCTCCGGAGAGGGGGCCGTGTCCGGCACCTCATGCATGAGCATATCGCCCTCCATGTCCAGGCCTTCGTCCAGCGAGAGGTGGGCGCGGTGCGGGGCGCGGATGCAGGTGTCCACGTAGACGTTGCGGACGATGCGGAAGAGCCAGGACGTAAAGTTGGATTCGTTGCGGAAGGTGTGGATATTCTCGTAGAGCCTCAGGAAGACCTGGCCGGCGATGTCGGCGGCATCGTCATAGTTACGGGCGAGGGTGTAGGCAAACTTATAGACGGATTTCTCATAACGCCTGATGAGTGCGTCCCAGGAGGCGGGATCGCCACGGCGGCATGCCTCTATCAAGAGACGGTCGTCGGTCGTCGGCCGGGGGGTGGATGCGGCGCCACGGGCTGTGCGGCCGGAGTGGCTGTATCGCGTCAGGGCGACCGGTTCGTGCATGTCTTCTACCTTCCTTCCATCGTGTATCTGCGGCGCTGGATGCGGAACACTGCGCCGGAGGTGTACAGGCCGGGCAGACATAAAAAAAGCGCCCGAGCGTACACGGCAATCCGTGTCCACTCTGGCGCTCTAGGCCTGGAAACCGATACCGACGGACGGGGCCGGGATCGGGGATATTGGTTTGTGGTGACGCGCCCCATGAGGCCGCGCGCCGGTATTATACCACGCGCGGCGGCCCTGTGGAAGCCCGCACCTCTTTATACTGGAGTTCGCCCGGAGGTGTTACCAGGAATCCGGGGACATTCCTGGACGGACGACGGCAGACGGAGGACGGACGGATTCACCACCAAGGCACAAAGACACGAAGAAAGCAGGAGTCTAGAGTCTTGGTGTCTTCGTGGTTCGCGACCTCCGCCATGCGTCTTCCGTTCTTAATCACAATCTGGAACAATTCGCACCACATTCCGTCTTCTTGGTGAATCTGCCCGCGGGGCCGCGACGGATCGAACGCCCGGACCCCGTTCCGCCCGGGCGCTTCCGGCCATGATCGTCGGGATTCGCCCAGTCGCTTGTCGATGCCCCCGCATCGGATTCACCCGCGGGCGCTTACTTATCGTTCCATTCCCCGCCTGCCGGGCCCACCCGGCAGGCGCACGCTTGTGTCGGGTCACTTCCGAGCCGACCGTGTAACGGAGACGACATCAATGAGCGCATTTGCAGCATCCTTCGCCGGCCGCCACGTGACCATTATCAGCAGCGTGGGAGGGGGGAGCGAGCATACGGATACCGGGACGCTGGTGCAGATGGACCAGACCTGGGTGCAGCTTGCCAAGGATAATGGCGAGATGCTGCTGTTCCCCTTCTCCTCTATCCGGGTGATGAAGCTGCTGGATATGGAGCCGCCCTACTCCGTCCCGAAGGAGGACTTCCTAAAGGAGCCTACGCCAACGCCGTAATTGGCGCATCCGGTGAATACTGACGTCCGGCGGCTGTGCCCCGGCGACTAAGGTCGCGGGCAACAAGAACACCAAGTCCCCCTGCGGGGACTGCGGAAAGTGCAAAGAACCTGCCGGATGAACTTCTAAGTACTTTGTGAAACCGGGGCCGTACCGGCAGGGACGGCGGAGACGGCGACGCGGAAGTCGCAGTGCGCTCCGAGGGCGCGGCCGGTCTCCCATGCCCGCGCGAACCGCTCGTCGCCCAGCGTCTCGCGAGCGACAGCGACGGTGCGCTCATACTCTTCCCGTTCCGCGGGCGTAACGGGCGCTCCTATCTCCTCCCTGAGCGCGCTGAAGGCGCCCAGCAGCCGCGCTGCCTCCTCCGGGTCACCCTGCGCCATCCGGGCCGAGCCCAGGTTGTACAGTGAGACGGAGATGCCCACCTTGTCACCTATCTCGCGTTTGATCTCCAGGCTCTCCATCTCCAGGGCGATGGCTTCGGAGGGCTCCGCCCCCATGGCGGACGCGATGCTGGCCAGGTTTGTCAGGGCGGTGGCCGTCCCGTGACGGTTGCCGTCTTTACGGAAGAGGGCCAGACTCTCCTCTACCATCTCCCTCGCCTGGGTGTACTCCTTTTGCATCAAGGCCACGATGCTCAGATTGGTGAGGGAGACGGCGATCCCGCGGGCGTCCCCGAGCGCCCGGCGCAGCGCCAGCGCCTGCAGGTGGTAGCGCGAGGAGGATTCGTAATCGGCCAGGTAGCGCGCCATGTTGCCCAGGCCGGTTAGCGTGGTGGCTTCCCCGCGCAGGTCTGCGCTCTGCCGGTGCATGCGGAGCGCCTCCTCATAGAGCGTACGCGCCTCGGCGAAATCGGCTGCATCCCTGGTGAGATTAGCAAGGGCATCCAGAGCCCGGCCGCGCAGCACGGGATCGTCTTCGGTGCTGGTGGCCAGCGCCTGCTTTAGCCACTTGCGTCCCTCCGTGAGATACCCGCGGATGGACCAAAATCGGCCCAATGCCGCGGCCATCCGCAGGGCCGCGTCCGGGTCGTTCGCCATGTTGCCGTCCAAGGCCGCGCGTACGTTGTCGTGCTCTCGGTCCACCTGATCCAGCCAGCGGGCCTGGTCGGGACCGGTGAGCCACTGGTCCGCTTCCGTGGCCATACGGAGGAAGTAGGCTCGATGCCGCGCCCGGGTCTCCGCGGCGGTCCCGGACTCTTCCAGCTTCTCCCGAGCGTACGCGCGTACGGTCTCCAGCATGGAGTAGCGTCCCGCGCCCCCGCGCTCTTCGTACGTGATGAGAGACTTGTCCACGAGCTGGGTGAGGAGGTCGAGGAGATCGTAGGAGGTCAGGTGAGAGGTGAGAGGTGAGAGGTGAGAGGACTGGGTTGAAGGTTGTCCCAGCCCCTCGGACCGGTGGCGGGGCTGGGCACCCCGGTTGAAGGTTGAAGGTCCGGATTCCGGAGACTCCTCTTCTCCTCTTCTGCCCTTCTCCCCCTCTGTACTGGCACAGACGGCCTCGGCGGCTTCGAGTGTCCAGCCGCCGGAGAAGACGGAGCACCGGCAGAGCGCCGCGCGCTCCTCCTCGGAGAGCAGGTCGTAGCTCCAATCGATGAGCCCGCGGAGGGTCTGCTGCCGGGGCAGCGCGGTGCGGCTGCCGCCGGTGAGGAGGCGGAAGCGATCGTTCAGCCGAGCTGTGATCTGCTCCACAGACGTGGCCTTGACGCGGGCTGCCGCAAGCTCAATGGCAAGCGGAATGCCGTCCAACTGGCGGCAGAGCTCGCAAACGGCCGCCACATTCTCGTCCGTGAGCGCGAAGGCCGGCTGGACCAGGGTCGCGCGTTCCAGGAAGAGGTGAACGGCCTCGTACTGCAGCAGGGCACTTGCGTCCATGCCCCCGCGCGAGGGCGCCGGCACGCTCAGGCTGGGGACCCGCCAAGTCTGCTCGCCCGCAATGCCAAGTGGCTCCCGGCTGGTGGCCAGCACGCTCACCGTGCGGGAGCCGCGGAGCAGCGACTGCACCAGGGGGGCGCACTCCTCCAGCAGGTGCTCGCAGTTGTCCAGCAAGAGCAGGATGGTCTTGCCGGCCAGATATTCCGACAGAGTCTCGGCCAGCGGACGGCCCGGCTCTTCCCGCAAGCAGAGTGCTGCGGCCACCGCCTGGGACAGGAAGGCGCCGTGAGTCAGCGACGCCAGCTCCACCAGCCAGACGCCGTCCTGGTACTCCTCCAGCAGGTCTTCCGCAACCTGGACCGCCAATCGCGTCTTGCCCGTGCCGCCAGGACCTGTAAGCGTAAGAAGCCGCGTAGAAGCGAGCAGCGACTTGACCTGGGCGATCTCCCTCTCCCGGCCCACGAAGCTAGTCAGCGTGGCGGGCAGGTTGTTCGGAAGCTCATGGAGCGACCGAAGAGGAGGGAACTCTATGCGGAGGCCGTCGGCTACGATCTGCCAGATGCGCTCCGGCTCCTGAAGGTCTTTAAGGTGGTGGCGGGCCAGATCGAGGAGATGGACACCGGAAGGCAGAGACTGGTGGAGAAGCTCCGCGCAGGCGTCGGAGACCAGAACCTGGCCGCCATGAGCGGCCGAGAGGAGCCTCGCCACCCGGTTGAGGGTCGGCCCGTAGTAGTCGCGGTCCCGCAGGAACGCGGGACCGGTATGGATGGCCATCCGCACGCGGATCTGGCACTCTGCAGGCCACTTGACCTGCTCGAGTGCGCGCTGGGCCGCAATGGACGCTTGAACGGCTTCCGACGGGGTGGCGAATCCGGCGCAAAACGCGTCTCCCATGGTCTTGAAGACGCGGCCGCCGTTGCTCTCTATGGCGCTTCTGAGGAGGGCGTCGTGGCGGGCGAGGGCCTCACGCATCCGCGCCGGATAGTGGTCCCACAGCGTGGTGCTGCCCTCGATATCCGTAAAGAGGAACGTAACATCCGAGCCGGGGGACTCCATGGTCGCTTGCTCCGGAAATACAGCGGCAGTGTGACTTTATGCAGCGTGACCCTTTAGTCCTTCAGTGCAGGGTGTAGGGTGTAGGGTTGAAGGTTGAAGGTCCCGGATTCGGGTGTTCAGGTGGTCAGGTGTTCAGGTGTTCAGGTGTTCAGGTATCAGAGGCCCGGTTCCACGTACGGAATCACATAGGGGCCTTTCGGAATGGCGGCAATAGTGGCGTGCGCGCCGAGTTTGGCGAGGGCCGCGTGAACGCCCTGTTCCACGGTTTCCACTGGCGTGACGAAACAGCGGGCCAGGGTCTCCGGCGCGATCCCGTCGCAGACGCAGTACACGTCCGCCCGGGACACCGCCTTTGCCAGCTCCTCCACCTCCCACTGATCCGGGATGAACCGCCAATCCGACCGCTGGATATCTTCCCTGAACCGGCACAGGTCCTCCGTCTCCAGCAGGGTGCGGGTGAAGTCCTGCCCGCCTATGCCTTCCGAGCAGGAGGCCGCGATGATGATGCTCCCACCGGGCCTGAGGATAGGGAGGGCGCCCACCATGCCCTTTACCGCCTGGTAGAACGTGGCGTCCAACGGGTAGCCCGCGCAGGTGGTGACCACCACGTCCACCGGCTCCGGGACGGGAGCGTGGGCGGCGCGCTCGGCCGCCGCTACGCCGGTCCGCCAGGCGGCCTCCATCTCGCCCGCAAAGACACCGGTGATGCGGTTGCGCTCGTCCAGGGTGACGTCCAGGATCAGGTCCGGGGGGACCATCCGCGCGATGCGGAGCGCCTCCTCATGCACCGGATTGCCATCCACGACGCCCATAGAGGCGTTGGGATGCTCCAGGAAGCGAGGGCTGTGCCACGCCTGAACCGTCTCCAGTGCCGCGAGCCCGGGCATAATGAGCTTGCGCCCGCCGGAGTAGCCGGCCATGAAGTGCGGCTCGATGAGCCCCACGGTGAGCTTGAGATCCGCGTCGCAGTAGGTGCGGTCCAGGAGGACGGGGAGGCCGACGGAAGGGGTTGATGGTTGATGGTTGATGGTTGATGGGCCGGAATCGGGAGGGTGTTCAGGTGTTCGGGTGTTCAGGTATTCAGGGCCGGATCCGGTCTGCGGACCACGGATCGCGCGGAGACCACGGACGACAGACGACAGACCACGGATTCCGGAGTCGTCTGTGATCTGACAACTGATACCAAGATCAACGTGAGAGGCGCGATCCGTGCAGACGTGGTTCACCACCCGGTACGAGCTCGCTACCTCGGAGCCCAGCATCGCCTCCAGTTCCGCGCCTTCGTTGGGCCGGTGGGTGCCTGTGGCGACCAGGATGGTAATGCGCTCCCGCGGTATGCCGGCTCGCTCCAGGCTCTCCAGCATCGGCGGGAGCAGCACCGAGTTTGGGACCGGCCGGGTGACGTCACACACCACGATGCAGGCGTCCCTGCGCCTACGCGCCAGCTCCTCCAGCGGCAGCGCTCCGATGGGATGGGCCAGCGCCTCCTCCACCGCCGCGCGAGGGTCCGGTACTGGCGGGGCAGGGTTCAGGGTGAGGACCCCCACCAGGTTGTCGTCCGGCAGCTCCGCTTCCAGGCCGCTCCGGCCGTACTCCAGCCTCAAGCGCATCGTAATGGCTCCCTTCGTTGCTCGTCTATCCATTATGGACCGGGAACCGATGTGTTCGCCGGGGGCGGAATCCGGCGCCAACCAGCCCCGGTTCCCGGTCCAGCAAGAAAATACCGCTTGACAACCTATTGTGCCAGCGATTTAGTGGCACATCCCGGCGTTTCGGGACATGCGCCAGATTCCCCCGGCGCCGCCTATTCACCCAGCAGATGGAGGAGCGAGGGCGACATCTCCAAACCGGCCCCATTGCACGGCCTAAATCGTTCGCGCGGGTTACGCGCTTAACCAGGATTTAACGCCACTCTTACCCCGACTTAACCACAGGTCAGTACGCTTTCTTCCGTGGTTGGCAATCGGAACCGCCTCTATTGAAGGAGAGAAACCTTGAAGCGTAAAGCGTTCACCCTGATCGAGCTGCTCGTGGTCATCGCCATTATTGCGATTCTCGCAGCTATCCTCTTCCCGGTCTTCGCCCAGGCGCGGGAGAAGGCCCGCGCCATCTCCTGCCTCAGCAACACCAAGCAGTCCGGGCTGGCCTTCGCCATGTACGTGCAGGACTGGGACGAAACTACGCCCAAGCTTGGCTACGGTACGGACTGGTGGACCCAGGTATATCCGTATACCAAGAACCTGGACCTCTACTACTGCCCGGACCGGAACGAAGGCAACGACACCGAGTGTCCGAATGGCGGTCCCTGTCTGACCCTGAGCCGCTACTCCGGCTACGGCTATAACTGGGGCCCCATCGGATGGCGGGGTGGCGGCCTGCTCGGTCCGCAGATCCAGGATCCGCAGCGGCCCGGCCATAGCATGATCCAGGGTGTCGCACTGGCGGCGATCCAGTTCCCCGCTGCCACCTTTGCGTTCGGCGACAGTTACGACACGCCTCGCCAGACGCTGGGTATCGGGTTCGCGGCCTGCACCTACACCGGCAATTCGAACGCGCAGCTCCGCCACACCAGCGGGCAGTTCAATTACGCCTTTGTGGATGGCCATGCCAAGAGCGTGAAGGTCCGCTCCGGCTACATGGCCGGCGCGTTCGGCGGTCGAATGCTGATGGTTCGGGACCTTACGCTGGCGCAGACGGCTTACTGCGCGGATCCGAACTATCCGCTCACGCAGAGCCCCTGGAGCCCAGACGGCATGCCGGTCCCCTCGGACGGTTCCGTTACCTGCGGGCAGGCGGCGGCGTACGTCGCCAAGACGTTTGCTGCATGTACGTCCTCCAGCCAACCGAACAGCAACTGCCTCTTCCCGGATTAGGCGCGTAATCTGTGGCGACTGGGGTTCCCATTCCGGGGCACATGCCCCGGAATGGGAAACGCGCCACGTGGTTGAGGAACTCCGAATGCCTGTGTGCAGCAAGCAGCTTCTGTTCAGATCCATTCTGCTGGCAGCCGTATGTCTCTACGTGACCGGCATCACCGGCTGTCACTCCGGTCCGGACCGTCCGAAGGAGACTACGCAGATGCAGGCTCAACGCAAGGACAAGCGGGGAGACTGAAGGGCGGATGAATAGAACCATACCGCCGCAGCTTGCGGCTTTTGTTCTTCTCGGGGCGCTGGCGTGCGCCGGCCTTATTGAGTGGGGCGCGTACTACTCGGGATTACGCGCGGAGGCACGCACGACCGCGCGCCGTCATCTGCCGGCTAACTACTGCGTCTCCTGCCACTCGGACGCGCACTCTATGAAGGTGATGCTGGACAAGGAGGGGCGCGAGGGCGCGCGGTTGCCGGGTGGACTCCTCGATCCGGACGGTACCAGCCTGGCCGTCTCGGCCACGCCGGGAGTCTGCCCGGTGGCTTCCAAGGGCGTTGGCGCCGTCCCTTCCGCCCCTCAAGCCCAACCTCCCACCGTCCGCAAGTAGGCTCCTCGCACCATGAGGCCCCTGCAACAGGCACGTCCACCTGCTTCTACGCGCAACCGGAGCCCATCGTCTCGATGAGGTATCTGGAGGGCGTGCGCGAGTTGGTCGCCACGAACCGGATTCCCGCGGAATCTGTTACATCTACGAATCTCACGGCGACTGCGGGAGGATGGGAGTTCCTATGGGCGGGCACACGCTCCCGCCGTGCCCCACACCCGCAGAGGAGTACCGTCATCGCGACGGCGAAACTCGTGATAGCCGCATTCAGCCTTCGTCGATGTCCCATCTCGAGAGGTGTTTCCCATGTCTTCGCGCCCAATCCTCCTGAGCAGCGCCGCTTTGGCCACTTGCTTTCTTGCGCTTCCTGTGCTTGGGGGTAGCGGGCCGGGATGGCACCCGGCCCCTACCGCACCGTATCTCCGAGCGCAACCTGCCGTAGAGCAAGGGGCGCCGTACCTCCACGCTCCGGCGGTGAACGAGTACGCCCTCCACGACCCGAACGGGCAGACCATCCTCTCCAGCGGACGGTTCCTCACGCCGGCCGGCACGCACATTCCGGTGGCGCGCTGGCCGCACGGCCTGGCGCTCAGCCCGGACGGCCGCACGGTGTTTGTGGCGAGCGACGGGGTGGGGCAGCTCATCACGGACTGGGACACGAAGCGTCCAACCGTGATCCAGCTTCTGCCGGATTCCGATCAGCGCCGCCGCAAGAACGCGGGCGCGGCCGTGTTCTCTCCGGACGGTCAGACCCTCTACTGGAGCAGCGGCGAGAGCGGAGCGGTCTATGTCTCCGACGTCGCGTCACACGCCAAGACAGCCGAGATCTCGCTCAACACCCCTGTGGATGGCCGGAGCTACGCCGATAGCTTCGCCATGGACCTGAAGCTGAGCGCGGACGGGAAGTACCTGTACTGCGCGGACGTGACCAACTTCCGCGTGGCGGTAGTCGATACATCGGCACGCAAGGCCGTGGGCTCCGTGGACGTGGGGCGATACCCGTACTCGCTGGCGGTGGACGGCAGCCGCGTGTACGTCGCGAACATCGGCATGTTCGCGTACAGTCCCATCCCGAAGCCGGCGGCCGGCTCCAAGGCGGATCCGCGAGGGCTCACCTTCCCCGCATTCGGGTTTCCCAGCCGGGAGGCCGAGCAGGGAGGGGACGCGGAGGACCGCCACGTGCCGGGCCTGGGAGATCCCAACGCGCCGGAGTCTTTCTCCGTCTGGGGGGTGGACGTCTCCGACCCCGCGCATCCAACGGTGATCAGCCGCGTCAAGACGGGCCTGCTGGTCGGCGCTCCCGCGGAGGGGATGAAGACGGTGGGCGGCAGCGCGCCCAACTACCTGGTGGCGCGCGGCGGAATCCTCTACGTCTCCAACGGCAACAACGACATCGTGGAGGCCATCGACCTCACCACCGGCCAGCGCCGCTTCCGCACGCGGATCGTGCCCTCCCCCCTGGTGGCCCACCTGCGCGGGGTGGGGCCGAGCGGCATGGAGACGGACGGCAAGCGGCTCTACGTGGCGGAGTCCGGCATCAACGCCATCGGGGTGCTGGACGCCCGGAGCGGCAGGGTCCTTGGCCACATCCCAACCGCGTGGTATCCGTACCGGGTGGCGCTGAGCCGGGACGGCAGGCGGGTCCTCGCCATCTCCTTCCGGGGATTCGGCAGCGGTCCCAAGGGCAGCAGCCATCCGCCGGACAGCCCCTACCTGGGGATGCAAGGCTCCTTCCACGTCATCCCCGTTCCCGGAGAGCCGGAGCTGGCCCGCTACACCCAGACGGTGCTGGAGAACAACGGCATGGTGGATCGCTCCACGGACCGGGCGGCCCTCTCCTCGCCGCTGGTGCCGACCACGCCGGGCCAGACGTCCGCGGAGATCAAGTACGTGGTCTTCATAACCAAGGAGAACCACACGTACGATACGATCTTCGACCACGTCCCGGGCGCGAACGACGACCCGCGCCTGCTCCGGTGGGGACTGCACCAGACGATCCGCCAGAACGGCCAGCCGACCATCGAGGACACGGTGGTGATGTCGAATCACAATGCCCTGGCACGCCGGTTCACGGTGAGCGACAACTTCTACATGGAGCCGGAGGCGAGCGGGGTAGGCCACCGCTGGCTGGTGGGGGTGCAGCCCAACAACTTCTGCCAGATGACCTACACGCTGGGCTGGGACTTCAAGCTGGACAGTACCGCGCCCGGCCGGCGGGCCTCTTTCGGCTCCAACGGTTCCATCGCGCCGGAGGACTATCCGGAGGCCGGGTCCATGTGGGAGCACCTGGCCCGCCACGGCCTGCCATTCCGCAACTACGGGGAGGGGTTCGAGTTCGCCGGCGTGCTGGAGGACGCCGGCGAGGCGAAGACCGGGGCGCGAGAGGTGGTGAACATCCCTATGTCGAGGGTGCTGTATGACAACACCTGCCGCGAGTTCCCCATCTTCAACATGAACATCCCGGACCAGTACCGCGCGGACTGGTTCATCAAGGACTTCACGCAGCTCTTCCTGGACGGCAAGCGGTCCGTGCCGCGGTTCATCAACATCGCCATCTGCAACGACCACGGCACGGAGCCGCAGCCCAACCGCGGCTACCCCTATCTGGCGTCCTGGATGGCGGACAACGACCTGGCGCTGGGCCGGATTGTGGATTTCTTATCGCACACGCCCTACTGGAAGAACATGGCCATCTTCGTGACCCAGGACGACGCGGGCGGGGAGCCGGACCACGTAGACGCGCAACGCAGCGTGCTGCTCGTGATCAGCCCGTGGGCCAAACGAGGATACGTGTCCCACCGGCACACCACCATCGTGAGCATGCACCGCACGCTGTACGAGCTTCTGGGTTTGCCGCCGCTCAACATGTTCGACGCGGTGGCCAACGACTTCTCGGACTGCTTCACTACCACGCCGGACTTCACGCCGTACACGCACACCCAGGTGGACGCCCGCATCTTCGACCCGGAGAAGGCGAAGGACCCCGCCGACCCGGACTACAAGCGGGCAGCGCTGCGACCTTCTATCGCCATGGACGACCCGGAGGAGGTGGAGCGGGTGGAGCGGAGGGGGAGATGACCGCTTTCGCCCGGGGCTAAAGCCGCCGGGCTATTGGAGGGAAACCCCTTCGGGCTGTTGAGTCGGCGCAAGCCGGGTTCACTTTCAACAGGACCGGGGTTTTGGCCCGGCGGAGTGTGGAGGGGCAAGGCGCGTCACATCGCCTCCTCATACAACCGCCGCATATCGTCGGGGCTCGCGGGGCGGGGATTGTTTACGTGGCAGCCGTCCTGGAGGGCCTTTTCCACCAAGCCCGGGATCATCTCCGCCGTCACTCCGTACTCGCTCAGGCGCGGTAGGATTCCCAGTGCCTGATTCAGCTCTCTCACCCATTGGACCAGCGCCTGCGGAGTGCGGGGCAGGTCCAGCACCCCCGCGATGTCGGCCAGACGGTCCGGGACGGCGGGGGCGTTGAACTCCAGAACGGGCGGCAGCAGCACCGCATTGGCGGTGCCATGGTGCATCCCGGCGATGGTGGAGAGCGGGTGCGCCAGCGAGTGGACCACCCCCAGACCCTTCTGGAACGCTGTTGCGCCCATCATGGCTGCCATCATCATGTCCCCGCGCGCCTCCAGGTCCGTGCCCTTCTCCACGGCACGCCGCAGGCTCTTGTTGCAGAGCCGGATGCCGCCCAGCGCGATGGCGTCCGCCATCGGGTGGTACGGCCTGGCCAGATACGCCTCCACGCAGTGGGTGAGCGCGTCCATGCCGGTAGCGGCGGTGATCCGCGGCGGCATCACGACGGTGAGCTCCGGGTCCGCCACGGCGTAGTTGGGCATGAGGAACGGGCTGAAGAAGACCGTCTTGCGGTCCGTGGCGCGGCAAGTGATCACGGCGCTGCGGCCCACGTCGCTGCCCGTGCCGGCCGTGGTGGCGACGGCGATCATAGGCGGCATGTCGTTGCGGATCAGCTTATCGCCGCCGATGTTGTCGTCGTACTGCTCGAAGGGGCCGTCGTGGGTGGCGCGCAGCCGGATCGCCTTGCCGGTATCCAGCGCGCTGCCGCCGCCAACCGCTACAATGAGGTCACACCCCTCCCGGCGAAACACCTCGAGTCCGGCCTCCACGTTTGCCTCCGTGGGGTTGGGATCCACGCCCTGAAAGACGGCGCACGACAGCCCGACGTCCCCGAGCGATGCCTGAACGGGCGCGACCAGTCCGGCCTTTGCCACACCGGGATCGGTGACGATGAGCGGCTTGCGCGCGCCCAGTCCCAGGGCCAGCCCGCCCACCTCGCGCACCGCGCCGGGCCCGAAGACGATGTTCGTTGGAAATGCAAATCTGCTAATCATATGATTTCCAGATATCTCCGCAACTCCCAGTCCGTAACTGCCTTCTGGAACTGGCGGCACTCCCACTCGCGGGTCATGGCGTAGTGGTCCACCAGCTCATCTCCAAACACCTGCCGCGCCGTTTCGCTGGCCTTGAAGCGCTCCGTAGCTTCCTCCAGCGTTCGGGAGAGGGGATCCGCGCCGGTATCGTCGTAGGCGTTGGACGTGGTGGGCGCGGTGGGCTCCAGCTCGTGCTCGATGCCGTAAAGCCCCGCCGCGAGCGAGGCGGCGATGGCCAGGTGCGGGCAGGCGTCGGCCCCCACCACGCGGGTCTCCACGCGGCTCGCCCTGGGCGAGGTGGCGGGGATGAACCGCAATGCACCGGTGCGGTTCTCCCGCCCCCAGGTGGCCGTGGTGGGCGCGAAGAGGCCCGGCACCAGCCGCTTGTAGGAGTTGATGGTGGGGCAGAGCATGGCGAGCCACTCCGGCAGGCAGCGCTGCTGGCCAGCCAGAAAGCGGCGCGCCGTCTCGGATGGCTCCGTCCGATCTCTCGAGGAGGCAAAGGTGTTGTGGCCGCCGGCATCCAGCAGACTCTGGTGGATGTGCCCTCCGCACCCCTGGTAGCGCGGGTCCCACTTCGCCATGAAGCTGGCCAGCATCCCATGCTGGCGAGCCACCTGTTTCACGGCCAACTTGAAGAGGGCGGCACGGTCCGCGGCTTCCACGGCGCCGCTATACTGGATGGCGGCCTCGAACATCCCGGGACCGGATTCTGTGTGCAGCCCCTCCACCGGCACCTCGAGCCTCTCCAGCGCGCACAGGATGTCGTGCACGAAGTCGGCGCGAGCGCCGGAGCGGAGGAGGCTGTAGCAGAAGTTGCCCGGCGATTCCGTTGCCAGGTCCCGAAACCGCCGGGCCTCCGCGGAATCCACCGACTCCGCGAATAGTACGAACTCATACTCCACCGCCACGCGCGGCGTATAGCCGAGGCTCACCGCTCGCTCAACGACTCGTTTCAGCACGCCGCGCGGACAGAACGGCAGCGGCGTACCATCGTTCAGGTAGAAGTCCGCCAGGCAGAGCGCGTCGCCCCGCTGCCAGGGCAGGGGACGCAGCGTGTCCGTATCGAGCCGCGCAAACAGGTCCGGAAAGCCGGTGTGCCAGCCGGTGAAGCGGCCCTGGTCGTACAGCTCGTCGGCGCAGTCCCAGCCGAAGATCACGTCGCAGAAGCCGAAACCGTCCTCCGCCGCGGAGAGGAACTTCTCCCGGGAGATGCTCTTGCCGCGCAGCACGCCGTCCAGGTCCAGCCCGCCCACCTGCACTCGCTGGGCCTGGTGCGTATCCAGGAACTGCTCGATTGCGGTATTTTCCATGAGGATAGAGAGTTATCTCCGCCCACCCCTGGCCGGGTTACGGAAGTCGATAGTTGGTATGGCCCGGATTCGCGGACAATGGGGGTTGTCCCTGCATGCCCAGCCTGCAGACGCGTGTTGCGAGGAAGACGACACAGGCGTCGAATTCCTTTAGAGGAGGTCTAACGACCATGCGATTATCTATGAACCGCCTGCGAATGGGCGCGGCAGCCGCCGCCTGCCTGGGCGGATGCTTGCTCTTCGCGTCTCCAGCCCTCAGCCAGGGACCCCCCGGCGGTCCGCCCGGCGGGTTCGGCAGGGGTCCCGGTGGGGGCCGGGGCGGCCGGGGGATGTCTCTCGCCATGATCCCGGTCCAGGCGCTCGACGCGATGGCGCACCTGAACCCGGCTCAGCGCGCGAAGATCACGCAGATCCACGAGGCTTTCCGGAAGCAGTTCGCCGGCATGCGCCCTCAGCCCGGCGCGCCGCCTAATCCCGCCATGTTCCAGCAGATGCGGGACGCCAACCAGAAGGCCAACCAGCAGATCGAGGCGCTGCTCACGCCGCCGCAGAAGGCGAAGCTGCAGGCCGCGCGCGGCGAGCTGCGCATCTACCGGCTGGCCGGAATCCCCGTCGGATTGTACGGCCGCATCCACCTGACGGCCGCGCAGCACGCCAAACTCCAGCAGCTTGCGCAGAGCATGCCCGGACCGGGCGGGCCGGGCGGTCCAGGAGGCCCTCGGATGGGTGGTCCCCCGATGGGTGGCCCGCGTGGTCCCCGTATGGGCGGACCAGGTGGACCAGGAGGGCCCCCCGGGATTTTCGGCGGCCCTGGCGGCTTCGGGGCGATGATGGCTGCCCGACAGCAGGCTCAGGCCGTGCTGACGCCCGCGCAGAAGGCGCAGATCGAGCAGTACTTGAAGGCGCATCCGGAGGAGCGGCCGCCCGGCCCCTACAGCGCTCTGTGTTCCGTTCTGGGGAGAGCTACAGAGAAAGCGGTGTCGAGTCACCGCAATCTAAAGTGGCGGGAACCTTGGCTTAGGGGCTGTGCCGTAATTCTACAGGAAGTACCTGTGGGTACTGATCCAACGACCACCTATTCAGTCAGGAGGTTTGGAACAATGGCTCAGAACAACCCTCAGAACACGGCTTTGGCCCGCCGCAAAGATGCGGGCATGACGCGCTGGACTCCCTGGGACGAGTTCGCATCGCTCCGCAGTCAGATGGATGACCTGTTCACCCGCGCGTTCGGCTACACGCCCCTCTCGCAGATGATCCCGAGCGAGCTGAGCGCGATGGAGCCGGACATCGACATCCACGAGACCGAGGACAAGGTGTTTGTCCACGCTTCGCTCCCGGGCTACACCCGGGACCAGATCAACGTGGAGGCGACCAACGACACGCTCACTATCAGCGGTGAGCGGCAGCCGCTCTTCCAGAATGAGAAGGCGACCCGCCACGGCGCCGGACGCGTCACGGGGACCGCGCGGTTCAACGCCACCTACACGCTGCCCTCGGAGATCGATCCGAACCAGATCACGGCAACCTTCCGCAACGGCGTTCTGGAGCTCCAGATCCCGAAGTCGGAGCGCGCCCGATCAAAGACCGTCAAGGTGAACGTGCAGGGCGGCAAGTAGTAGCGGAGTAAATGAGTAAATGAATAAATGGGTGTACGCCCTGAGGCCCCCGGCCCTCAATGCTTGGGGGGGTCTGGGGAAGGTACACCCATTTACTTCATCAAAGGAACGCATAGGCCGGCGTGCTGAGGTACCGCTCGCCCGTGGAGGGGATGATCACCACGAAGAGCTTGCCGGCGCTCTCCGGCCTGCGCGCTATCTCCAGGGCGGCATGCACCGCCGCCCCGCTGGAGATTCCGGCAAACACGCCCTCCTCGCGCGCCAGCCGCCGCGCCATCTCTAGCGCCTCCTCGTTCTCTACGGTGATGATCTCATCGATCACGTCACGATTGAGCACTGGAGGCACGAAGGGCGCGCCCAGGCCCTGGATCTGCGTCGGGCCGCACCGACCTTCGGAGAGCATGGGCGAGGTAGCCGGCTCCACGGCGATGCACTGGAAGCCCGGCTTGCGCGCCTTGATCACCTCACCCACGCCGGTGATGGTGCCGCCGGTGCCCACGCCCGCCACCAGCACGTCCACCTGACCGTCTGTGTCATTCCAGATCTCCTCGGCCGTAGTCCGGCGGTGGATCTCCGGGTTGGCGGGGTTCTCGAACTGCTGGAGGATAAGGTAGCGGGGATCGCTCTCCGCCATCTCCAGCGCCACCCGCATGGTTCCCTCGAACCCCTCTACCGCGGGCGTGACGATGAGCTCCGCGCCCAGCGCCTTGAGGATGCCACGCCGCTCCCGCGACATAGTGTCCGGCATCACGATGGCGCAGCGGTACCTTCGGGCGGCGCAGACGAAGGCGAGGGCGATTCCGGTGTTGCCGCTGGTAGGCTCCAGAATGATGGTGTCCGGCTCGATCCGCCCCTCTCGCTCCGCCGCATCCACCATCGCAACGCCAATCCGGTCCTTCACGCTGGAGAGGGGATTGAAGTACTCCAGCTTGGCCGTGATAGTGGCGGGGATGCCCTCCGTGACGTGGTTGAGCTGGACCAGCGGGGTGTTGCCGATGAGCTGCGTAACGTCCTTGGCAATTCGCATAGTATATGACCGTCCACTGTCATCCGTCAACCGCCGGATGTCGACATTGACAGGCGGGCAAAGGAAGACTAGACTTGCACGGGCGTGGGCCGTACCCCCGACGGCATCCGGCACCCGCGCCACTCCAGACGTTCAGGTGGGCCTGTGCAGATTACCCCTTGTTCCGTGCCGGGCTGCATGTGCGACGCGCGTTGGGCCTACTACCCGCCCATGGCCGACGACGCGTACGCGTATCTCTGTCCCCTCCACTGGGCCGAGACCCGGCAGCATGCGCCTATGGTTGCAATATACTACCGGCCGATCTTCTTTGCGGAAGTCAGGTTGAAGGTCCCGGAAGAAGGGTGACAGGTTACAGGGGACAGGGTGCGGAGTCGGACTAGTCGAGCGAAGCGCGCCAAGAGTCCGGCCCCTGTAACCTGTTCCCTATAGCCTATAGCTTCCTGGCAGCCGCCTCGGTCTTCTCCCACATCACGACCACGTCATTGGCGGAGCGGAAGAGCGTCTGGAGCGTCTGCTGGGAGTTGGGCACGCGCTCCATGGTCGCGATGAAATCCGGAAGCATCCCGTAGTGCGCCAGGCCATCATGCTGGAAGTCGTACGTGCGGGAGCCTAGCTGGCACCTGGCCAGCGACGGGGGATGGTAACCCTGTGGCGGTGTTCCTACGTGCTCTGCCACGGTGATGGGATAGGATGCGTCTTCAGCCGCGAAGGGGATCTGCGGTGCGAAGCCGTTCATGTCCGTCCCCAGCCCGATGCCGCCTGAACCCTTCATGACCCCCAGGGCGTCCCTATAGTCCGACACGAATTGGCCCACCGTGTCCTGCTCGATGTCCCTTCCCACGACCTGGATCTCCTTCACCTTCCAGTTCTTCCCAAAGAGACCGCCCTGCATGTTGGTCTCCACGGTGAAGGTCGCGACCTCGTTGCGGCGCGTTCCACGAGGTAACGGGAAGTCCACTTCATGAACTGTGCCGTTGGCCCACTCCTGCCCCTTATTGATGTTCCGAAACGCCAGCTTCTGCCCGTTGCGCAGGCCGATGAGCACGTCGGCATTGTTGCCACCGCCGTCCAGATTGTCGTCGTCGGTGGTGAAGGTCGCTCGCATCGTGTAGAGCAGGCGCGTGCCGTCCGGGCCGGATACCGCCGGGAGGGGCCGCGTCCAGTCCTGAACGTTTCCCCCTTTGAAGTAGACCAGTGGAGAGCCCTTCTCGTCCAGCATCTGGCGCTCCTTGGCCCCACCTTCGGTTCCCAGCCCGATCACACCTCCTAGCCTGGCGAGGCGCTCGGCATGGCTACGCATCAGGTCCCGCTCGCTGAAGCCCTTTTCTCCCGGCTGCCGGAGCCCGGTATGAGAGTCCATTAGCGGATAGCCATGCTGCTCCGCCAGCCTCAGCGCCTGCTCCGTGGAGTTCTGGGACATATGCGCCACGTCCAGCAGGACGCCGGCCTTCATCAGCTTGAGCAGCTCGCTCTGGTTCAGACCCAATACGTTGCGCTGTCCGCCCGGACCGGTGTTATAGCCCAGGGCGTTGAATTCGGCATCGCTCACGGGCTGAGGGATTATCGCGCCCACCGGCCCCTTGGCGAGGACGGAGGGGCGACTCAAGCGGAAGGTCAGGTCCGTGTCCGGAGTAATGCGGTAGAAGGAGCCGTTCAGGTACTTATTGCTTGCGTTGAAGAGGTCGACATATACGGCCGTGCCGCCAAACGAGTTATTGACCAGGTGGATGGGGATGATATGGCGGACACCGTAGTGCTGCACCAGGTTCAGCATCTGACCGGAAGTGAGTGAGTCCATTTCCAGGCTGAGGATGATCGCCAGCTTGTTGGCGGCGATGGCCTGCCGCGCCTGTGCGGCGCTCTCCACGACCTCCATCCAGGAGCTGTTTGCCGCCGCCAGGTTCCGGATGAAGCCTATCTGCCGCTTGGCGGACTCGTAATCGAAGTTGGGGTCTACCTTCGGTACGTCGTTGCCGAAAAGGTTGAAACCGATCTTGCTCCAGAGGTCGGAGAGCATCTGGTTGTCGGCGACAGAGGCTATCATCAGCCGCAGTCCGCCGTCATAGGCCCGCCGCATGGCGGTGATATGCATCTGCTGGTGAATAATACTCTCGGCGCTGGGCCAGTTCTGATACCCGGGCGCACCGTTGGAGCCGTGTGTGAATCCAGTGAGGCCATCGAGCTGCTGGATGATCGTCGCGTGTGTCTGGTGGCGGACCGGATCCGCGTCGAACCCGCCATGGGTGTCCGG
>CAYNFH010000048.1:0-30371 GCA_964396385.1 uncultured Chthonomonadaceae bacterium | reverse complement strand
CTGGAACCTCTACCGCCAGCTCGCCCCCGAGCCCGAAGACGTCCGCTTCCCCTTCCTGAAGCGCGTCCTCAGCGGTGCCCTGGAAGAAGAAGACTGGCAGCAGCAGCTCAAAGAGATGTCTCGCCTCCGCCGCCTCTCCTCCCGCTCCGCTTCCGATTCCCGCGTCCGCGCAGGCGGACGCTCGGCGGAACGCGGGGGAATGCGCCAAGCGCAGGGGGCCGGGCCCCGGGCAGCGCGGGGCTTCAGCCCCTGCGCAACCGCGCCGAATTTGAGACAATGTCTCACTCCCTCCGAATCCCGTGTCGGCGGAGGCCGACACTTGGCCGAAGGTCATACAGCCGCGGACCTTGGTCCGACGGCGGTCGACGGTCCGTCCGCACCCACTCATGCGCCGGACCTTCGCGATCTGCCCGCCAATTTGAGACAATGTCTCACTCCCCCCTCTCCGGAATCCGGTCTCACGACTCACGACTCACGACTTACGACTCCGGCTCTCGCCGCCTGGATTCGCTCCAACTACTCTGCCGACGAGCGCCTCCATCTCATCAAGACTCTGCTCGCGCAGGTCCCTCAGCAAGTCAAGGACAAGCTGGCCGTGGAGCTCATCGGAACCGCCGATAAACCCTGCCTCCTCCGCTTGAGCCGGGAGAGGTGGGCCGACTGGTGCTTTCTCGCCGACCAGCTAGACCAGGACATTGGCATCGTCGCCAATCGGCTGAAGTACCACGCCCACCGCGTCTACGGCCCCACGTCCGGCGCCGCAGACTCGCTCTCGCCCACGCACCATGACGCACCGGCCCCCCTCTCCCGCAGCGTGAGAGAGGGGGCTGAGGGCGCCGCTCCGGAGGGAGAATCTCAACGGTGGCGAAAGAACCGCTAACGGGCACCTACTTAACTGTTACGAATAGAAGGGCAACGGCATGGCACACCGAGATCATCCCCATACTCACGGGCGCGGCGGCCGTGCATTTGTAGTGCATGCCCTGATTACACTGGGGTTCGTTGTGGCTGGGGGCCCTCCTTGTCGGGCGGCCGACACTATCACCTTTGCCAAGGCGGTGAATTACCCCGTTCCCTCCGCCGGGGACCTCATCGCGGCAGACATAGACGGAGACGACAAGACAGATATCATAGTCGGCGGCGGTACTCAGATGGCTGTGCTCTATGGAAAGGGCAATGGCACGTTTGAGGACGCTCAGGTTATCGCGACGTGGGCAGCAGGGTTCTCGCCGCGCGCCACGGCGGACCTCAGCGGCAGCGGGCGCAAGGACCTTGTTTGCAGCGAGTCAGGCAACGGAAACCACATTCTTATCGTGCGAAATCTCGGCGGCCGCGGGTTCGCGGCCCCACAGACGATCACGCTCAGCGCGAACCCTGGAGGGATAATAGCGCTGGACCTGAACGGGGATGGGAAGCCGGATCTGGCTGCTGCAGGAGGCGGGCACCTTGCCATCTTGATCAACAATGGAGACGGGACCTTTGCGGCACCGACATACTATCCGGGTGCTGACGGGTTCGTTACCGCCGGCGACCTGAATGGTGATGGCAAGACGGATCTGCTATGCTCGAACGGTGGAGGGCTCAAGGTCTATTATGGGGACGGAAAGGGCGGATTCACGGTCGGACCGGGCTACGCCACGGGCAATCTGTGCGTCACTCCAATGATCGCCGATTTCAACGGCGACGGGATCCCCGACATCGGCGGGAATAACTACTGGGACAATAGTGTCTCGGTCCTGCTGGGCAAGAGGGACGGCACCTTCGGGACAAACAACACCTATCTGGCAAACGGGTATCCATTGACGGCGGCAGCAGTAGACCTGGACGGCGATGGGTGGCCCGACATTGTCGTAGCGAATGCTGGCACCACTTCCATGTCAGTGCTCCGGAATCGTGGGGACGGTATCCTTCTGGCACCGATGGTCTTCAATGGCGGGCTCAATGCGCGCAAGCTCTGTGTGGCCGATTTCAACGGAGATGGGCAACCGGATGTAGCCACCGGGTGCGAGACGGACTCCGTGGTCTCGGTGTTCATCAACCAGACGCGGCTGCCGCACATCCTCTGGAATCGCGCGGACGGTGGGGCGACGCTGTGGACCATCCTGCATCCGCACAGCGAAGTCTCCGTCGACTACCCGGCGAGCGCCGGATGGACCGCGGTCTCCGCTTCCAGCAGCCCCGGGGATGGGCTTACGCGCATCCTCTGGGACAACCAGGACGGCCGGATGTCCCTCTGGACCGTCAATCGTGATGGTACCTACACCCATGACGACTACGGGCCGTACCCCGGATGGAAGGCCACGCAGGTCGCGGTCGGGCCGGATGGACGGCCGCACGTCCTGTGGCTACGCACCGACGGCCGAATCTCGCTCTGGACCATCACGGCTCCAGGTACATTCACTTACGACGATTACGGACCCTACCCGGGGTGGCTGCCACGCTCCATTGCGACCGGCGCCGACAATCAGGTGCGCGTGATGTGGGACAACCTGGATGGCCGCATCTCTCTCTGGACCATCAGCGCCCCGGCCACGTTCACGTACCAGGACTACGGCCCGTTCGCCGGCTGGACGGCCCAGGGCATGAGCGTGGGCGGGGACAACAAGCCGCGCGTCATGTGGGTGAGGTCGGATGGCATGCTCTCGCTCTGGACCATCAACCAGCCGGGTTACTTCAGCTACGACGATTACGGTCCGTATCCCGGCTGGAGGCCCACGCTTCTCGCGGTGGATGACGACAACGATCCGCACGTCCTCTGGTCCAGCGTGGACGGACGCATCAGCCTCTGGAATATCTACTTCCCGGGCACCTTCGTCTACGACGACTATGGCCCGTTCACGGACCGGAAGCCCATCGGCTTCACGCCCTGAATGGGCTGACATGCACCGGCGGCAGGCGCCCATCTTGCGCCTGCCGCCGTCCTCTTTGCGCCCGCGAATCAGTGAAAAAAGGGGGTTGACTCCCGCCGGGAAAAGTGGTTTACTTACCACACAATCAGTCGGCGGCGAACCGATACTCCCATCGCGCCGCCGGAACTGCATCCGTGAAGGAGGGCCAACGGTTTGGAACCGCCGGACACCTTAACGGAAAGCAGCCGGGAGAGGGCCGACCTCTGAATTTGACGCCGAGCTTCCGCCGAGGTCCCACGGGACTAGAGCGGCTCCGGCGTAACTACAAGCGCTGAGACCTTGACAAGGAGGAACGCCCTCTCCCGGTTTTCCGTCTCTGGCCCTTCCCCAATTGATCCCTCATTCGCTCAGGCGGAGGATGCGGCCCCAACCGCGTGAACAAGTCTCTGGCCCTTCCCAGATTCATCCTTCATCCCTCATCCCTATGCCCGTATCCTGGGTCTTCTTCGACATCGGCGACGTGCTCTTTGACGAAGACGTCCCGCACCTGTACTACTTCCACTCTCTGCTCCTGGCGCTCCGCCGCAACGGCATCGACGTCGGCTGGGACGACTACTATGCGCGCCTCCGTGAGCTCGCGCGAGACAAGCCCGCCACGGCGCCGCTGGACGCGGCCGCGTCCTACGCCCGCGACCCGGACCAGGCGGAGAAGGTGCTGAGCGAGGGCAGGGCGGAGTACCTGGAGATGCGCAAGCCCCGGCCATACGGCCTGCTTCGCGACAACATCGCTGGCGTGCTGGAGGGTCTGAGCCGAGAGTTCCGCCTGGGCATCATCGCCAATCAGCATCCGCCTATCCTGAAGGCGCTGGACGACTACGGAATCGGCGGTTACTTCCAGGTGAAGGTGATAGACGAGGTGGTGGGGGTTTCTAAGCCGGACCCGGCCATCTTCCGGCTGGCGCTGGAGCAGGCCGGCTGCCGGGCCCAGGAGGCCATCATGGTGGGAGACCGGCCCGACAACGACGTCGCCCCGGCGAAAGCGCTGGGGATGTCCACCATCCGCTTTCGCCGGGGCGTGCTGTATGTCTACTACGATGCCAGGAGCACGGAGGAGCGCGCCGACCTGGAGGTCTACGACCTCATCCGCCTCGCCCCCGCCATCCGGCAGTTAGCCTCCGCCTCGAGATAGTCTGAACCACAGAGATCTGACCGCTCCCAGCGCCGGCCTCGAACCCCCGCGCTATTGCAAGGGAACCCGGCTGAAGCCGGCTCCGGAGCCCGCCAGGGGTTCTCCTCTAATAGCACCGGGGTTTCAGCCCGGTGCAGAGGCTCTGTGCCTACTTCCGATGGTGCCGCGCTCTGTGCGTCCGCCGATGGGACGTAGCGCGCCGGTGCGAGTGCGTCCTGACGGTGTTGGTCCGCACGATGCCGGCGACGCGGTATCCCTGTAACGACGTGGGCGTGTCCGTGATCAGGTGGGCAGGCTGCCCCAGACGGCGGTTCATGGTGAACGGTCGCGGCGTGTGGCTCCCGTTGCCGGGTCCCAGGATGCTCCCGTTGTCCTTCGCTACGCCGTGGCTCGGCTGTACCCGGTTGTAGGCGCCGATATCCGAATTATCCTTCTCCAACCCCTCGGTCCGGATGTTGGTCGTCGCGCCCCGGGCATTGGTCTGCGTGGTGGTCTGGCCCAACCGGTGCGGCATGGTGTTGCGGTTCCTGCGGTTGGTCGGCTTGATGAACCGGCTGGAGTTATCCGTCTGGCCGCCGTTCTGTGCCGCGGCAGGCAGCGCGAGCGCCGCAGCCAGCGCAGCGCCAAGCGCGAAAGAAAGCTTCATGATGTCCCTCCTATGTCACTCGTACCCCTAAGTGCCTCAGACGCCGCCCGCCCCGCGAATGTTCCGCCTAGCGGCCGCCCTGGCAGTGGGGTATATAGGAATGAAGGATGGCAGTTTGGCATACCATATTCGCTAATGAGAGATACAAATACGAAGGAGTGGATATGAACTGCGCGAAATGCAGCGCCGAAAACCCGGCCGGCAACAAGTTCTGCGGCGAGTGCGGCGCGCCCTTACAGGTCGCGGCTCCGGTCGCCGTTCCGGGCGAGGAGGGGGCGTACTACTGCGACCGGCATAAGAAGGTGGTCACCCGGGTACGCTGCGGCCGATGTGAAAAGCCCATCTGTCCTCGCTGCACGGTGTACGGCCCCGCGGGGACTCGCTGCCGGGACTGCGCCCGAAATCGCGTGCCGCTGCGCCCCATGGGCGTCCTACACGAGGCGACCAGAGCGCTCGACTCCCCGGGCACGGTGCGCACCGTCTGGTACCTTGCACTCTGGTCCTTCATCATCTCCATCTTTACCGGCTTCCTCGGCGGCCGGCACGACTGATCGGAGCTCCACAACCATGGCTCACCCGCTAACCCGCCGCGATCTCCTCCGCCAGGCCAGCCTCTCGGCAGGGCTCGCCGCCCTCGGAGGCGTCTGGCCCGGCGTTGCCGCCGCCGAGCCTCGCTCGCCCAATGAGAAGCTCAATATCGCCTGCATCGGTTGCGGTGGCAAGGGCGAGGAGGACATCGCCAACGTCAGCGGGGAGAACATCGTGGCCCTGTGCGACGTGGACGAGGCCCGCGCCGCCGGCACTTTTAAGAAGTTCCCGAACGTGCCGAAGTACCAGGACTTCCGCAAGATGCTGGAGCGCAAGGACATCGACGCGGTGACCGTCACCACCCCGGACCACATTCACGCTTCCGCTGCGCTCCTGGCCATGAGCCAGGGCCGGCATGTCTACGTACAGAAGCCGCTCACCCACACCGTATCCGAGGCCCGCCAGATGCTCGAGACGGCGCGCAAGCACCGCGTAGTCACGCAGATGGGCAACCAGGGCCACTCCTTCGCCGGCAACATCCGCGCGGTGGAGCTCATCCAGGCGGGAGCGATTGGCCCTGTGACGGAGGTACACGTCATTACCGACCGGCCCAAAGGATGGTGGCCGCAGGGGCTGGACCGCCCTACGGATACTCCCCCGGTGCCCGCGACCCTGGCCTGGGACCTCTGGCTCGGTCCTGCCCCGGAGAGGCCCTATAATCCAGCCTATCTGCCGTTCGTCTGGCGTGGCTGGTGGGACTTCGGCACGGGCGCGCTGGGGGACATGGCGTGCCATCTGATGGACGTGCCGTTCTGGTCGTTGGGGCTGAAGTATCCCACCGCGGTGGAGGCGAAGAGCGCGCCGGTAAAGCCGGAGAGCCCGCCGGTCTGGTCCGTCATCACGTACGATTTCCCGCAGCGTGGGGACCAGCCACCTGTCCGCCTCATCTGGTACGATGGGGGCCAGCGGCCGTCTGCGGAGGCGCTGGAGGGCCGCGAGCTTGCGCCGGACTTCAACGGCTCCATCCTGGTGGGGAGCAAGGGGAAGATGCTGCTGGAGCATGGGAAGGACCCCGTACTGCTTCCAGAGTCCAGGTTCGCCGGATTCACGGGACCGCCGGAGACGCTGCCCAGGCCGGAGAGCCACTACAAGCAGTGGATCGAGGCGTGCAAGGGGCGGGGCACAACCGGCAGCAGCTTCGAGTACGCGGCGCCCATGACGGAGACCATCCTGCTCGGCAACGTGGCGTTGCGCACCGGCAAGCGTATAGAGTACGACCCGCGCCACCTCCGCGCCCGGGGCGTTCCGGAAGCCGAGCAGTACATCGAAGCCCACTACCGCACCGGCTGGTAGTTACCGAGCAGCCGGCAGCAGAGCGCCGGCTGCTCGGCCGGCTTCGTCCATGGCATCCGCAACCCGATTGAGAGTGGCGGCCAGCACGTCTATCTGCGCTCGCGCCTCGTCCCAGCGCCGCTCCTCGATGGCCTCGCGCACCCCCGGCAGCGTCTTTACGCCGTACCCCGTATAGAGGCCCGGCGCGTAGATGGCGTGCCGGTACCAGGGGCGGCGGGGGAGCCCGTCGGGCAGCAGCATGGCCCGGTCCACCTTGAGCAGCGTCTGGTCCAGCGCCGCGCGCCGCTCCGCAGGCAGCGAAGCGGGCACGGCGGTCTCATACGCGCGAGCGCTCGCCTTCAGCCGGGTCGTGGCCCTCTGTAGCGGCGTGAAGTCGATGGGAGGCACCGGCTCCTGTGGCTTCGGCGAGACGAACGGCTGCGTGGGGTCGGCAGCAAGATCTGCCATCCGCGCCTCTATCTGCCGGTTCTTCTCCCGGGTCTCCTCGCGCATGTCGTCCGCCAGCTTCCGCACCTCGTCCACGTACCGTCCGATAGTGTCCGCAAAGCGGCCCGGGGCCACCGGCAGCACGTCCGCGTCCGCGTACCGCAGCACAATCCGTCCGCCGGTCTGCGCCAGCGCGGCGCCGTATGCGAAGCCCGGGTCGCCGAACCGGGTGTAATGGTCAAACGAGTCGTAGATTGAGTGATACGAGCCGCCGCCGTTCTCACCGCCGTACCGGATGTCCATAGCGGCGATGCCCAGGTGCTGGAGGAATGGCGTATAGTCCGATCCCGAGCCCAGCGCGCCGATCCGGAGCCCGGAGTAGCTCCTCGCCTCCTTGCGCTCCTCCGCGGTGCCGCGCACCTGCGCCACGGCTCTCGCGCGCTCGAGCACGGAGACGCCCTTCTCAGGGTCGGGCACGTCGCGCGCCGCCTCCTCCACCAGCCGCTCCAGCGTATGGCTGCCGCCGGCGCGGAGGAAGCCGCGGCCGTTGCTGTCGGAGTTCACGTACAGCACGGCGTGTCGAGCAAGCTCCTCGGCGTGGGTCTCCGCCCACTCCGTGGATCCCAGCAGCCCCGGCTCCTCGCCGTCCCACAGGGCGTAGAGGATCGTGCGGCGGGGCCGCCAGCCGGTCTTGACCAGCTCGCCGACGGATTTCGCCTCCTCCAGCACCGTCACGGCGCCGCTGAGGGGGTCGTCCGCGCCGAAGACCCAGGCGTCCTGGTGGTTGCCGCGGATCACCCACTCGTCCGGAAGCTCCGCACCGGGGAGCCGGGCGATGACGTCGTAGCAGGGGACTAGCTTCCAGTCGAACGCGGCTTTCAGGTGCACTACCGCCGGCCCGGGACCGATATGGTAGGTCACCGGCAGCGCGCCGCGCCACTCCTCCGGAGCCACCGGCCCGCCGAGCGCCCTCAGCAGCGGGAGGGCATCCCCGTAAGAGAGCGGCAGGACGGGGATCTTCATGAGTGTGGGCGCGTCATGGATGGGCAGCCGCCTGGCATCCTTCGTCGCGCCGATGCCGGGCGTAAGTGGGTCGCCGGAGTAGAGAGGCATGTCCGCCACAGACCCCCGCTGCTCGCCCCACTCGTTCCTGTACGCACCCTTGGGGTAGACGTCGCCCTGGAAGTAGCCGTCGTCGCGCGGATCCGAGTAGATGAGACAGCCTACCGCCCCGTGCTCGGCCGCCACCTTCGGCTTGATGCCCCGCCAGGAGCCGCCGTATCGCGCCAGCACGATCTTCCCCTTCACGTCGATGCCTCGCTCGGCCAGCGCCTCATAGTCTTTGGGCACCCCGTAGTTCACATACACCAGCTCTGCCGTCACGTCTCCATCAGCAGAGTAGGCGTTGTAAGGCGGGAGCTGCTCCTTGCGGAGGCCGGAGGTGGAGTCCTCCTTGAGCGGCGGCTCCTCCAGCCGGGCGCGATACCGCTCCGGCTGCACCAGCTCTACCAGCCGGGTTCTGGGCGTGGGGAAGAGGACCTGAAACTCCTCGATCTGCGTATCGTAGCCCCAGGAGCGCAGGAGGGATGCAATAAACTGGGCGTTCTCTTTGTCGGCCCGCGAACCCAGGTGGTGGGGCCGCGCGCTGAGCCGCTGCATCCAGGTGCGCAGATCCTCTCTGCTCAGCAGCGAATCGAACCGGGACTCCAGCGTCCGCTCCCGTTCCGCGCTCTCCGCCGTGAACCCGAGCATCGGCCTGTCATCCGCGGGAACCGCGCTCGCGGAGCAGGTCGCGGCCAGAAGGAGTGACAGGGTGAATCGGAGCACACGGGCTAAGTGGTTCATCCGGCAGAATCTTTGCTCTTTCCGCAGTCCGCGAAGGCGGACTTAGAGTGCATCTCAAAACGTATCTTGTGCGTCTGCGTCCGCGCAGGCGGACGCTCGGCGCGAAGCGCCACCTAGCGCGGGACTTCAGTCCCTGCGCTGCACCACATCGTTCTGAGATAGATACTTCGTGTAGCTCGTAGCCCGCGACTTCAGTCGCCGGGCGTGAGTTAGTGGATCTCCTGGAAGCATGGACTCGCCACCAACGCGCAGATCAGGTCCACCACCTCTCTGCGAGCGGTGGTAGCGCCGGCCGGTGAGGTCGGGGGAGCGACCTCCAGCGGCTCCTTGCCGTAGAAGACGGCGCGCGCGCGAGGCTGGGGATCCGCGCGGCGCACCAGCAGCTTGATTCCCGCCCCCATCTCGGCAGGAGCCGGCGGCCGGGTGAGCACGCTCCAGTAGGCGCGCAGCACCACCTCATCCGGATCGGGTAGCTGAGAAAGGTCGGACGCCAGCCGGCTGGCGGTCACGCTATCGCGTACGGCGGTAGGGCTGCAGTCCTTCTCTCCCGCGCGGCTCGATGTCGGGGCGGCATCCGCGGACTGCCCTGGCGTGGCGTCGCTCAGGGCCGCCTCCAGGCTGCGTACACGCTGGTCGGGATCCATCTTCCGCAGGGCAGGAGACCGAAACAGGCGGGGTTCACCCGCGTGGCCCCGGCCCGATGCATCCGCCAGGCGTGGGTCGTAGCGGAGCTGGTAAGTGCGGCTATTGAGGATGAGCCGCGTGATCGCCTTAACGTCGCCCTGGCTTTGCGTATACTGGTCCGCGAGCCAGGCGAGCAGCTCCGGATGGCTAGGCGCAGTGTCGGCCGGAGAGCCTGGGGTGGTCTCAGCCAGCCCCAACCCCAGATACCGCTTCCAGAGTACATTCACCACCTCCCGCGGATCCTGCGTAGTCGCCGCTATAGGCGCCTTCTGCTCCGCCAGCAGGGCGTCGATCAGCTTTGCGCGCTTGTCCGGGGCGCCGTTCTCCACAAACGCCCTCGACTGCTCCGCCGTCGGCACAACGCCCGCCACGTCCAGGTACACCCGCCGCACAAACGTGGCATCGTCACAGAGGGAGGGGTAGAGCAGAGGGGGAGAGGGGGAGAAGGGGAGAAGGGGAGAGCCCAACCGCCCGTGCCCGCGTACTCGCGCAACTGAGTGCCGGGAGCCGAGGCCGCGCATAATGCGCGCTGCCCGTTCCATCACCGCACGGTCCGAGAAGACAGCCGGTCGCGTACCGCGCCCATGCTGACTGGCAGTCACCGTCCGCCGCCCGCCTCCACCCCTTCTCCCCTTCTCCCCTTCTCCCCTACTCCCCTTCACCCCTTCACCCCTTCTGTCCGCCGCTTCCCACTTCGCCTTGATGAAGTTGTCGATAGGGTTGTTGGTGGGACCCTTGACAACCGGAACGGCGGGAGGGGTCGAGGGCGCCGCCGCGGCCACTGATACACCGCCGGACAGGATAATCGCCGGCAGCAGATACGGTAAGATTCGGTAGCAGATAAGCATGTACGGCCCCTGAGCGTATGGGTGTGTGGGAGTATGGGAATGTGGGGGATTCCGTACCACTCCCACACTCCCATACTCCCACACATGAGGTAGTTCTGTCCTTGCCGTTGGGAATCCTACAATACGGGATCGCGCACAGGCGGGATGATGGAGTGGTTACTCTCTTCCGCCCCGCCAAAAACGGCGGCCGGGGCACGGAGGTGGAGGTCCCCAAAGAGCTGGCGGAGCAGTTCCGGCTAGAGACGGGAGACCTCGTGGACGGCGAGACGGAGCCCATCCCGGAGCCGGATGCGGGACCGGCGGTCAGCCCGGAGCAGGTTGAGGATCGCTTAGTCAGGCTCGGCGTGGATCCGCAGCGAGAACCGGTGCCGGCGGAGAGTGCGCCTCAGTGGCTCCTGGCCCAGGTCACCCCATGCGACCGGCTGGTCCAAATCCGGACCATCAACGGGCTGGAGGCGGTCGAAGCGATGGACCGCCCATCGCCGCGCAAGCGCAGCTCCTACGAGCGCGCCACGCCGCACACGCTCGTCCGCATCTCGGGTGGCCCGGATGACGTCACCGGCCGCATGCTGGATCTCTGCGCGCCTCTGGGCTTGGGCTATGCCGGGATCCTCTACGGTCCGCACGGCAGCGGCGTCACTCGCGCTCTCCAGGCCGTGGTGCGCGGGACCATCGCCAATGCGCCGGAGGTCGCCTGCATTGTCCTTCTCTCACGGGCGCGAGGGGAGGAGATCACGGACTGGCGCCGCCGCTTTCCAGAGGCGGATGTGGTGCCGTGCCCCTCGCCGCTCCTGGACGCGCTGCCGGAGCAGACGCTGCGAGCGGCCGAGCTGACGCTGGCGTGCGCCCAGCGCCAGACGGAGCTGGGCAGGCACGTTCTATTGGCGGTGGACACCCTCACCGGCCTCTGGGGCGCCATGCTGGAGGAAGAGCACGCCGATGCCCAACGCCAGGCCGACCGGTCCATCGCCCGTCAGCGCGTTCGGGACTGGATCTTTAGCGCGGGCGACTTCCGCGGGGAAGGTCTTCTCGGCGCGGCCGGCCCCGGTGGGTCGCTCACACTCGTGGGTACCGCCTGGCATCAGGGAGTAGATGTCGAAGCGGAGGAGGAGGGCGAGACGCATCCGCACCTGCGCCTCCTGGAGCATATCCTGAACGAGACATCGTGGCGCGTGGGCCTCAGCGGCCTGCTCGCCAAGGAGCGGCTCTTCCCGGCCTTCGACGTGAGCCGCTGCCACTCCCGCAACGAGGAGAGCCTGCTCCCGCCGAATACCGCGGACCTCTACCGCGCCGCCCGCAACACCCTGCTGGAGATGCCGCTCCTAAAGGCCCACACCACCCTGCGCGAAGCCATCGAGCAGACCCCGGACAACAACTCCGCCGCCCGCCTGATAGGCGCATCCGCCACTCCCAAGCCATCCGACATCCTGCCGCTGGACGACATCCCTGCGTTCGACGTCTCACCCAACGCCCGGCCGATCACCTTGGAAGACGTAAAGCAGGCCGAGGACGAGCCCTGATTCACGCGATGGATCTTTGCGCTTCCGAATGGGAGCGCGCGGCTGCGCCCAAGAAGTCTGGCGTAGGTAGTAACTGCGTCCTGAATGGGAGGGTGAGGCTCCTGAGCCGAACCGCCTCTGTATCGACGGGCGAATAGCAGCGACAGGCGCATTCTGTTGCTTCCATTGGGAGCGCGAGGCTCCGGCCGAGCTAATCTCGCGTAACGGTGAACCGGTTCCTCTAGAGGCGGCTCAGCGGGGGGAGCCGAGCGAGACGCAGGCTCCCTCTTCGCCCTCCCGTTCTCGCCCGTACTTCGCCCTACCTCAGAACGGCAGGTCGGCAGGAGCCCTGCGCTTCCTTACCTCGGTGGGAGCCTCGCGCTGGGCTTCCACGGGCAGCGCCCCAAACTCCTCTAGCAGTTGATCATGCTCCACTATTCTCACCCCTCAGTGGGTTGCCATGCCATTCTCCGCTTAGATTATGCCAAATTCGCGCTTGGCGGCAACCGCCGCGTTGTAGCCCGGGATGCCGCTCACGCAGCCGCCGGGGTAGGCGCCAGAGCCGCAGAGATAGAGACCGGGCAGCGCCGTCTCCGGGCCTCGCAGCCCCATCCGCGAGCCGAACATCTGGTCCGGCGTGATGTCCCCGTGGAAAATGTGGCCGCCGGTCAGCCCGAAGCGCTCCTCCAGCCGGTGGGGCGTGAGCACCTGCATCGCCTCCACGCTGGCGGGCACGTTCGGCGCGTAACGCGCCATCATCTCCAGCACGCGCCGGGCATACCGATCCGCTTCGGCGCCGGCATCCAGTCCGTCCGCCAGGGTGTAGGGGAAGTATTGCGTAAAGCAGGAGAGGATGTGCTTACCGGGCGGCGCGAGGTCGGGCTCCGTGGCGGTCTGAATGTACATCTCCACCATCGGCTTGGCGGATGGCCGGCCTGCCCGCGCATCGCACCAGGCCCGCTCGAGGTACTCCATGGACTCGCATAGATGGACGGTGCCCCTGTGCTGGGGCCCCGGCTGCGTACCCGACTGTGCTGTGAAGCTGGGCAGCTCACCTACCGCGAAGTTGATCTTGCAGGAGATTCCCTCCATCCGCGCCGGGGCCAGCCCCAGGTCTATCTCCGGCGCCAGCCTCCGCGTGCGGAGCGGATCGGCATTGGAGAACACGGCCTGCGCGTGAATCTCCTCCCCGTTCTCAAGCGCCACTCCGGTAGTCCGTCCCTCTTCTACCAGGATTCGCGACACCTCCGCCCCCGTCCGGATCTCCGCGCCATGTTCTCGCGCCGACGCGGCCAGCGCCTCGGTGATCCGGCCCATCCCGCCGCGCACGTAGCCCCAGAGCCCTCGCGTGCCTAGTACGCGGCCCAGGTAGTGGTGCAGGAGCACGTACGCCGTGCCGGGGTCAGACACGCCGGCGCACGTTCCGATCAGGCCATCTGTGGCGAGCACGGCCATCAGGCGGTCGTCTCGGAACCGCCGCTCAAGCAACTCCCGCACCGAGAGGGTGAAAAACGGTTCGAACAGCTCCGGGGCGCCCGCCTGGCGGAACGCATCGGCCACCTGGCCGAGCGAGGGCGACGGACCGAACAGCAGCGGCTCCAGGACGTCGGCGGCCCTCTCCACCTCCTCTTCAAAGGCGAAGTAGGCGTCCACGTCGGCCGGGCTGAACCGCCGGATCGCCTCCGCGGTCGCGGCACGGTCCGGAAATATCTCCAGATAGGAGCCATCGGGAAAAGGTGCGAAGCCGCCGGTTGTGCGGGGATAGACGTTGAAGCCGTGCCGGACCAGCTCCAGCTCTTCCACCATGCGGGGATGGAGCAGGCTGCACAGGTACGCGGCGGTGGAGACGCGGTAGCCGGGCCAAACCTCTTCGGTTACGCACGCGCCGCCCAGCACCTCCCGCCGCTCCAGCACCAGCACGCGGAGGCCCCCTCGCGCCAGGTAGGCGGCTGTGACCAGGCCGTTATGGCCGGTCCCCACGATGATGCAGTCGTACGCGGTGGGCATCAGTTACGGATGGTTATGCTCCGCCTGGTGTACCGTGGCGGATTCCACCCCCGGCACGCCCCGGATCTCCTCGGCCACGCGCTCCGCGTCGCCGTCGTTGTGAAGAGTGACGGCGTACATCCCAACCACCGCCAGCGTTGTGCCGTGTAACCGGACCTGGGCGTAGGTGGCGATCTCCGGCATCTTCACCACGCTATTGCGCACCGAATCGCGCTCCTCCGCGGTCCCACCCGAACAGCAAGCAAACAGGACTATCTTCATATGATCTCCTCAATCTAGGGTTCAGGGTTCAGGATCAGATTCGACGGCCGGGCGCTGTGCTCCAGCGCGCCTCAATCCAAAATTGAAAATCGAAAATCGAAAATCCTCACTGTGGCCCCCACTTCGAGTGGAAGGTTCCCTCGCGGTCCACCCGCTCGTACGTATGCGCGCCGAAGAGGTCCCGCTGCGCCTGGATCAGGTTGGCCGGCAGCCGCTCCCGGCGATAGCCGTCGTAGTACGCCAGCGCGGACGAGAAGGCCGGCGTCGGCACTCCAATCTGCGCCGCCGTGGAGACCACCCGGCGCCAGCCGTCCTGCGCCTTGGCAACGGCGTCCGTGAAGTACGGCGCCAGCAGCAGGTTGCTCAGGTCCGGATTTGCGTCGTACGCCTCCTTGATGCGGTTCAGGAACCGCGCCCGGATAATGCATCCGCCCCGCCAGATGGTGGCTATCTCGCCCGGATGCAGCGTCCAGCCGTAGGCCGACGCGGCCTCCATCATCTGCGCGAACCCCTGGGCGTACGCCACCACCTTGGAGGCATAGAGCGCCTCGCGGATGGACTCCACAAACGTGTCGGTATCGCCGGAGTAGTGGCCGCGCGGTCCCGGCAGGCGGTGTGACGCCTCGATGCGCTCCTTCTTCATCGCGGAGAGGAACCGGGCAAACACCGCCTCCGTAATCGCCGTCACCGGCACGCCCAGGTCCAGCGCGGACTGGGACGTCCACTTGCCCGTGCCCTTCTGCTGCGCCCTGTCCAGCACGGAATCGACCAGCAGCCCGCCCGTGAGCGGATCCGGTGTCTGGAAGATCTGAGCAGTGATCTGGATCAGGAAGGAGTCCAGATCGCCCCGGTTCCAGTCCGCGAAGACATGGCCTATGGAGGAGTTGCCCAGCCCGGCGGCGTTCTTCAGCAGATCGTACGCCTCCGCGATGAGCTGCATGTCGGCGTACTCAATGCCGTTATGCACCATCTTTACATAGTGGCCGCTGCCGCCTTCGCCAATGTACGTGCAGCAGGGAGTGCCGTCCACCTGCGCCGCGATCTTCGTCAGGATAGGGGCGACGATGTCATAGCCTTCGCGCGGCCCGCCCGGCATGATGCTGGGACCGTTCAGCGCGCCCTCCTCGCCGCCGGAGACACCGGTGCCCAGGTAGAGGAGGCCGTCCGAGGCGACCTCTTTGATCCGCCGGTCCGTATCCTCAAAGAAGGAGTTGCCCCCGTCTATCAGCAGGTCGCCCTTCTGGAGGTGCGGCCGTAGCTGGCCGATCACCTCGTCTACAGGGCTGCCCGCCTTCACCATCATCAGGATGGCGCGCGGCGGCTCCAGCTTCTCTACAAACTCAGCAATGTCCGTGGCCCAGTCAATGGCGCCTTCCTCGCCGTGATCCCGGATGAACTCTTCCGTCTTCTCCTTCGTCCGGTTGTGGACCACCACGGGGAACCCCTTATGCGCGATGTTCCGCGCCAGGTTCTGTCCCATCACCGCCAGTCCGGTTACCCCGATGCGCGCCTTCTCCATCTTCCACCTCCAACACAGACAGCCATCGCGTGGCCGCCCCCTTCTTCCGCGTGTGGCGCGTGACTCCTGCGCGGAGGAAGTGAGGTCGCTTTGCAATAATCTGTGTGGGAGTATGGGGGTGTGGGCGTGTGGGAGCCTTGTGGAACCTCCCATACTCCCATACTCCCACACACCCATACAGGAGCCATTCATGCCCAAACAGCTTCCCCAGCGCAGCGAAGTGCCGGTCGAATACACCTGGGACGCCGCCAGCATCTTTCCGACGGACCAGGAGTGGGAAGCCGAGATGGCCCGTGTGCCGGAGGCGATCCGCGCGGTCTCGCAATACGCCGGCCGACTGGGGGAGAGCGGCGCGGTCCTGGCCGATTGGCTCGATAGCAAGTCTGAACTGGAGGCGCGCCTGGGCAAGCTGCATGTGTATGCGGTGCTGCGCCACACCGTGGATACCGCGGACACGCAGGGCACCGCCATGTTCAGCCGCGTCAACGGCCTCTGGGCCCAGGCCGATGCCGCCATGGCCTTCGGAGAGCCGGAGATCCTGGCCCTGAAAGCGCAACGGCTGCGGGCGCTGGTGGCCGAGGAGCCGCGCCTCGCCGTGTACAGCCACTACTTCGACACGCTGGAGCAGCGCCGACCGCACATCCGCTCCGCCGAGGTGGAGGAGCTGCTCGGCCAGGTGAGGGAGCCGTTCTCCTACACGCGCCGGATCCACGGCACGCTCTCGGACGCTGACCTGACCTTCCGGCCCGCCAGGGACTCGCAGGGCGCGGAGCTGGAAGTCGCTCAGGGCGCCATCACCTCGCTGTTGGCCAGCCCGGACCGTGAGACGCGCCGCACCGCCTGGGAGAGCTACGCGGATGCCTACCTTTCCATGCGCAACACCATCGCCGAGTGCCTGGCGGCGGGGGTGCACCAGCACGTGGTCGTGGCGCGGGCCCGAAGGTACGGTTCGGCGCTCGAGGCGGCTCTCGCCGCCAGCCACATCCCGGAATCGGTGTTTCACAACCTCCTGGCCACCTACCGCAAAAACTTGCCAACCTGGCACAAGTACTGGGACATCCGCCGCCGCGCCCTGGGATACGGCCGGCTCCACGTGTTCGATATCAAAGCGCCTCTCGCCCGGCAGACCCCGCAGGTCCCGTTCCGGCAGTCGGTGGAGTGGGTCTGCGAAGGGATGGCCCCGCTCGGCAAGGAGTATGTGGAGACGCTCCGCCGAGGAGTATTGGAGCAGCGGTGGGTGGACGTCTACCCCAACAAAGGAAAGCGGATGGGCGCCTTCTCCAACGGCGTACAGGGGACCCACCCGTTCATCCTGATGAGCTACAACGACGACCTGTTCGGCATGAGCACCCTGGCGCACGAACTGGGCCACTCGCTCCACTCCTACTTCGCCTGGAAGACACAGCCCCCGGTCTATTCGGACTACTCCATCTTCGTAGCGGAGGTTGCGTCCAACTTCAACCAGGCCATGGTGCGCGCCCACCTGCTTGAGACCCACTCAGACAAGGAGTTTCAGATCGCGGTGATTGAGGAGGCGATGTCCAACTTCCACCGCTACTTCTTTGTCATGCCCACCCTGGCCCTCTTCGAGCAGGAGATACACGCGCGCGCCGAACGAGGAGAGGCGCTGACGGCGGACAGACTGATGGAGCTGATGACAGAGCTGTTCCGCGAGGGCTATGGCAACGGCGTCGAGGTAGATGCGGACCGCGTCGGTATCACGTGGGCGCAATTCCCTACGCACCTCTACTCTAACTTCTACGTCTACCAGTACGCCACCGGCATCTCCGGCGCGCACGCCCTTGCGGAGCGGGTGCGCCGGGAGGGGGCGCCCGCCGCGAAGCAGTACCTGGAGTTCCTCAAGGCGGGCGGCTCGCTGTACCCGCTGGACGCTCTCCGCCTGGCCGGCGTCGATCTCAGTCGCCCGGAGCCCGTAGAGCGCACTTTCGCCCTCTTCGCCGGCATGGTGGATAGGTTGGGTGAGCTGCTGGAGGAGTGATGGAGGACGGGAACGGAGAGTTGCGCCACCAGGGCGCGAAGACACCAAGGAACGCCGGACCCTATAATCTTTGTGCCTTAGTGTCTTGGTGGTTTGAGGCATCCGCCACCCGTCTTCCGTCCTCCGTCCTCCGTCACCGCAGGGCCACCCGCACGTCCGTATGCTTCCTGGGATCGCCGCGATCATCGTAGCGGGAGAGGGTAAATACCAGGCTCTGCGGCACCGTGGCCTTAGGTACGCTGAATACGAGCGCGAAGTCGATGGCTGCGCCAGGCAGCACAGACTGCGCGTAGTCGAAGTAGTCGTGATGCGCGTCGTACGCTAGGGGCTCGTAGGAGTGACCGCCGGTGTCCGCGAGAGCCGTGTGAATACCTTCCCCGAATCTGGTGTCCAGATAGACAAGCTCTTTCTGCGGGCGACGGTTCTTGATCCGGCAATCCACAATCACGAGCTTGTCTGCCTCGGACGCGGGCGTCCAGAACGTCTGTCCCGCGCGGAAGCGGCTTACGTACTTGGTGGTCGTATGGACGCCCGTCACCTTGAACCGCCACTGGCCGGTAAATAGCTCGTCCCCGAGCCTGCCCGTGTTGCGGCCTGCAATCTGGTTGGCGCCACCCGTGGCGATAAGCACGTACGCGTCGCCCTTCCTGACCACGTTCATGCCCAGCGCGCGGGCCACGTCGCTCAGCGGAACATACGGCCTGCCGCCTATCGTCTTCACTCCCGCACTGATCGTTCTCCCGTTCAGCACCGCCCGCTGCCCGCACGCGTCTCTTACATGGAATAGACAGGCGCCTATGAGCAGGGACAATAGTGTAAGTCGGACCCAAGCAGTTTTCATCCATTCCTCCATGTGATCGTAATGGCGGGCGACTATCTGCTTCTAACGGCGCGGAGAGGCAGGTCTTACCATTTGTGGCGGGCGGAAGTCCGAAATGCGCAGGGGCGGGTTCAACTGGACGATGGGATAGGATTGGTCCGTTTCCACGTTGTCTTGGAATTCGGTGTGATGCCCGACGGGCAGCATCGTGATCGGGTCGAGATAGCGATGGCCCCAGTAGACGCCACCTGGCGTGGTCATCAGGCTGTACGAACGACGCTTCACTCCGCCGAACTCGTTCACGCTGGGCGTGGACGAGAGGTCGCGACCAAACACGCTGCTTGGATCCCAGAAGGGTTGAAAGTCCAGCCGGATGCGGTCGTCATCGTCAAACGGGAAGGTGCGCGGCGCCGCCGTGGTCTTGACCTCTCCGGTCGGGGAGATGCTCACCTCCCGCCTGCCATCGCAGTAGACCTTGCTGCCATCCGGCCGGAACACCTTGTACCGGTTGGGCTTCATCAGCCAGTACTCGGTGTCTCCATGCGTGCGGTTGTCGTGCACCTTCACGTGGAGCGTCCGCGCCCGGATCAGCCGCGCGACGGCCTGCCGATAGCGGCTCATGGCGCGCCGCGATTGCGCAAACGACACGCCTCCCGCGAGAGCGGCGAGCGCCAGAATGAGCGCGGCCGTCCGGAGCCGGTGCGTAGCAGCGTTCCTCACGCGCATCTCCTCGCAGTCTGCTATGTGGCTCATTCGGCAAGTCCTTCGTATTCTCCGGAGTCCCCGCAGGGAGACTTGGCGTACTTGTTGCCTGCGACTTAAGTCGCCGGGGAAAGTGTTCCGGATGAACCGCCTAGATCGCTCCGGAGCCCGGCTGGGGCCCCGGCGCGGGCGCCGGCACGGCTCCCGGCGCGCCGGGAAAGAGGTTCGGGAGGTTTGGAGGAGCCGTCGGGAGGCCGCGCAGGCCGCCGGCCAGAAGCGCGCCGGTGAGGCTCGCCAGCGTCTGCGTGGGGTCTATCTTCCACTCCCCATTCTGCTTGATCAGCACGAAGGTCACCACGTATGTGGTGTTGCCGGGTGGCGGGGCCGGCGCAATGCCGGGCAGCGCGGGCATGGGAAGTGTCATGGCGGGGAGCTTGAGCTCCACGTTCACCTGTGCGGAATCTCCGGTGACGGTAGTGCCGGCAATCCGGCTTCCGTTGAACGGAGAGGCGCCGCCCTGCTGCCGGTAGTTCTGGAGCGCGGAGAGCACCAGGCGGGAATCCCAGCGGTCCGCCACGTACTGCGTCTCTTCGCTGTAGCTGCCCCGCCGGTCCGCCGCCATGAACCGGTCCACTACCGCGGACGGCGAGCGCTGGTAGTAGATCAGGTACCAGGCGCCCATCGCCGCCGCCAAGAGCAAGGCCAGGCCGGCCGCGATGATGGTCGCCTCGCGCTTGAGCGTTACGGCGCGCGGCCGGTATTGGGGGACCGCGACATTGCCTTCGTCCATCGGAACATGCCTATGGGCTGAAGCCGGGCAGCCCTCCCTTGCCGGGCGCGGCGTCCAGCTTCCAAACGCCGTTCACCCGCTTCAACGGCACCGGGGCCGTCTGCGTGGTGGACTTACCACCCACTCCGGTGGTCACCGTCACGGTCACCGATGCGGTGTCTCCGTTGGTTTCAACCTTGTCTATCTTGTACTCCTTGATTACGAAGAGAGAGCCCAGGGTGCCCATGACCATGGTGAACTGGTCCTCGGACACCTTCTTCTGGCCCTCTGGGAACTCCAGCATGTTGTAGACGGTCTTCCAGTCCTTCTTCTGCACCGCCTCGAAAAACCGGTCCACGGTCTGGGCGGGGGCGTGCTGCTTCTGCCAGTACCACCAGCCCGCCGCGCCTCCAGCCAGCACGAGGATGAGCAAAACCACCGCGACGATAGCGCCGGTGCCGAACTTGGCCGGCGCCCGCTCCCGCTCCACGGGCCGGCGCGGTATCGGATCGGACCCGTTCAGTCCCACCGTTCGCGACGGAGCGGGCGCCTCATGGGTTTCACCGGTCAGGGAGACCCGCAGGCTGCCGGTTGATGGGGCGCCGGGCTGGCCCGGCTGCAGGTAGTTGGGCTGGAGGTAGTTCGGTGAAGGCGCCTCCTCCGGGTTAAGGGGAAGACCGGGAATCCCGGCTACCGGCTCATCGGTCTGAAGAGGAGGCGGCCCAGACGGGGCCACTGGCGCCGTCAGCCCCCGGGGCGCTCCGGGCCGCTGCTCCGGTGGGGGCAACACTGCCCCGCAGATGGGACACTCCGTCTTCTCGGCCGCTACGCCGGAGCCGCACCGGGGACATTGCATCTACTGCTACTCCTCTCACGCTTTTCTTATAGTTTCGGTTACGTGTGCCGCCCGCCCTTAGCGTCCACCCGTACCTGCCATGCCGCCTCCACCCCCCATATCGGGCTTAAGCAGATCCGATTGCATACTGATGAGCTGCTGGGGATCATTGGAGGTTGCGTCCAGTTTCCAGATGCCCGCCTCCCGAACCATGTGAGCTGTACCGTGGAAACTCAGGGACCGACCGGCGATGCTCAATGACGCCGACGTGGGCACATCCGCCTTGCCGTTGTTGAACGTTGGATCCCCGGTGGTTATGTTGGTGAACTTCAGGTTGTTGAAGATCTGGGCGGCCATGGGATTCGCATTGATCTGCTTGTTCTGCTCGGAGGCAACAGAGTCGGCGTTCGGATACTTCTTCTTTGTCTCAGCGTTCATGGCGACCAGGCCGTAGGTGGTCTTCCAATCATGATCCACCAGCACCGCGTTCAGGAGCTTCTGTGCCTGGTCCTTGGGATTCGTCCGGTTGTTGTACCAGTACCATCCCCCGGCGCCCGCGCCGATCAGCACGATGACGGCCAGGATAATGCCCCACATCAGCCCCGAGCCGGAGCTGGCCGGGGCCTCCTCACGAGCCGGCCGGATGTAGGACGCGCGCGCCCCCGCTCTTGGCGGAATGGGCGCCGGACCGCGAAGGGGAGGCGGCGCGGGTGGGGCGCCGATGGGACCCGAAACGCGCGGCGGCGGTGGCGCCTGCATCACTTCCCCGGTGAGCGATACTCGCATCTCCCCACCCCCTGTTGCAGCGGTCTGGTTGCCCTGCAGGTAGTTGGCGGGAGGATAGTCAGGCACATTGCCCTGGAGATAGTTCGGCTGAGCGTAGTTCGGCTGCACCTGTTCCGGCTGCAGATAGTTGGCAGGAGGCGTTTGCGGCAGCGGGGGCGCTTGCGGCAGCGGAAGCCCGGGGATCCCCGCTGCCGGTTGGTGCTCTTGGGGCGGCGGTAGGCCCGGAATGCCCGCTACCGGCTCATCCTCCACAATCTCATACTCCGGAGGGGCGGCCGCCGCCTCCGTGTGGACATGGTCCTCACGATCCCCGGCCATGCCCGTACCGAATCCGGCGTGCGCCCCAAACCCTCCCGGCGTGTGCTGCTGCTGCGAGCCGGGGGGTGGCAGGGGCGCCCCACAATACGTGCACTCTGTCTTGGTGTCTGGAACGCCGCACCCGCATCTTGGACACTGCATTGTCTTCTCTCTTTCAGGGACGACGGAAGACGGGGGACCGACGGAGGCCGGGGTCCGTCACCCGTCACCCGTCATTCCGGGTTCATCCCTCATCCCTCGACTAGTGCACTCCGTTGCTTGGCTCCGCAAGCTTCGCCGAATCGAGCTTGGAATCCGCCAGGTCCACCTTCCAGCCGGTGGATTCCTCTTTGAGAACGTAGTGGTCGGTAGCAGGTTGCGTCTCGGCGTTGACAAGCGACGCGCCGGGAAGCCCGCCCGTTCCGGTCGCCTTTCGAATGGACAGCGATACGTCCGCCTCCGCCGTCTCGCCCGTTACCTTCATGTTGGTGATTCCGAAGTTGGCAATCTTCTCCGCTAACCCATGCGCCAGCGGGCACTTGCTGTCATACGCATCCTTGCTCGGATAGAACGCCTTCGTATTACTGGAGATCATGTCATACTGCGCATCCGAGTTGCTGTGGTCCACGGCCGTGATGAACGACTGGAGGGCGACTTGGGGAGACCTGCGATAGACGAAGAAGTACCACCGCCCCGCCAGGACCAGGGCGATGAGAATCACAATGTATACAAACGACTCGGAGAGCTTCTGGCCCAGTCCGGGCCCTTCCCGCCGCCGCGGACGGGACATCATGCGCGACATGCGTTCGCTGTCCTCCCGGGTGCCGTTCCCACGGCACACTCCGCTTGCAGGGGGCTAAGCGGTAATGCTACTATGATTATACGCGTTGGTGACGGAAGACGGGAGACGGAGGACGGATCCGGAATCCGTCGGTCGCCCGTCACCCGTCTTCCGTCCTCTCCCGGAGCTTCTTCATGCCCCTGCCCGTAGTCCTGGACACCGACATCGGAACTGACATCGACGATGCCTACGCCCTGTTGCTCGCCGCCACCGCGCCGGAGCTGGACCTGCGCGCCGTCACAACCGTGAACAACGACGTGCGCACCCGTGCCCGCATCGCCAGGACGCTCCTGCGGCTCCTGGGCAGGGACGAGGTGCGAGTAGCGGAGGGCGCCAGCCAGGCACTTACTCCGGGCAAGACCATCGGATGGATGGGGCACGAAGGCCGCGGCATCGACCTGAGCGGCGTAAGCGAGGGGGACCTGGCCCAGGAAGACGCGGCCCGGACCATTGCCCTCTGCGCGGAGGGGGCGGCGGCGCAGAACCAGCCCCTCACGCTGCTGCCCATCGGCGCCATGACCAACCTGGCAATCGCTATGGACAAATACCCGCAGGAGATGCGCCACGTTACGCGAATTGTCGCCATGGCATCCAACTTTGTGGGATTCGGGGCGGACGTCGCGCGCCACGAACACAATGTTGCCTGTGACCAGACGGCGGTCCAGCGGGTTCTGGACTCGGGAACCCCGTTGACCTTCGTCGGTTTGAACGTAACGTCCAAGACCCGAATGGCCCAGGACCTGGTGGATGAGATCGCGGCAATCGGCGGTCCCTTGGCGGACGCCCTGGTGGGCATGCACCGGGTCTGGTTCAATGCAATCAAATGCGCGGAGTCGCCCATGCATGATCCGCTCGCCGTCGTGGCGGCGTTCCGCCCGGAGATACTACGCACTGAGCCGGCGGTGGCCCGCATAGACTTCACCGCTGCCAGGGCGGGGACGGTAGTATTTGAGCGGCCCGGCCCGGGCTCCCCCGCCAACTGCGAGGTCGCCACCGATGTCGACGCGGACGCATTCCACGCGCTATTCCGGGAAAGAATTCTGAGAGCGGTTGAAGGTTGAAGGTTGAAAGTTGAAAGTAGGCTCAACACGGCAGCACTGCCTACCTATTGAGCTGCTTCAGGGGCATAACGTACTGCAGCGGCTCTGGCCTTCAACCTTCAACCTTCAACCTTCAACCCAAAGGAGATCGCCATGTTCGTTGGCATACTGACTGCGCCGTTTGGCAAGGAAAGTCTGGAGCAGGTTGCGGCGTTCGCGGGAGAGTACGGCTTCGCCGCATTGGAGGTCGTGGCCGGTCCGGGCAGCAACCACGTCAACCTGGATGGCTTCGACCAGGCGGCCGCCGAGAAGGTGAAGGACCTGATGGAGCTGCGCGCCCTCCAGATCTCCTCCCTCGCCGCCTATGTCAACAACACGGACGCGGACCCGGAGAAGCGCAAGGCTAATAACGACATCGTCCGGCGCGCCATCGACGCCGCCGCCCTGCTCGGCGTGGATGTGGTCTGCACGCTGGCGGGCCATCCCGTCCCCGGCAAGGGCAAGATGAAGACCATAGAAGAAGACTGCCCGGAAGTCTTCACGCCGCTTGCGGAGTACGCGGAGCGCAAGAACATCAAGCTGGCGCTGGAGAACTGGTACGCTACCAACATTCAGCACCTGGGCCACTGGCAGCGGCTGTTTGAGGTGGTGCCTAACAAGAACTTCGGCCTCAACTTCGATCCCTCGCACCTGCTCTGGCAGGACATCGACTACATCAACGCCGTGGACCGCTTCGCCGACCGCATCTTCCACTCCCATGCCAAGGACACGGAAATCAAGGAAGACAAGAAGCGCTGGGTAGGCAACCAGGCGGACGGCGGCTGGTGGCGCTACGTCATCCCGGGCCTGGGGAAGGTGCGCTGGGGTGAGTACCTTTCCGCCCTGCGGGCCAACGGCTATAACGGCGTGCTAAGCATCGAGCATGAAGACAGCGCCGTCGAACGGGAAGAGGGCTTCCTGCTGGGCAAGAAGTACCTGGAGCAGTTCTTCATCCCCGGCTACTACGGAGCCTAGGATAGAAGGGGAGAAGGTGCTGCGGCCTTCCGAATCCCGAGCCGAGGGAGGCTCGGGCGGCCGCAGGGGGGAAGGGGACCCGGCGACGCGGCTAGCGGGCGACGGGGCGAATCCGGATTCCGGCCTCGCACCTCTCACCTCTCACCTCTCACCTAAATCACCCCCTCCGTTTTTCCACCAGCTTCGCATCTGGACCGCCATCGGCGTCCAATCGTGGGGCGGCGGGACGGCAACGCTCACCCTCATCCGGCGCGCCGTAGTGGAGCAGCGCGACTGGATCTCCGCCGCGGAGTTCACCCGGGACTGGTCCCTCTGTCAGCTTGCGCCGGGCATCAACCTGGTGGCCTTCGCCATTCTCCTGGGCCGCCGGTTCGGCGGCGCCGCCGGCGTGTTGGCGGCTCTCGTCGGGATGCTCACGCCCAGCGTGGCGATCACCGTGCTCATCACCGCCGGCTTCTCCCACGTCCACGGCAAGCCCGCTGTCCAGGCGGCCCTGCACGGCATTATCCCTGCCACCGTAGGCCTCGGCCTCGCCACCGGCATAGGGATGGCGCGCCCACTCCTCACCGCCGGTAACAACGACGGCCGTGTGGGCCTCGCGCTCAGCTTTCTGCTCCTCACGGCCGGCGGGCTGGCCGTGGCCCTGTGGCGCATCCCCGTGCTGGCCATCCTCTGCGGCGCCGGCGCGGTCTACGCCCTGTTCCTGTGGCGCCTGAACACCTTAACACCTGAACACCCGAACACCTGAACACCTGAACACCTGAACACCCATTCATGAACCCCCTCCTCTTCCTCGCCCTCCTCCTCAAGGGATCGCTCTTCTCGACCGGCGGCACGTCCAACCTGCCCATCCTGCACGATGACCTGGTGCCGCGCGGCTGGGCCACGGAGCGGGAGTTCGCAGAGGCGCTCGCTATCGGCCAGGTCTCGCCCGGTCCCAACGGCCTGTGGGTCATCAGCTTCGGCTACTTCGTGGACGGGCTCCGAGGATCGCTCTTCGCCTGGATCGCCATCACGCTGCCGCCTTTCCTGGTGCTGGTAATCGAGCGGGCATATCGGCGGGTGAAGCACCACCCGGCCGTGGAGGGGTTCGTCCGCGGCCTCGGCCTGGCGGTGGTCGGCATCTTTGCGGTGGTCCTCTACCGCATGCTGAGCAGCGTGGGGCTGGACTGGCGCAGCCTCGGAATCGCCGCCGTGGCGCTGGCGCTCGGCCTCCACCGCCGCACGCCGGTAGCCCTCGTCCTCGCCGCGGGCGCCGCGGCCGGTATCGCGCTCTGGTGAACCGTCGGTGCGGAGACCGAACACCTTCAAGAATCTGGAGGGTGCCCGACTTCGTTCGTCTACGAGCGCCGGGGTCTGCGCTGGCGCGTCAGGTAGTCCACATCCGCAAGATCCTTTGGCCGACCTGAGGCGCGTTTGTTCGTTAGCAGGTCCTCGCGGCTGATGACCGGTACCTCCACCCCGTCGAACACGGCCGTCTGGCGCGCTTCGTAGCATTCTTCGAACGAGACGCCCGAGATACTGGTAGCGACCTCGATCCTGAGGGGAGGCCGCCCCATCCGGACGATGTTGCGCTCCTTGAGGAATAGTTCTGGGGCCAATTGGGTACCGGAGAATCCGAAGCCAACCAGCGCCGCTACAATGCGCTGCGCGTTATCTTCGCAAATGCGGACCCACACGTCGATGTCGTTCGTAGCGCGGGGGTATCCGTAGAACCCTACTGCGTACCCGCCGATGAGCAGATACTCAACCCCGTTTGCGTTGAGTGACGCTAAGAACTCTCTGAAGTCGGCCGGTAGCGCGACGTCCATAGTTGAGGCGCCGGAGAAGCTCCATGTGGCGCAGCCGGTCTTCGGGAGAAGCATCGGCCCAGTACTGAATGTCCGGATCCTCCTCATCCAGATCGGACACTTCCAGGGCCGTCTTGTCCAGAATCAACTCGTCTGGCGAGATTGGCTGCATGGTGCGATTCTACCCGGCTCCGCGGCATGGCGGTATACTTCCTTCTGCATGCCAAAGGCATGCAACACGCCCCAAGGCGCGGGCACCGCGGGCGAGCGAGAGGATTATGAGTCAGGCAGAGAGGGTCGAGCGAAGGGTGACGCGTCCGGAGGTGGAGACCGAGCGCAGAGAAGGGCAGACCGATTTCATCCGGGAAGCCATCGTGGAGGACCTCCGCAACGGCAGGTTTAACCGGGTCCACACCCGTTTCCCGCCCGAACCCAACGCCTACCTCCACATCGGCCACGCCAAGGCCATCTGGATAGACTACGGCATCGCCCAGGACTTCGGCGGCCTGTTCAACCTGCGCTTTGACGACACGAACCCCACGCGCGAGGAGCAGGAGTTTGTGGACGCCATCATCGAGGACGTCCGCTGGCTCGGCGCGGACTGGGGGGACCGCCTCTTCTTTGCCTCCGACTACTTCGAGCAGATGTACGAGTGGGCGTGCGACCTCATCCGCAAGGGCAAGGCGTTCGTCTGCGACCTCTCGCCGGAGGAAGTGCACGCCACGCGCGGCACCCTCACCACGCCCGGCACGGAGAGCCCCTACCGCAACCGCAGCGTGGAGGAGAACCTGGACCTGTTCGCCCGCATGCGGGCCGGCGAGTTCCCGGACGGCGCGCGGACTTTGCGGGCGAAGATCGACATGGCCTCGCCCAACATCCTCCTGCGCGACCCGGTGATGTACCGCATCATCCACGCGGAGCACCACCGCCAGGGCAGCAAGTGGTGCATCTACCCCCTGTACGATTGGGCGCACGGGCTGGAAGATTCCATCGAGGGAGTCACGCACTCGCTCTGCTCGCTGGAGTACGAGATCCATCGCCCGCTGTACGACTGGTACCTGGACGAGCTCGGCATCTACCATCCGCGCCAGATCGAGTTCGCGCGGCTTGGTCTCACCTACACGGTCATGAGCAAGCGCCGGTTTATCGAGCTGGTGAACGGCGGCTACGTGCAGGGATACGACGATCCCCGCATGCCCACCCTGGCCGGTATGCGCCGCCGCGGCTTCACGCCGGAGGCCATCCGCGAGTTCGTGCGCCGGGTGGGGGTGGGCGGCAAGGCCGACTATGTGGTCGACGCCCACCAGCTCGAGGACGCCGTGCGGGAGGACCTGAATGTGCGCGCCCCGCGCGCCATGGCCGTGCTGGAGCCGCTCAAGGTAACGCTGGTGAACTATCCCGAGGGCCGGACGGAGGAGATGGACGTCACCAACAATCCGGAGGACCCCGGGGCGGGCACCCGCAAGGTCCCCTTCTCCCGCGAGCTGTACATCGAGCGGGACGACTTCCGCGAGGATCCGCCGCCCAAGTTCTTCCGCCTGGCGCCCGGACGCGAGGTGCGGCTCCGCAACGGCTACTTCATCACCTGCCAGGAGGTGGTGAAGGATGCCGGCGGCGAGGTGGTAGAGCTCCGATGCACCTACGACCCCGAGACCCGCGGCGGCGGCGCGCCGGACGGACGCAAGGTGAAGGCCACGCTGCACTGGGTGTCCGCCGCCACGGCGGTTCCGGCCGAGGTGCGGCTCTACGACCACCTCTTCCGCGTGCCGGACCCGGACGACGCTCCGCCCGGCGAGACCTACCTCTCTAACCTGAATCCAGACTCCCTGCGGGTGGTCCAGGGCTTCGTCGAGCCCAGCATCGCGTCCGCGCCGCCCGGCGCGCGCTATCAGTTCGAGCGGCTGGGCTACTTCTGCGTGGACCCGGACTCCGCGCCCGGCAAGCCCGTCTTCAACCGTACCGTCACCCTCCGTGACACCTGGGCCAAGATCGAGAAGGCATCCGGGCAGAGCACATAATAGGAGGACATTATGAATGACCTTTCCGTGAAGGCATTGGAGCCGGACTTCACCGATCGCGGTCAACGCGCGTGGGAGCGGTACCAAAGCGAGCACGACGTGGCGGCGCTGCGCGGGCAGGTGGCCGCGGTCGACCCGGAGACGGGCCAGGTTTGGATAGGGAAGGATACCCTGGACGCCGTCGACAAAATGAACGCGGACGGCGTCGACACTCCTGTTTGGCTCGTTCGGGTGGGATTCGATTATCTGGAAGTAAAGGGCCGCCGGTGATTGAGGGCCACGTGGACGAACGGGGTCTGTCTGTCATTGAGGTTCCGTTCGCCGGCCGCACCTGGACTGCTACCATCGACACGGGTTTCAACGGCTACGTTGAGTTGCCCGACGAGCTTCGGTACGCGATAAGCCCACGGTACCTGGGCCGATCGCCAACGTTATTGGCCAGCGGTCATGTCGTTACTGAGGATCAGTACGCGGTACAATTCCCGTTCGATGGCGAGCTTCGGCGCGTTGCGGCCACGTTCGCTCCAGGCAACGAAATCCTACTCGGAACTGCGCTGATCGGATCCTACCGGTTCACGATCGACTTCCCAGACCGCCGCGTCTGGCTCGAACGTGAGTAGCACCGCATTCCGGTCGGCAGCAACACGCACCTCCCCGGTAGTGTGTTCCCTGTCGGGAACGAGCGCATATTCAGTACCCCACGCTCACCTATTCGATGCTACACTTACGTTGCGGAGTATCCAGGCTCCCTAAACCCTCTAGCGGCTCCAACGGCACATCACCCCCGGCAACAGGGCTTCAATCGCACCGTCACCCTCCGGAACACCGGGGCCAAAATAGCGCACGCCTCCCGCCAGGGCGCCTCCTGAGCTAAGAACACACTGCTACGCGAATCGGTGGCAAACTGCTGGGATCGCGAGGCTCCCGCTGTAGGGGCCGGGCGCCGTCCCGGCCTGATACGGACCGCGAGGCTCCCGTCCAGACTACGTTCAGAAGTACGCCTCAGCGGCATCCGGAACGCGAGGGTGAGACTCCTGCCGGGAATAGCTTCGGAGGTACGGCCAAACGCCATCCCGAACGGGAGGGCGAAGCTCCTGCTGAGCCACCTCTGTAACAACGCGCGAACCGCTGCAAGAGTCGCACTCTCCTGCTTCCACTGGGAGCGCGAGGCTCCCGCCGAGCTACTCTGTACCAATTGCCGGAGCGGATCTAGCAACGGAGCAGGGGCACTGCGCGGCCACCGTTTTCGCGCGACCCAGAAAGGAATTGAAGCGAATATGCAGCATCCATCACCGGAGGAAGTCACAGCGGAGCTCAGGCGGAAGGCGCTCACCGAATATCCGCTCGCGCTCCGGCAGGATCCCGCGTACAGAGAATCGCCCGCGCTCGGCGTCCTCATGGAAACGGGCTACGAGAAAGCGGAAGCCTCGCTCGTGGCCTTGATCGACGGATCGGCAAGCATCTACTTCAGCTCCGTCGGCGGCATTCTCGGCGGCGCCGGACACGCCGCGGCCCGGATCGCCGCACTGCGCTTCACCCAGGCTGCCGCGCCACAGGCGGGCAGCGGCCGGCCCGCTTGAGCCTTCTATAATCCAGCCCGGCTGCATTCCGGCAGCAATGCCAAACGCGGGGCAGCAGCCATGCCACACGAACCTTCCATGAGCCGGCCAAGCTGCATGCCGGGAGCAATACCGAACGCGGGGCAGCAGCCGGCCCGCGGGAACTGTCCCAAAGGGACGGTCGCGGTTCCGGCGCTGCCTGCGAAGTCCGCAAAGCGGCTCGTTATGAGGGGAGGCTGAGGGGGCG
>CAYNFH010000047.1:30354-30432 GCA_964396385.1 uncultured Chthonomonadaceae bacterium | reverse complement strand
CGTGGGACAGAGAGATAGACTATATTCCCTCTCCAGATCGACGGTTTCTGTACATCGCCTCAGAGCCGGGGTCGGACG
>CAYNFH010000047.1:10607-30344 GCA_964396385.1 uncultured Chthonomonadaceae bacterium | reverse complement strand
TCCGGGAAGCGCGCCAAGACCCAGACGCATCTGGACTTCCCCGTTTGGCTGCGAACGGATGCGGTTGTAGGGGTAGCGGATTCCTTCGGCTCCAAACCTGCCCTATGCGTTCTCGGCGTGGATGGAAAAGAGCGGCACCGGGCACGTTTCCGTCCAACCGGCCCTACACACAAGGACAACAACGATGTGCCGTCCGGGGCGACGGTGGTAAGGCTCCAGACCATCCCCGGCGAATTACACCACGTGGTTTGGTGGGCAGACGTGAGCAACAGCACCATCCGCCCCTGCTACGGATTCTATTTGGTAAACCTTGGGACGGGCAGGGCCGACCCAGTGGGTGACGGGCAGTTCCTCGTCTGGTCTCCCGATGGCAAGAGATTCTGCACCGCCAATCGTGATCTCGTTCCCTATGGCAGGTGGAAGGATGGCCGGAGCCGCCGCGTCTGGGGCGCGCCTCTATGGGTTGTGGATGCACGCAGCCGAAGGTCAAGAAACATCACGCCGGGCCGCGTGTGGGTTGGAGAGGCGGATTGGCGGGGCAGGAGCCTCGCCCTCGCGGTGAACGGCTGCCGATTCGCTAACAGTGTGTGCTCAACTCGGTAAGCAGGATTCCAGCCCCCACCAACACATCTATGTATTGCTCCTCCCTCTCCACGTGCGCCGTGAAAACTATCCTCGCCCTGGCCCTGCTTCTGCTGCCTGTGGCCAGACTTGTTCAGTCACCGGCGGCGCAGCCCAGGATTGGCGTCTGGTACACCACCTGGTGGGATGTTACCGACCGGCACCTGCACTGGAAGGACGCCCGCGACCGCGTGAAGAAGCTGCCGTCCCTGGGCATCTACACCTCCTATGACCCCCGGATCATCCGCACCCAATATGAGCAGATGAAGGAGTGCGGTATCGACTTCGTCATCTTCGACGACACCAACACCATCTTCGTGGATGATGGCATCGTGGACCGTACCATCCGCGCCTGGTTCGACTTCATGGATGCGTTGGTCCCGTCTGAGCGTCTCAAGCTGTGCGTCGCCTTCGGTGGCGAGCTGAACCAGCACCAGAACAAGGAGGGCTTCTTAGTGGCCGCCGACTACCTCTGGAAGAGCTACGCGGGGCGGCCCAGCTACCTCCGGCTGGACGGCAAGCCGCTCGCCCTCTGGTACATCGAGAAGGACGTGATCCCCGATTGGAACGACCCGCGCTGGACCATCCGGCGCTGCTTCCACGCCTTCCGTACGCGGGACCAGGGGCTGGATCGCGGTTGGGGCTGGGGCTCCGCGCCCTCGCCCCCGGCGAACATGGAGTGCATGTCCTTCTTCCCTGGCTGGGTCTTGGACAAGCCCGTGCTGGAGCGGCGCAACGGCGACTACTATGAGGAGTGCTGGCTCAAGGCGCTGAAGGCCAGGCCGCAGTTTGTGGCCATCGCGGACTGGAATAACTGGCAGGAGCAGACCGCCATCGAGGATTCCCCCGCCTGGACGGACACCTACGGGGCCTCCACGCCGGACTGGTACCGGCAGATCACCCGGGGCTACGCTTCTCTCCGGAGCGGCAAGCTGCTGCAGGGCTTCTACTACCGGGAGGAGGGTAAGCCGGAGGTGTACTACTTCAACAGCCGGCGCAAGCTCGTCCACGTGCCCGCCTATCCTAGGCGCAAGGCCGTGATTGTCACACCGGAGGGATGGCTGGACAGGACGCCCAAGCTGGAGTGGCCGGGCAAGCTGGAGCCCTAAAGAGAGCCAAAGCGGCATGGTATCCTTGATTGAAGATGGAAGCTCAGCTAAGGTGACCGCGCGCTGACCACCTTGTTCATTGGCGCATGCCACTACCCGGAGCAGTTCGATCCCGCCGAGTGCGAGCGCGACGCCGCCCTCATGCGGGAGGCGGGCTTCAACGTCGTCCGGCTGGGCGAGCTGGCGTGGTCGGGACTCGAGCCGGAGCCGGGCGAATTCCGCTTCGACTGGATGGAATCCGTCCTGGAGGTCTTCCACCGGCAGGGCATCGGCGTGCTGATCGGGACGCCCACCGCCAGCCTGCCGCCCTGGCTTCCGGAACTCGACCCGGATGCGATGCCGGTAGACGACCGGGGCATACGAGCAAGCTACGGCGCGTGGGGCGCCGCGTGCCTCAGCAGTCCTCAGGTACAGAATCGCACCCGGATGCTGGTCACGGCGCTGGCGGACCGCTTTGGGGAGCATCCGGCGGTGGTCGCCTGGCAGCTCGATAACGAGCTGCTCAGCAACACCTGCTTCTGCAACCGCTGCCGCGACGGCTTCCAGCGGTGGCTCGCCGAGCGCTACGGCGACATAGAGGCTCTGAACCGCGCCTGGGGGACGGCTTTCTGGGGGCACCAGTACGCGCGCTGGTCCCAGATACCGGCTCCGCTCCGCACCGTCCGCGTCCATCATCACAACCCCGGCCTGCGCCTGGACTACGCGCGGTACATGTCGGACCTGAACGTCCGGTACATCGCGATGCAGGCCGAGATCCTGCGCCTGTGCGCGCCGGGCCGGCCGCTCACCCACAACATTCCCGGGCGGGCCACGCATATCGACTACTTCAAGCTGGCGCGGGAGCTCGATTTCGTGGGCTGGGATTCGTATCCCACCTGGATCGGGAAGCTGCCGTGGGGATCCGCCATGGGCCATGACGTGACGCGCGGCCTCAAGCCCGGCCCCTTCTGGGTACCGGAGCACCAGGTGGGACGGATGGACCAGTGGAAGTACGGGGCGGTCGCGCCCGGTCTCATACGGCTCTGGACCTATCAGGCCGTGGCGCGCGGCGCCGAGGGCGTCCTCTACTTCCTGTGGCGGGCCGGGCCGGGAGGAGCGGAGCAGTACATCGAGTCTCTGGTAACGCACGATGGGCGGAGGACGCGGGTCCTGGAGGAGGTGGCTGAAGCGGCGCGCGAGGTCCAGCGCCTTGCGCCGATTCTGGGGGGCACGTCCGTGGTGGGATCCGTCGCCGTGATGCACAGCTACGAGGATCACTGGGCGCTCGCGATCCAGCCGATGAGCGCGGACCTGGAGAACCCCTGGGCCTACGCGGAAGAGTGGTACCGGGCGCTGTTCGCCCGCAACGTCCTCTGCGACTTTGTGCCCGCCAGCGCGGAGCCGCCCGCGCCCGCGCGCTGCCCCCTGATCATCGCGCCCGCGCTCTATCTAGTTACCTCGGATCTCGCGGAGCGCCTCCGCGGCTATGTGGAGGCCGGCGGCGCTCTGGTGCTGGGCACGCGCTCCGGCTCAAAGGACGCGCACAACGCGTGGCCCGCCGGCCCGCTGCCGGGGCCGCTGGCGGAGCTGATCGGGGCGGAGGTGGAGGAGTTCGAGAGCCTGCCGGCCGGTGAATGCCGCAAGGTCACGCCGACGCGCGGCAACGCCGGTCGGGAACTCTCCGCCACGATCTGGTTCGAGGCGCTGGGGCCGCGGGAGTGCGAACCGCTGCTGCTGTATCGGGAGGGGACCTATGCGGGCCGGCCGGCTGCCGTCTACCGTAGGGCAGGCCGCGGCGCCGTGTACTACGTAGGCGCCTTGGGACACGACATCGTGGACTGGGTGCTCGCGCGGGCCATGGCGGAAGCTGGCGTCGAGCCGGGGCCCGACGCGCCGGAGGGCGTCGAGATCGTCACGCGGGCGGGCCCAGCCGGAGAAGTGCGCTTCCTGCTGAACCACAACCGCGCCGAGGTCCGCGTGCCCCTGCCGAATGGGCCGCCGTGGCGAGACGCGCTGAGCGGAGCGCTGCTCGCCGCCGATCTGCACCTCCCGCCCTACGGCGTGCAGTTACTCGCCCGCTGATGCGCCTGTGCAGGCAGCACCGAATGGGGTGGCGCCACCCTCGGGGTGATTGCCGAAGCGGATCGAGCCAATCAGGTCCGGCAGACTCTCCTGGTTACGCGCCCCGCTGCCGCTTTGTGCCGGGTCTAAGCCCGGCAATCTAAGCTCGATGCGCCGTTATGATGATGACGGGCGCGGTGAGTCGAATAGACGCGCCGTCGTAGAGCTTGCCCAGGCCGCGGAGGGACAGCGGAGGGCGGAAGCGGCCGAAGCACGCGGATAAGGAGCAAGCCCACTCGGAAAGGGGGAGGAGGCTGGGGCCGTCCCAGTGCGGTTGGTCCCAGCCTCCCACGGTTCACAACGCAGTGGTGTATAAGACGCCGGCGAAAGCAGCCGGTTCGGTGTCCGGCCGCCCGGCGTCGTCCGTACCTGCTTCAGGCTGCCCTGCGCGAATGCGCGTCGTCTCGGCTGAGCCGCGAGTCAGACGGCCCGTTCCGGCGGGGAGTTCCGGGCCGCCTCCAGGTCTATCAGCGCGAGGCCGCTCAGGTCGTCATGCCGGCGCTGCAGGTGGCGCGGGGATTCCGTCAGGACCACCTCCAGCGTGGGCCGCACGCGCCCCTCCATCAGGTGGCCGCCCCGCGTGGTGCCGTCGCGCAGCCCCACCACCGTGTGCGCGTGGACTTTCGGCTCCTTCCCATCCATGGCGATGTCCCCGATGAGGGATAGCACCTCCACCTGCTGCTCCAGCGGGATCTTCTCGTAGTCCCGCGAGGCCCAGTCGAAGTAGGCCAGCACTACGTGGTCGAACGCGCCGATGGCGGTAAAGTGGCTTCCCGCCAGCCCCTGCTCCCTGGCAAAGCGGGTGAGGCCGGAGATCACCTCGTCCCCGGTTTCAAAGATCACGGCGTAGGTCTTCTCGCCGTCCTGGTTCAACAGTGCGTGCTGCATGGCCGTACCTCCCAGTCTGTGTTACGCACCCGGGCGCCGCGGGTCGCCAACTCTGGCGGAAGGAGGAACAATATCGGAGTACGATACGTATTGCCCTCATAGGAAACATATTGAGGCTGCCCGGGTTGTGGGGCAAGCGACGGAGACTGTTGTACGATGGGCGCCACGCCGCGGGCAACCAGAGGAGTACCAAGCTGGTTGCGTTCTTCCTGGGCGGATGGATGGCCTCCGGCAGGTACATGCCGGCAAGACGCACATCCCCGCGGAGGTGGCCGCCAAGCTCGCAGAGCGGATCCGCCAGCCCTCTCTCACGGAGCGCGAGCTGGAGGTGCTCAAGCTGCTTGCGGCGGGAAAGTCCAATCCGGAGATAGGCGCGGAGCTGTTCATCAGTGAGGGCACGGTGAAAGCACACGTCTACAGCATCCTGAAGAAGCTGGGCGTGAGCAGCCGGTCCGAGGCCATGGCGGTGGCCCTCAAGCGCGGGCTGGTGCACACGGAGGGCCGGTGAGGGGTGGGAGCAGCGCGGTATGGGCGGTGTCCACCCTACCGTCCAGTGCGCCGTTTAGAATAGACGCGCTGAGCCTAGGAATCCGTGCCTGCCGGACTAACGGGCATCCGTAAGCGGACCAGGCCGCCTCCCTCCGGCAGGCGACCGAAGGAGAGCTCCGCCCTCAAATCCCATGTGGCAACGTTGTGTACAAGTTCAAGTCCCGCATTTGCCGCCTCCTGCGGATTGAACTCGTCCGGAAAGCCGTCCCCGCAGTCGGAGATCTCCAGGCATGCAGTGTCACCTGCAACAGTGAATGACACGGTAACCACGCCGGGAGAGTTCCTGAGGGCGTTGGCGATTAGCTCGTTGGCGACGAGGGCCAGCGAGGCTCCTTGCCGATCCGTCAACCGAGCGTCTTGTATGCGGGCCGTGATCCGCCCCCTGCTTGATGACTGCCTGAGCAGATCCAAAAGTCGCTCCAGTACATCCCGGGCGGAGATCTCGTCCGTGGCGTCCCCGCGCTTGGCCTGCGTGGTGAGGAGGTCGTGCACGGCCGCCAGGGCCCGAACCTGCCCTTCCAGGCGGCGCAGGTCCTCTTCCGAAACGGGGCCTCCGCCCTCCGGCTTGCGAAGGTCCAGGAAAGCGAGGATGATCTGAAGACTGTTGCGTACCCTGTGATGGGTCTCCAGCATGGCGCGCTGGAGGCGGGCGTTGAGCGCCTCGACCTCCTGTTGGCGCCGGTTCAAGACTTCCTCCGCCTGCTTGCGCTCACCGATGTCCCGGTAGTTGACCACCACCGCGCCAATCAGGGGTTCGTTTAGGAGGTTGGTCGCGACGGCCTCCATCCAGCGGAACGAGCCGTCCTTGCAGCGCATCCGCAACTCCTTCCGCCGCATGGCGCCGGGCACGGAGACGAGCTCCGCCAGAAGCCGCATCGCCTCCTCACACTCATCCGGATGCACCAGCGCCATCCCGCTCCTGCCGATTACTTCCGAAGCCTCGTAACCGAGCAGTCCGGCGGAGGTGTGGCCGGTGTCCAGAACGGTTCCATCCGGAGCGAGCAGCGCGATGGCATCGGAGCTCTTCTCTACCAGAGTCCGGAACCGCTGCTCACTCTCGCGCAGCGTCTTCTCCACGCGCTTACGCTCGGCAACCTCCTCCTCAAGCTTCGTGGTTCGCTCTATCACCCGCTGCTCCAGGTCCGCGTTGAGGCGGCGCACCTCGGCTTCCGCCTTGCCGCGCTTCTCCACTTCCTTCTGCAGCGAGGCCTTCTTGTTCGCGAGCTCTACGAAGCAGGTAACCTTGGCTTTCAGGGCATTCGGGTCAAAGGGTTTGGTGATGTAGTCGGCCGCGCCAAGTGAGTAGCTGCGGGAAATGTGCTCGGGGTTGCGGTAGATGGCGGAGATAAAGAGGATGGGGAGGTTGCGCGTGGATTGGCGGGAGCGGATGAGGCGGGCGGTCTCGTAGCCGTCCATCTCCGGCATCTGGATGTCCAGAAGAACCAGGGCGTAGTCATCCTCCAGAAGCCGCCGGAGCGCGTCCTGTCCGGAGGTGGCGCGTACGAGGTTCTGCCCGAGGTCTCCCAGCAGGGCTTCAAGGACGAGGAGGTTCTCCGGCCGGTCATCGACCAGAAGGATGTTCGATTTGTTGCGAGGGGCCATAGGGATCCACTCCGGGAGCGGTCAAGGATCGAGCGCTGCACGAGTGGGCATCGCTGTCAGAACTGCAGACCCAATAGTGTACACCAATTTACCACATCTGGAACCAGGCAAACGGCGCGGCACCGGGCTGGGCAGCCTGCGGATCGTTAGGGGAAGCAGTAAAGCGGAAAGATGATGCCCGGGCAGCAGAACCAGCTCGGCGGAAAGCCGGAACGTGGTGCAGCGTTCGGGGATGGATTCGGCCACGGCTAGGCTGGCAGAATTGCGGTTGTGCCGAAGATTGGCCGGGTCCGGCGCTAAGGGTGCCCGGGCGCGCCGATACGGTGTCGGGAGTCTAGGAAGGCGTTGAGCGTGCGTACCTCTTCGCTCCTGTAAATTCTCCACAGAGATGCGCGGCCCTGGATGACCCCGAGCGACGCGCACCGGATGGACGGAGGCGGACCCCTCGATGTTCCACGAGAATCAGGTGAGAGGTGAGAGCGGGATCCGGATTCCGGCTGCTCCCCCAAGGTTGGAGGCTGGGGGGCTTCCGCAACCTTCAACCTTCATCACCTCTCACCTCTCACCTATTTCCCCTTCGCGTGATGCTCCTCTTTGTGGTGCTTCAGCACCGTTCGGGCGGCTACCTCTTCGGCGCGATCGCCGTACTTGCCCGACTTCTCGGCGCTCTCCTTGATATGCTCGTACATGCGCTGCTCTTTAGCGCCTACGCCGCGCACGTGCTTTTTTCCAGGCATGGTACTTGCCTCCTTCCAAAGCCCTGGCGTACCTGCAGGATGTCTCTTCCCGCGAGCACACTAAGGCTAGGACGCCTCTCGCCTGCTTTGCGTTCCGATCCGCCAGCGGCCGGTGCGTTCCACATCGGCACTCCTGGATGAATGGCAACTGTGCGGGGATTCTGTGGATTCGCCGAATCCCGGCACGCTTGCGGGTCTAGAAAGATGGCGAGGAGGGCCAAATAGGAATAGTACGCGCAAGAAAGGATACGCGCTTTGAGGATCACGAAGTCTCTCGTCGCAACGCTCCTCACCGCTGCCGCGCTGTCACCTGCCGGAGCGCAGCAGAGCTCTTCAAATGGTGTTTACGGTGGGTACGTCGGATCGGATGCCTGGTTCAAGTCTATGACCAGAAGGTCGCCGGGCGGCGCCGGTGCCGCGCATGCCGGCTGGCAGGCGAACAACGACAAGGCGCTGGCCTCCGGCAAGTGGACCGAGCTGAAGCTCACTATCGCCTTCCCGCAGGGCAATCCGTTTCCCGGCGGGCGGGTGCCGGACCTCAGCGTGGTAGGTCCAGACGGAAAGGACATGGGTGTCCGGCCATGGCCGGACAGCACGGACCGCAACGGCGCGCATTACACGCTGGTCCTGCCTAAGAACGCCACGTACCGGCTGCGCTGGTCCGCCTACGTCGGCGTCGGTGGGAAGTCACAGTTCGGCCGGATTCAGATACCACCGAACATTGGCGCGCACTCACACGCAACCATCCAGTACAGGCCGGGATCGCCTATCGGTGGCGGACATCCGGGCCCGGGCCACTATTCGCCTCCGCAGTCCGAGGGCAACGTGCCCCACCCGCAGTCGGATAACGACTTCCACGGGCCGAGATCGGACAGTAGCTACCAGGCGCCCAGGTCCGACTACCGGCCTCCTCAGTCCGATGGCGGTTACCACGCTCCGAAGTCTGACGGCGACTACAAGCCCCCCAGGTAGCCTCCCGCGGACGCACGGAAGGGCCGGACCAACCTGGTTCGGTCCTTCCCTCTGCGGCCAGCTCGGCACCCCCATCAATGGCCGGCGGAACAGGGGCGAACGGGCAATCGTCTTGATCACATTACGTGGAGAGGGGCCAAAGGGGCTCCTCCGGACGGGAGATCAAGAGGATGAAGACCGTACTGACCGCGCTGGTCGCCGCTGGCGTGGGGCTGAGCCTGCTCGGCTCGCCCGCTCTGGCGCACCATCGGCATCACCGCCACCATCGGATGAGCTACCACCGCACGTACTATCCGACCACAACCAATACCGAGGGTAGCTACACCGTGAACGGCGTTCGACACACCCACCCTAAGAACGACGCGGACAAGGCCTCGCGCAGCTTCAATCACGAGATGAACAACATGTCCAAGTCCATCAACCACGCGTTCCAGGGCAAGAAGCCCACGCCGCAGGGCAACCGGTAAGAGACAGCCCGGACGTGGCGACGGAATACCCCATGCGCCAGGGAGAGGTTAGTCTTCTCCCTGGCGCACTCTTGAGTACGACTACTTACGACATCCAGCGGCCGCTCACCAGCAGGTACGCTCCGAATCCGAGGAGGAGCAGCTCAAAGAGCAGAAACCAGAACCAGCCGGACACAAAGGTGTAAGCTCTGTAACCCTTGTAAGCGGTGTCACTCAGCCTGCCGGCGTCATGAGATGACTCCACCAATCCGCCCCACCCAGCGGGCCGTCCAAGCCAGCTCGCGATAGCCCGTGGCGCGGCAAACAGCCCCACCGCCAGGATCACGAGCAGAATCCCCACCACTCGTGGAAGCATTTTCCTCACACCCCTTTCATCACCATCCAAGGACGTATTGCATCCGCCTGGCGTTCGGATCGGGCGAGGCAGTTGAACCCTTCGGGGCCTGGCCGCAACGGAAGGTTGAGAGGGCGGACGGCACGGCCCTTCACTCTTGAAAGGGAAGTGAGGCAATGAACAGAACGGTCGGAGCAGGTCTTCTGGCGGCGGTGTTGCTTGGCGGAGTGGCGCCGGGCGCGATGGCGGAGTGGGTACGGTTCCGGATCACGCCCAAGGACCTGTCTCAGCAGGAGATGTCCCTGACGGTCGCCACGCGCAAGGCGGCCGGAGAAGTCCAGTTCGACGTGACGCTGGGGCCGAAGCGCAGGGCCATCTCGCCTTTCACCAGCATGGACCTCTACCTCATCGACGGGAAACGAGCCCAGAAGAGGACCGTGCCCGTCCACTGGATGGACGGTCGGGCCACCGGCTCGTTCCGCGTGCCCGTCGCCGCGTTGGACCGCTCTCGGCTCGAGATCCGCGAGCAGGGGTACGAGCAGGCCCGGGACGAGGACGGGAATCCCCTCACCGGCCCCAGGGGAAAGACGCAGTACCGCATGACCCTCGGCGGCATCGCATACTGGTTCCGGCTGCGGGACTTCGCGCAGCCCTGGGGAGCGGCGCCCAAAGGGCCACAATTGGAACAGTAAGAACGCGTGGAGGGCTGCCGCATTCCTGCGCCCTACCTCCCTGCTCGAGCCGGGCTGTCCAGGTCGGCAGCCCGGCATTCCACTCCTAGGTGCGGATTCCTCAATCCCCCTGTTTCTTTATGTGCTCCCGTCCGACAATGTATCGGCAGGCAACAACTGCGAGTCTCCACACACGGAACATGCCTCTCAATCCTTGATTTGCCAGAGTGTTATATGAAGGTTGAAGAGTGCACCGTTGGTGCGGGCAGCCCGGCAGGCCGGAACAGGCTCTCGCCCCAGTTCCCCGCTGCCGCGGTTGCCGGAAGCGGAACAGAGTTTCCAGGTGCCCGGCCGGACTCCTCGGAGCTCGGCATCCTCTTTGACAGCAGCCCCCTTCCAATGTGGGTCTACTGTACCGAGTCGCTGCGCTTCCTCGCGGTTAACAAGGCGCTCGTGGACCACTATGGGTACTCCCGCGAAGAGTTCCTGGGCATGACCGTCCTCGACATCCGGCCGGACGAGGACCGGGCCGCGCTTCTCGCGGTGATTCAGAAAGGGAATGGGGAGCACCGACGGTCCGAGCGGCTCTGGCGGCACCTCACGCGGGACGGCCGCATGCTCTACGTCGAGATCGATGCGCAGCGCCTGCCACAGATCGGCCCCACCGCCCGTCTCGTGGTGGTCCACGACGTGACCGCGCGGCAGGAGGCTGCCCAGCGGCTCGACCACATGTTCTCCAGCATGCGGTGCCTCTTGTGGGAGGCCGAGGTCAGGCGAACTGCGGAGGGCTTCGACTGGATCGTCCGGTTTCCGGACGAGGCGGCCGCCTTGCGGTTCTTGCCCATCCAGATAGACCCCGGCCAGCCCTTCGCGGACGCCTGGCACCTGAGCAAGCACGAAGAGGATAGGCTGCTCATGGACGCCAATGCCATGGGGTCACTCCTCGTCGGCAAGGCGGGCTATTCTCAGGAGTTCCGCTGCCGCTGCGCGGACGGAGCGATCCGGTGGCTGCACGAGGACGTGCGCGTCCACCCATCCGGAGCCGGCAGGTGGCGGTTGGTAGGGGTAGCCACCGACATTACCGAGCTGAAGCGAGGTCAGGAGGACCTCCAGCGCAGCCATGCCGCCCTGGTCCAGGCGTATGACACCACCATCGAAGGCTGGTCCCGGGCGCTAGACCTCCGGGACCGGGAGACGGAGGGTCATACCGAGCGCGTGACCGAGATGACGGTGGAGCTCGCCCGAGCGGTGGGCATCCCTGAAGAACAGATCGTCCAGATCCGCCGCGGCGCCCTGCTGCACGACATTGGCAAGATGGGCATCCCCGATGAGATCCTGCTGAAGCCGGGAAAGCTCACAGACGAGGAGTGGGTGATCATGAAGAAGCACCCCCTCTACGCGTACGACCTGCTGTTTCCCGTCGAGTTCTTGCGTCCCGCCCTGGAGATCCCCCTCTGCCACCACGAGAAGTGGGACGGAACTGGCTACCCCCACGAGCTCAAAGGCGAGCAGATTCCCCTCTCCGCCAGGCTGTTCGCTGTGGTGGACGTGTGGGACGCCTTGAGCTCCGACCGGCCCTACAGGGCCGCCTGGCCCAGGGAGAAGGTTCTGGCCCATATCCGCCAGGGCTCAGGCAGCCACTTCGACCCTGCGGCCGTAGAGGCGTTTATGCAGATGGTGCATAGATCCGGCGGATGCGGAGAGAGGCCGCAAGCGGCCTGACTGGTTCTTCCGGCAGTCGCTTTGCACTTTCCGGAGTCCGCGCAGGAGGGTTCCCAGGCCCCTGCCGGGGTCCCTGCCGCCGCCACTGGTCCGAGGCGGCGGGGGGTCCGAGGGCCTGGGACTTTGCGTACTTGTTGCCCGCGACTTGAGTCGCCGGGGTAAAGGCTGCGCCCGCCTCAGCCTCGGCATCGCCGAACCTCCTCCGCGCAAATATCGTCTTTCTCCTATTCGCGCCGCAACGGCCGGCCGAGCGGCTCACGAAGAGGACGTATCTGCCATGGCCACTATCGTTGGACTGTTCAGACAAGCGGAAGACGCCCGCACTGCCGTGGAGCATCTGCGCGGACGCGGGACTCCCCTCAATGCCGTAAGCATGGTTGCCGCGAGGGACGCGGAGGAGGCGGGCGAGGGCGAGGCCGCCCGCGAAGCGGAGAAGGGGGCGCTGGTCGGCGGACTCGCCGGCCTGATGCTGGGCCTCACCGAGATCACCGTACCGGGCGTGGGTCCGCTGCTCGCGGGTGGATGGCTCGTCACAACCCTGCTGGGCGCGGGGGTGGGCGCCGTGTCAGGCGGCCTGATCGGCGCCCTGACGGATGCCGGCATGGCCCACGAGGAGGCCCACCGCATGCAGGAGGGTGTTATGCTGGGGGGGGCGCTGGTCACGGTGCGCGCCGCCGATGCGGATATCCCCCGCATCACGGACATGCTCACGCGTCACCACGCGGCGACTGTTCAGGCAATACCCGGAGACCCGGTCGAGACAATGGGAGACGTTACCATGCAGCCCAATACTCTTAACGGCGATAGCTTCGTATGCCCGCGCTGCGACGCGGTCTTTGCTACAGAGAAGGACCTGCAGGACCACATCCGCAGCCACGTCACTTCACCACACGGCGCGGAGTACGTCTGCACCGCCTGCGGGGCCACCTACAACACGGAGGCCGAGCTCAACGCTCACTCCCGGGTCCACATGGCCCAGGACCAGGCGGCTTAAAGGCACTTTTCCGCAGTCCCCGGTGAGGGGAACTTCGTGTCTTTCGCAGCCCGCGACTTATGGTCTTTGCCGAAATAGTCCCGCTACGACTCGTGTCCACGGAGGTGGACACTCGGCTGGAAGCCACCCAGCGCCGGACCTTGGTCCGTGCGCACGTGCCGTTGCGGCGCTTATTCCTCAATAACCATCAGTCGCCGCTCCTATCCCGCGTCGCAGTACCGGCTGAAGAAACGTGACGCCGCTGCTCTGGCTGGCTGCGGAACCGCTTCCTGAGCCCGGACGGAATGGCGTACGACGATCTGGACCCGCGGTGCGGGCCGGAGAACATCCAGGTGACGCGCGGGGTCCTGGCGGTCACGCTTCAGTACCACGGGCAGTGGGATTGCGCCTTCGGCAAGCCCATGAACGCCCTCTGACGGAGGAGAAGGTGCTTACCATTGAACGGGGTGGGACGGCGGACATACCGGAGATCATTCGCCTGTTCCGGGAGATTGAGTCGGAAGAGGCGGCGGAGGACCCGGCGGCGCCGGACAGGGTGGAGTCGGGCCTGCTGCGGTCCGTGGAGGCTCACGGCACTCCGGCGACCGACAGCTTCTGGCTGCTGCTAGCCAGGATGGACGGCAAGTCGGTGGGGTACGCGGCGGTAGCCCGTATTCCCAAGCTCGATTCGCGGATCGGATTCCTGTACCTGGACGAGCTGCACGTGCTTAGGCGGTACCGCCGCCAGGGTGTGGCCACCGCCCTCCTGGAGGAGGTCTCCCGCTTGAGCCGCGAGCTGGGCTATAGCGGCGTGAGGCTCATCGTGGAGAGCGACAACCTCCCGGCGAGGGACCTCTACCGCGGCTGCGGCTTCACCGAGCGGCCGGTCATCTTCTGCCAGCAGCACTAGCCTGGCGGCTCGTCCGCGTCAGGCGGCCAGGGGGAGCGGCTTTTGGGTGGAGACGCCGACCATCTCCAGGAATATCCGCACGGCTTGCGGGTCGAAGTGGCTGCCGCACCCACGCCGTATGTGGTCGATAACCTTGTCCTCCGGCCACGCCGGCCTGTAGGGCCGGTCCGACCGGAGCGCGTCCCAAACGTCCACCACGGCGAACAGCCGCGCGCCCAGAGGGATGTCCTCCCCGCTGAGGCCGTAGGGATATCCAGTACCGTCCCACCGTTCGTGGTGGTAGAGGGGAATGTCCAGCGCCGGGCGCAGGAAGTCGATGGGCGAGAGGACTTCGAAGGCGAACACCGGGTGCTTCCTCATGATCACCCACTCTTGGTCTGTGAGCTTCCCCGGCTTCAGGAGGATGGAGTCCGGTATTCCCATCTTGCCGATGTCGTGCAGCAGCGCTCCGCGACGGATGTGGAGTATCTCCTCCTCCGGTATTCCGGCCGCTCTGGCGAGCTTGACCGTCATCTCGGTCACGCGTTGCGTGTGGCCCTCCGTCTCCTGGTCCCGCAGGTCCAGCGCACGCGACCAGCCCTCAATAGTGGCTTCATACGCCTGGCCCAGGTCGGCGTTCGCATGCTCCAGCGCCTCCGTGCGTTCCCGGACGCGCTCCTCCAGCGTCGCATTGGCCACCAGGAGCGCTTCGTCCCGCTCGCGCATCTCGGCCAGGATGGCATGTACCCCGTCCAGGATGGAGCCTATTTCGTCCTGCGTCCTAGCTTCTGGCTGAGCCTCTTCTTCTTCCGTGCCGGCCACATTCTGGATGATGCTGGCCAGCGCGATCAGCGGCTCGGTCAGCATCCTCTGCAGCGGCACGGACACCAGCAGCGCGAACAGGGCCGCCAGCAGGAACACGCCGGCAACGATGCCCGCGAACGCCATCTGGTGCGTCCGCCACTCGCGCATGTTCTGCCGGAGATAGAGCCAGCCTACCAGCTTGTCGCGGTCCTCTATCTTGCGGGAGACCACAAGATACCCCTCGCGGAAGTACTCCCCGGACGGCAAGGCGCGCTCCGGTGGAATGGGCTTCTTTTCGTCACGCAGGTAGTAAGCGCGCCGCTGGCCGTGGATGTCGTAGGCGGCGGCGCAATCGATGTCCGGCTCCGCAAAGAGCATGTTCAGGATCTGCTCGACCTGAGTGAAGTTGCCTTTGGCGAGATCACCGGAGCAGCTCCAGCTCATGATCTGGGCGTGCGTCAGGGTGTCCTTCCTGACCTGCCCGCGGAACGCGTGGAGATCGTAGGTGACGAACCCGGCGGTGGCAACCATCAAGCCGGCGAGGCACGTGATAGAGGAGATGAGAGTCAGCCTGAACCGAAGCCCATAGCGCGACCAAAGACTTGGTCTGGGCCCTCGACCACTGGCTGCGGGTTTCCGTACCGGCACCGATTGCGGACCTTTCGGTGGGGGGCTCTAGTTAGCCAACATTGCGATTCTTGGTATTCGCAAGCGAAAACTTGAGGAGAGATTCCCCGAACCGGCGCTATCTGGGAGCGGCCCGCATTTTGCACGCAGACAAATAGGATGCGGCGAGCGGCCGACGCGCCGACGCGGCGCGATCCGGGCCTCTCACCTCTCACCTCTCACCTCTCACCTACTGTGGCTTCACCGCCCGGATGAACGCGCTCATGACGCGGCCGTCCAGCGCCGCCTTCTCCGAGTCGGTGAGCGAAGCAGTCTCCCCCGAGCAGCAGCTTCCCGGCAGGTCGGCGAAGGTGTACCGGCGCGTCGGCTCGATGTCCGCGTCCACAAAGCCGGCCGCCTCCAGGCGCCGGATGTAGTCCAATCGCTCCAGCGCCCCGGCGACGCAGCCGACGTACGCCTCCATGTCCTTTCGCACGGCCGCCGGCAGCTCTCCATCCACCACCACGTCCGAGACGGCGAAGCGCCCGCCGGGCTTGAGCACCCTGAACGCCTCGCGCAGCACGGCGTCCTTGTCCGCCGAGAGGTTAATGACGCAGTTGGAGATGATCACGTCCACGCTGTTGTCCGGCAGCGGGATCTCCTCGATGTGGCCCTGGAGGAATTTCACGTTCTCCGCGCCGGCCTCGGCCCGGTTCCTCTCGGCCAGGGCCAGCATCTCGTCCGTCATGTCCAGCCCGTAGGCGAAGCCGGTGGGGCCGACTCGCCTCGCGGAGAGCAGCACGTCGATCCCACCGCCTGAGCCCAGGTCCAGCACCACCTCACCTGGATTGAGCTGGGCCAGCGCCGTGGGGTTGCCGCAGCCCAGCGAGGCCAGCAGCGCCGCCTCGGGAATCTCCCCCGCCTCCGTGTTGCTGTAGAGGTCTCCTGTGATGGCATCCTTCTGGGACCCGCCGCAGCAGGGGCTACGTCCCTTTGACACGTTGCCCGTGCCGCAGCAAGCCTCCCCGCGCCCCTCCAGCACGATCTTCGCGGCCTCGCCGTACTTGCGGCGGACCACCTCCCGCACGTCCTCCCGCTCAGTCAAACTGATGGGTACCATTACCATCTTCCTCCTCCTCCAGACGGGCCGGGACGACACCCGGCCCCTACAGCCAGCCGTAGAGACTGCCTCCTCGAAGATCCGCAGCCTCGTGGGATCTCCCAGCGCCTTGAAAATCGCCGCCAAATCGTTGCTTCGGTTCATGGGATAGAAACTACATTTCGTGAAATATCGAAGCCAGTCTATCCGTTGTGGCCCGGTTTGTCAAGGGCGAGCCAAACCGTTTGCCGAATTCTAGGAGCGAGATAGGCTCTCAAAGCAGTGAGGCTCGATTCCGAGGGCGATTCTCGGCGCCGATCCGCATCGCCGCCGCCCGCGGTCTGTGGTCCGTAGTCCGCGGTCACGCTAAGGAGGCAAACACTGATGGGCATCATCACCATCTCCAGACAGATAGGCGCGGGCGAGACCACCATCGCCCCCGCCGTCGCCGAGCGGCTCGGATGGGAGTGCATCGACCACAAGATACTGGACCGGGAGGTGGAAGAGACCGGGATCAAGCTGCCCTACGTGGTCCACTACGACGAGCACGCGCCGGGTCTCCTGGAGAGCTGGCAGCACCCCCAGGAGGCGGAGCGGTACTTCCACGCCCTCACCCGCATTATGAAGGAGTTCGCCGACCAGGACAACGTAGTTATCGTGGGGCGCGGCGCCAACTTCATCCTGAAGGAGTATGACGCGCTGCACTTCCGCCTGGTGGCGGACATGGCTTTCCGCATCCGTCGCGTCATGGAGGTGCGCTGGGTGAACGAGGGGCCGGCGCGCGAGATCATTCGCCAGAGCGACCACGATCGCGCCGCCTTCCACCGCCACTACTTCAAGGCGGACTGGGACGACCCGCTCCACTACCATGCGGTGCTCAACACCTCTAAGCTCGGGATCGAGGCGACTATCGAGCGTATCCTCGCCGCCGCTGAGCTCCACTGGCCGGAGCTGGAGAAAGAGCAATGAGACGTGAGCAGAGACGCCCTTCCAGACCTTTAGCAGCTCGCCCGGGAGGCCGGGATCGAATCCCTGGCGGAGGAGGCCCGCCTCCTGGCCGAGCGCGCCGCCGGAGTGCTAATCGACTCATCTGTAGTGTTGGAGAAGGGGGCGCGGGGTCCGCCCTACGCCACGGGCACGGCGCGGTCAGGTACGGAAGATCGAACCTTGTAGCAATCCAGAACGTACTAAAGCGTGGAACATTCACTCCACAATAAAGGTCTGCCGTCCAGGCGCGGGATCAGGCAGTCTATTCTTGGCGCTCATACAAGCAGGTGAATCGGTCGTACGCGAGAAGGACAAGGAGCCTGGGATGATCACACCAAGCGTAGCAGCCCCCGGACAGCAGAGTGGCCAGGGTCCAACCACGGAATCCCACCATCCTTTCCGTACGGACGAAATGGCGGTACTCAAGGGAAAGTCCGCCGTCGTTGTAGAGGACGAGGGCATCACCCAGATGCAGCTCCAATCTATCCTGGCCAGAGCAGGGCTGCGCGTCCTCGGCCGGGCGCGCAACGGAGAGGAGGGGGTGCGTGTCGTGCTGCAGGAGCGCCCGGACGTCGTGCTCATGGACATCAACATGCCGGGTGAGTTTGATGGACTTGAAGCCGCTCGCCGCATTCTCGCGGAGTTTGACACCTGTATTGTGATGATTACCGCTTACGACGACTTCAGGCAGGAGGCAGAACAAAGCGGCACCTGCGGCTATATCCTAAAGCCCGTCAACAGCGCTATGCTCATGACGGCGCTGGAGGACGCCTGGCGGGAGTTCTACCGCCATTGACGGTACTTCCCAACAAGAGCGACTTGCGGCCCGAACGGACGCCCGAAGGCTGGCTGTTCGTGTTCGACGGACGCGGAACGCGGCACTATTGCCCGTTCTGCGCTGCTGATCGAGTGGCTGAACTGACGGGGCCATCCTTGCCGCACCAATGGCACGTTAAGGCTATGGTGCGGTGGTTGCGGTAGTTTTAGCATGGCGCCTAACCGGGAGCCCTAGGCAGCCTTCAGAATCGCCAGCGGACATAGCCGCAGGAACGCTTCCACCACCTTCGGGTCAAACTGAGCACCGCTCTGCCGCGCAATCTCGGCCACCGCGTCCTCTACCGGCCATGCATTCTTGTAGGGCCGCTCGTGGGTGAGGGCGTCGAATACATCGGCAACCGCGAGGATTCGGGCTGCTAGCGGAATCGCTTCTCCGGCAAGACCTTCGGGATAGCCCCGGCCGTCCCAGCGCTCATGGTGAGAGCGGGCGATCTGCTCAGCGAGTTGGACAACGGGCGAATGCCCGCCGGCAAGGATCCGACCACCAATCGGCGCGTGGGTCTTGACGGTGTCGAATTCCTCAGGGGTTAGTTTGCCCGGCTTGAGGAGAATGATGTCAGGAACCGCCACCTTGCCGATATCGTGCAGCGCTGCTGCCAGCCGCAGCATCTGGATCTCGCCATCCCCCATGCCGAGCTCGTGCGCGAGCGACGCGGCCATGTCACTGACTCGGCGGGTGTGCTCGCCGGTGTCGTCGTCCCGGAACTCCGCCAGTTGCCCCAGGCGCTCCAGAATCTCGACCTGCGCCTCTTCCAGGTCTCGAGTGCGCTCCCGCACGCGCTCTTCCAGCAGCGCCTTCTCAAGGCGGACCTCTTCGTAGGCGGCTTCTGCCGCCTGCTTGGCCTTATCCAGGGCAACCAGGTACTCGTTAAGGCGGGCGTTCAGGCGCGTTTCGGTCTCCTCTCCCCGTGCCTTGAGCCGCACCAGGTCCGTCACATCTTCGACCCGGTGGATGATATAGCGGACCTCACCCTCCTCTCCGGTCACCGGCGCGTTGACCGGGCTCCAGTACCGCTCCTCGAAGGTGCCGCCTTCGCTCTCGGGCCGGCGGATGTCGTACTTCTGCACGGCCATGGTATGGGGAGCGCGGCGGGAGAGCACGGCATGAAGAGAAGCGCGGAGGTTGGTGGTGCCGGTCGCCGATGGTTCGTCCGGATTGTCTGGAAAGACCTCGAAAAGCGCTCGGCCGAGTATCTTCTCTCGCTCGGTCATGGTTGCCCGCAGATAGGCATCCGAGACCGCAACTATGGTGAACAGCGGCGGATTGGGCCGGAGCACAAGGTAGAGACCGGGAACGGCCTCAAAGAGGGCGCGAAAGTCCGGCTTCGGGCTTCCGTGTCCTCGAACACGAGCTGAACTCATAGTATCGTCCTGCGGCAGTGCGGCAGTGCGAGCGCCACGGCAACGGTGCTCACTGCGCTGGGCGTCGCTGACAGCGCACTAGTATTATCGGCAAATGGCGTGAACACTTGATGGCATTCGCCTGACACTACACCGTGCCGCAAGAGGGACATCTACCGCGCGCTTGCCGACGGGTCTGAGCGCCGCGTCCACCACCGCAACAGAGGGAACCGCACTTTCTGGCACATCCTACAGCGAACAGCCGGCTCGCACCCACCAGAATCCGGTGTGGACGGTCCCACATCGCCCCTGACTAAGAACGCCTAACAGAACCTCCCCCTAACCCCCTCCTTTGTAAGGAGGGGGCAGCCTGCGCGACGGTGGACTCCCTCCCCTTACGAAGGGGAGGGTCGGGGAGGGGTTTTAACA
>CAYNFH010000047.1:0-10597 GCA_964396385.1 uncultured Chthonomonadaceae bacterium | reverse complement strand
CCCCCCTTTTTTGTTTGGGTGGGGGCGGGCGGGGGGGGGGTCCACCCCCCCCCCTCTCGCGGGGTTGGGGGGGTGGGGGGCCTTAACAGGGGCTCTAAGGCGAATCAGCTCCAACGAACACAGCCAGAGTCCATGCCGGTTTGCACGGAGTGTTCTCTCACTGTATGGCTCGTGGGACCTTCCCCAGATCGTGGACCTGACTTCAACCGCTATAAACGGCGAGTAGCGCCGGCTCTGGGAGTGCCCAACCCGGAGTGCACCGGATGACGCGCAGCCGTAGCAAGGCGATTTAGCGCACGGCGGCCCGCATCGGCTACACCTGCGGCCGCGCGAGACTTGAGACGTCCCGCCTCCATTTTGAGCCACAGCGCGTGAGCCCTTGTCTGGGGACTGGCCGTCTGTACACTGAAGTTCTCTCGTATTGCGGTGGCCCAGTGCAGTTTATAGGGCTGCACGCCCTGGAGCATATCGAGTTCCGTGGCGCCCTCCGCGATGCTCTCCTCCGCCAGGTACGCCAGGAGCTGTATCCCAAGGCTGTAGGAGGCATACTGCTCATCGAAACCGCTGCTGTAGTAGAAGAGGCGGCCCCCCACTAGGAAGCAGTAACAGCCGGCGATGACTCTATGGCCCGCCTCGATGTAGTAGAGCCGAAGCGTCCCCTCGTCTAGGGCACGTTGCGCCATCGCCCGGTGGAAGTCCAGAAACGTGGGGCTGGAGTAGACGCCCGGCTGCCCAAGCCGCTGCCAGCGGGCCTGATGAAGCTGCACCAGGGCGTCAAATACACTGCCCAACTCCTCCTGGCTCTCCACCCGCGCGAACCGGCAATCTGGTAAATTGCGCTCCAGCCTGCGCCGATCGGTGCGTACCTGCCCTCGCGTCTTTCTTCCCCGCTGCGCCAGGTACGTAGCATAGTTGGCCGGCAGACTGGCATACGGACAGCGGGAAACTACTTCCTCTCTGCTCCACATCCCTCGCGTTTCACTCCAGTCCGCGAGAGCGCTGCGGAGCGGTGAGTCCTCGGCAAGACTCTCCAGATCCAGGATGTCCCACTCTTCTCGAGCCTCTGCCAGGTATCCAAGCAACCGATCGGCAAACGCCGCCCGCTCCTCCGGCCGCGCCACCAGATCGAGGTGGTTCGGGGCAACCTCACCGTGGCCGATGAAGCGAAGGTGCCGGGCGCCGCCGGGAGAGGAATAGAGGCAGAGGGGGGCAATGCCGTATAGCTGGGTACCGGCAGACGCCATAACCACCCACATTTGGAGGTCAGGCCCGTAGACGCGCCACCACTCCGAAAGCCAGGAGTGGGACAGAAATACGTTGTCGAGCCCGGACTCGGCCAGCAGCGTGTTCCACTCCACGGCCAGGTCAACGAACTCTTCAAGGGTAGTCAGGCGGCTGAGCTTCGGGCTTGGTGTCTGTTCCATGGGTCGTGCTGGAACCGCGCTTCTCTCGTTAGGTGGATACCGACTGTCTCGGCGGTCAGCCGCTCTGATCCCCTGTGTGCAAGACCAGTGCCACCAGGACCTCTGAGGGCTGTCATCCACAGACAAACGTTGAGTAATCCTACACAAATAGGAGATCGTGACGAAGCTGTGACGGGATTAGCAGCCCTGCGGGCTTACTCTGCTCGTACCGGCAAGGTATCTGGCATGAGCCGTGCATTAGTTCCTGGTGATCACAGCTTCTCGTGGTCCAGGCACCCGACACCTTCTATAGGCGCGGCTGCCTCCTTGAGGTGGGGCTGTGCCCTTGAAGGTTTGCCTGCTGGCAGCAACCGGCTTGGGCGCAGTCATCGAAAAGGAGACCTATGCCCTGATGCTAGCTGAAGACCCCGCTGAGCTCGTTTCCGCTGGCGCTGCGACGCAGCAGGCGGGCAGCCAGTGTGCTTCCGTCACACTTCCCCCGTCCCTCGTCTGCCGTATACTGCAAGCGGACGTTCCCTATGCTGCTGCAAAGCGAGCTCTGGACGTTCTCCTCTCGCTCACGGTCCTGGCGCTCTTCTCCTGGCTCTTTGCCTTGATCGCGTTGGCGGTGCGCCTGACCTCGCGCGGACCTGTGATCTTCAAGCAGAGACGGGTGGGACATGGAGGCCGGATCTTCACCTGTTACAAGTTCCGATCCATGACCGTCGATGCCGAGGAGACACGGCATCGGCTCCTTCACCTGAACGAGGCGACAGGCCCCACCTTCAAGCTGAGGAACGATCCGCGGATTACTCGGATCGGCCGCTGGTTGCGCAGGTTCAGCTTGGACGAGTTGCCCCAGTTCTACAACGTGCTCCGCGGAGACATGAGCATCGTGGGTCCGCGCCCGCCTCTTCCTTCCGAAGTGCTCTGCTACACCCAGCGCGAGCTCGGACGCCTGGCCGTCAAGCCCGGCCTCACGTGCTTCTGGCAGGTGCAGGGGCGCAACCACATCCCCTTTGACCACTGGGTGGAGCTGGACCTGCTCTACATCGGCTCCATGTCGCTCCGGCAGGACCTCGCGATCATCCTCCAGACCATACCGGCCGTGCTCGGTGGCCGTGGAGCGATGTAGCCGGTCCGAGGCTCTCTCCAATAAAGAGGGCCACGGCTTCGCCGTAAGCCACGAGCGGAGGTGGCGGAAGCTCTCGCCCGCTACCTCCTCCACTTGCTCCAAGGATAGTGGCAGCAGAAGCACGCCGAGGGTCACCATGGTGCGGGCACTCCGCATTCACACTTCCTCCTTTACGGACCTACGGTGTAGTCAAAACTGCGGGTAGCGGGCTTGCCGTGCGGTGGGTGACGGTGAGGCGCACGCGCCACGGACCCGGCATGGAGAACCGGGGGCTTCCCTGGTACCGTCCATCGCCAAGGTCACGGAACAGCGGCCGGCCGGTACCCATGTTCATAGACGTCATCCCCACTTCCGACGTTACCTTTGCGCCGGTCACCGGCTTGCCTGTGCTATCGGTGAGGGTCACTACCATACGGTTAGCCGCTCCGACCCGCGGCGGGTTAGGCGATATGGCTGCCGCTATGCCGAGGCGCTCGGCGGCGGGTGGCTCAGGCTTCGGCGGCTCCATGGTCATGGCGTGTGAGCCGCCCATGTCCATGCGCGATGGGCGGATGCGCAGGAAGACCCAGAACCCTAGGGGGGACCGGCCATATACCGGATCGAGCTCCGCGGGCTTCCAGTTGAATGTCACGGAGGCGCCGACTCCCGCCTGGTAGGACCGGCCCGGCGTCAGCTCGTGCAGCCCTCCCAGCGTCAGCTCCGTGATACCGAACTTCTTGTCCGCGGGGGTAAGCGCCAGGTCCTCGCCCAGCTTGTCCACAAACTCCAGACGGCCAAGGAAGGCGTTGCGGTCCGCCAGATTCAGGTCCGTCTCTAGCAGTACGCCATCTGAGTTGATTCCGGCGCCGTTGTTCCGTCCCCACGCAAAGGTGCTGGCCCAGTTGCCGCCATCCCGCCGCGGCTGGTTGTAGGTGGCGCTTAATGTAGCGCGACGCCGGGTCTCATTGGGCCGCAGCTCTTCGGGGCTCTTGAGCCAGCCGTAGGATACTTGCGTGCTCCAGTTGGGGCCGGGATTGTAGCTAATCCTGCCGGAAAAGGAGTCCAGCCGGATCGGGTCAAAGTCCCAGCGGTTCTCGTCCGGCTCCCGGCCATTGAAGTAGGAGCCTTCCACTTGCCAGTTGCTGCGCGAGACCCCTGCTGTCAGCACGCCAAAGGCAATATGCGTGCTGTCCTGCCAGTGGTGGGTAATGGGGGCCGCGGGGTTGTCCATGGCGCTCGTCCGATGCGGGAAGGCGGTAGGGCCGAGAGCGGGCTCGCCCGAGGGCGCCAGGTAGAGGAAGGCGGCGGTTTGCGCGTCCAGCGCGTAGCGGTAGCGGCCTGCTACTTCCATGAAGAAATCGTGTGGATGCTGCCGGTCCACCAGAGGCTGACCATGGTAGGCCTCGCCGCTCTGGAAGAGCAGCGGATAGCCGCGAGCCGTGGTAGTCGCCGGCTCCGGACTGAGCATGATTCGCAGCATCAGGTCGCCCCGGCCCAGCGGGCGGGAGGCCATGAGCATGTACCAGCCGATGCCGTTCACCTGGTCGTTTCCGCGCGGGCCGTTCTGGTGATCATAGCTAAGGAACGCGTTGTAGTGCTGCATGATCCGCCATAGGCCCTTCATCTCGTGGTGCGCGTGCATCGGCGTGCTGTCCGGCTGCCAGGACGTGCCTGACGCCTCCCGGGTCATCGGGATCCCCGCGAAGGCCTCCATCCCCATCATGCCTTCCATGCCCTGCATGGGCTGAGGCGGAAGGCGCCGAACCGGCCCAGGCGACGACCAGGACTGCCACGAATGCCCGGTGCCTCCCGCGGTGGTGGCACGGATCGGATTCCCGCAGGAGCGAACGTCCTGTGGGAATCCGGCACCTCGCCCTACTTGGCGACATGGAAGTCAAAGGCCCGGCTGAACGGTTTGCCGCCGGGAGGTGTCACCTTGACATTGACCCGCCACGGGCCTTTCATGCTGAACTGAACCTGCGACGCGTAGTGACCCTCCTTGGTTTCCTTTGCCGTTGGGTGCGTGGTGCCCATGTCCATAGACGTCATCAGCACGTCCGAGGTGAGATTGGCTCCCTTAACCGGCTTGCCGGCCGGGTCGGTGACGGCGAACTCCAATGCGTTGCTGCCTACTTTCACGGAGTTGGGCGAGGTCACCAGGGTCACGCTCCAATTAGCGGCGCGCGCTTCCGCGGAGCCTGGCACCACAGGGATTGCCGCGCTGGAGGCTGACGGCGGTGAGGGAACAGGCGTGGCCGCGGGCGTCGGGGAGCTTGCCTGCGTCTGCGGCGTGGAGGCTGGCGGGCGCAGACGGCATGGGGGCGGTAAGCGCTGGCGCTGCCTCTGTTGGCTGCGGGTTCGATTGTGTGACCTGGGCCGTCTGTGCCGTGGAGAGAGACCTCGGCTGCTTGTCGCCCACGTTGAAGTCGAGGTCCGCGCGGACGCCCGCGCTGGTATTTCCCCCCTCGCCGGTCAGGCTGACCCGCCAGGGACCCTTCATGCTGAAGGAGACCGGAAGCTGGTAGCGGCCGTTCCCAAGCTCGGTTGCTTTGGGTTTCGTGGTGCCCATATCCATGCTGGTCATGAAGACCGAAGCGCCCAGCTTGAGCCCTGTGACCGGCTTTCCGCTCGAATCGGTCACCCACACGTCCAGCTTATTGTCGCCAACCTGCGGCGGGTTTGGAGTAACGGTGACCTTGAGCGGCAGACCGGATGCCACGCCGGCTCCCATCCCACGCGCCCCGGGCATCCCGGCCATCTTCATCCCCGGCTTCATGGCGCCCATCTTCATGTGCTCCATGCCGGAGCCGCCCACCATCATGAGCGTAATCATCTCGGCCATGGAACTGTCCTTGCCAAAGCCCGTCTCCTGCTCCCAGTCCTCTCCGCCCGTAGCGGTGTAGACGCGCTTGGGCGCGAGCCGCGGCATCGCCTGCATGTTCTCCTGGCTGCCCTGCGCAAGCGCCCCTCCGGAGAACAAAGCCATCCCACAGAGCACCGCCAGCGGCGCCATGTCCCTCAAACCCATTCCATATCGTCTGTTCATGGTACGTTCCTTTCAAACCATATGCACGCCCGCTAGTCCGGGATGTACTGGTGCTGCAAGTTCAGCAGCGACCGGCGCGGACCTAGGTGCGGGTTGAAGATGTTGGTAAAGTTCATAACAAAGCCTAGCTCAACGGCGTGCCCGTCGCGGACGCCGCTGAACACGGCGGCGTAGGCCGGGTCGCGGTGCTGATAGACGTACTGAAGCACCACGTCAAAGCCTTCGCCCAGGCGTTTGACGCCGGTAAGCGCCAGTCCGAAGGTATTCGCGTCTGAGACCTTGTTGTAGCTGCGGTACCCGGCGGTGAGGGCAAGCTGGTAGCCAGGCACACCAAAAGGGCTGTGCAGCCACCGAAGCGAGGCCGCGATGCTGTTTGCATCCGCGCGGAAAGTGTCGGTCACGTCGGCAAAGCTCCGCAGGTCGTTACCGAAGGAGTAGATGTCCTGAACGCGCAGGTCTACACGGTCCACCGGGTCGGGGTTCACATTGTAGACGATGCCGCCAAACAGCACATTGGACGCGCTGCCAAAGCCCTTGCCTACGGAGCGATGCTCGTATCCGAAGCCCCAGAGCGGGATCTTCTGAATCACCTCCAGAGCCGGCGCTCCCTGGTACTGGAAGTTGATCCCCAGCGAGTTGATGCCGCCCTGCCCCACGCTCTCCGCGCTGGAGGTGACCAGGTGCTGGGCGTGCAGGTTCAGGAAGTAGTGGAGGTTCCGGTTGAGGACCACGGTCGCCTGGTCGCTGTAACGGTGCTCCTCCACGTTATCGCCGCTGCTGAAGGGGTTCAGGACGTTCACAAACTCGTTCAGGTTGTCCCCCCTTACGGTGGGGAAGTCCACGAGGCGTGTTCCGGAGTCGGTGCGGCCGATATAGGCTTCCGAGCTGCGGGTCTGATAGTCGGCGTAGAGCTGGTGCAGGAACAGGTTCGTGCCGCTGGGCGCATCCGCTCCTTCGGTCGTGGTGCCGCCGATCACAAAGCTGCCAATGCCGTTCCGGTAGAGCCGCTCGGCCGCGCCCAGCAGCAGCGCGCTGTCTGATACGTTGATGCGGCTCGTGCTGGAGCGCGCGCCGCTGGGCAGGACGATGCGGGGGGAGTGGTACTCCAGGGTCCCGATGCCGGTCCCGTCCAGCTCGATCTGGGGGGCGATGCTCGGCCGCTCAGGAATCGGTGTCTGCTGCGCCTGGCCCAGAGTGGCGGTCGGGGCGAGCAGCCCGGCCGCCGCAACCATCCACGCCTTCCATAGACCTGTCCTCACTCCGTCTTTCCTTTCCGTAGTCACGTGACGCCTAGGAATTGGTCGCCAGTATCTCCTTAAAGGTAAAGCCCGCCTCTTCGGCGTCCTCATACATGACCATGGTCATCATGCCACCGGGCGAGACGCCGTTGTTCATATCGCTGAAGTCGCTGTGGTCGTGGAAGTGCCAGACGCCGGGATTGGTCCCCTGGATCACGATGTCCACGGTTGAACCGGGCATTACGGGCGCCGTATTCATGCGGACTGGCGACGCAAGCGGCGAGCCGTCCGTGCAGACGTGCCAGAAGTCGTGCCCGTGCAGGTGCATGAAGTGGGGCATCATGCCCGTGTTGATGAGGCGCACCCGGATGTTCTCGCCGCGCTTGATGTGCAGGTGCTCGGTCATGGGGTACGACTTGCCGTTGATCAGGAAGAAGTTAGGCTCGATGCGGCGGGGCCTGCCGGTGCGGCTTGAGTGGTAGGGTGGGATCCAGCCGTCCTTAATGGCTTTGAGGAACGCCTCCTTGTTGGCGAACCAGCCCATCATCCGCCCGTCCATCTTGGCCATAAGCCGAGGTGAGCCATTCATACGGTCCATCACCTCACCCATCTGCAGCATCTCGTTCATCTGGTCCTGGAGGAAGTAGGTGTCCACCTCCGAGAGCACCAGCGTGTACTCCCGCTCGTAGGGGAAGGCCTCTTTCACCGGATCGTCATCGCTCTCGATGATGAGCGGTGCGTAGAGGCCGGCCTGGATGTGCATGTTGGTCATGTTGTGGCAGTGGTAGAAATGGGTGCCTGCCGGCTGGGCGCGCCAGAGGTAGGTGAAGGTTTGGTTGAAGCCGACGGGGTACTGCGTGCCCAGCGGCACGCCGTCACTTTCGCAGGGCACGTAGATGCCGTGCCAGTGAATGGTGTGAAAGTCGTGGGTCTTGTTGGTGAGGTTGACCTTGACCCAGTCTCCCTCCTTGACTCGTAGCTCCGGTCCCGGCACGGTCTTGTTGAAGGTGTAGAAGTGGTGCTCTTCCAGCGGCAGGATCTCGTGCGGCTCGACCGTAACCTCAATGTCGAACTCATGGATCCGTTCTCCCGCCTTCGGCTTGGCCCGCGGATCCCACTTTGGCTTCGTTTGCTCCAGCACAAACTTTGATGGCCAGGTCTCCGGCGTCGGCAGAGGGCGCGTGGGCTCCTGGGCGCGGGCAGCCTGGCGGCCCAGCAGCACGCCCGCGCCGGTAAGACCTGCCAGCGACAGCAACCGCCGCCGCCCTATTTTCTGAGTGTCTTTCACTGATCTCTCCCTATATCCGCCCGGCAGCAATCCGGCCGCCTCCGGCCGGGTTGCTGCCGGGACTAGTGCCTAGCGAATGATGAGCGTTCCGTACACGCCGCCCTTCGCGTGGCCCTTTACCGTACACAGGTAGCTGTAGGAGCCCTCCTTGGCGGCGCGCCGAAGGGTCCGCCTTGCTGAATAATGCATGAGATTGCCTTTCTAATGGGTGAGTGAGAACTATACGTGGCGCGGCTCCTAAGATGGAACCGGACACAGACTCATCCCTAGAAAGGCGGTGCGCGGGGTGAAGCGGGTGAGGCGAGAGCGCCGCGCGCGGCGGCACTCAGGGGGTACGAGTTGCGGGTGCTGGATATTTGGACCGGACAAATGACGGCCTGTGTAGGCGGCGCCGTGACAGGCGCTTTGAATGTGCGTGTCGGGGTTAGCGGTGTCCGTTCCTGGGAGGCGGGTACCAATGCGCAGGAACAGCCGGTCGACCCTGCGCGGCAAAAGAGTATTCCGCGAGCTGGGCCGGCTTGGGCCGCGCTGTCCACGACCACTGCTGTGCGAGCCGCACCATGTAGCGGGCAGCAACACGGTGAGCCGACACGCTCACAGCACACGTGGCCGGAACGCGCCGCCTCAGGCATGACGTCACAGGCGAGCGCCGGCAAGGCTCCGCCAAGAGCCCAGATGGCGAATGCCAGCAGGACGGCCGCAGTATAGTTCAGGCGTCGGTACATCTGCATACAGTTCGGGGCAGGCTGCGGATCGCTCCGGCTTACCGGATTATTATACGGCAGCCTCCCCCAAGGTTTGGGCGAATCTACTTACATCCGTCGGGTGCGGGCGTGGCCGCGAGCGTCGCAAGCAGGAAAACAGCGGCACCGGAGAGTGCCGTCCAGCCGATCCAACGTCGCATGATGATACTCCCTTTTCGTCAGAAGATTGGGCGCTGACGCTAACCAGTACGGTAGGGGGCTCAGGGCGTGACACGCCCGGCGCGAGCTTTCCGTATACATGCACCCTGCCAGCCGGGCCAGCGCATTAACGAGGATTGGCCGCTCGCACTAAGGTCTGAGGGCAGCGCCACGCGGTTTGCAGCCGCGCGGCTAAGCGATAATGCCCCCTGCGCAAAAACCCCCTCTCCCAGGTAGCAGAAGAGGGGGAATCGCGGGCCAACATTCAGCCTACTATATGAAGCCCGGGTAGAGCGCGTGCCGTCCGCTTCCGATGAGGGTTGGATTACCAGCGGCGGTGGCAGCTACCGCCGTAGTAGCCGGAGCCGTACGAACCGTAGCCGCCGTAGTAGCCGGAGCCGTACGAACCGTAGCCGCCGTTGTAATCGTCGTAGTCATTGTGCCAGCGGTCGTGCTGCCACTCCAGCCTCTGGTGCTGCCGGTTGTGCAGCCACTCCAGCCTCTGGTGGGCGCGCTCATGCTCGCCGTCCAGATGGTCGTGGAACCGCTCGTGCTGGGCTTCGTAGCGCCACTCGTTGGGGTCGCCATCGTGCAGGGCGTGCCAGCGCTCGTGCTCGCGCTCAAGCCGGTAGTGGTCGCGGTTGTGCAGGCGGTCTAGCCGGTCGTGGCCAAGCTGATGCTGCCACTCCAGGTCCTGGTGGAAGGCATCGTGGTCATCGTCACCGTCGTGAGCGAGCGCGGGGGCGCCGGCAAACACGGTCAAGAGGAGTACCGAGGCGCCGGTGAGCGCCGCCAATCCGAAGTTCCGAACCTTCATTGCTTTGCACCTTTCGTCAGAGAGATCATGGGCGCTGACGTCTCGGCGATACTGCTCAACACGAAGACGGCGGCTTAGTGTGACAGCCCGGCCCGCGTCACGGCCGGAGTACGTCTGCGTACTGATCAGCGAAAGGGCCCCAGGCCCGAAAGGAGACACCATGAAGACCATCCACAGCGCCGTCGTGGCCCTCGCGGCTCTTGCCGTGATCGGCGCGCCGGCCGTTGCCCAGAAGAAACCCGCCGCGCATCCCAAAGCGGCTGTCCATACAAAGAAGGCAGCCCTCATCTGCCCGGTCACGGGCGACAAGATCGCCTCGGTGAAAGCGGCGGTAGGCCACAGTAAGTTCAAGGGGAAGACGTACTACTTCTGCTGCCCGGAGTGCAAGCCGCGGTTCGATAAGAACCCGCAGAAGTTCGTCACCAACGCCGCTAAGGGTAAGTTCGAGAAGATGTAGTTCCGGTCCATATTGAGGTGCGCTAGTCTGAACCAGGGGAGCGGTCGATGCCGCTCCCCTGGCTCGTTCTGCCCACTCAAGAGCGTGGGCAGTTCTCTCATGGGCTCGGGCAACGTCTCGCAATCGGGGCGAAGAGGCATATCATGGAACCATTCGTACTCACGATAAGCGCATCCGCTCCCCGGAGGGCCTGACCGCCATCAGCCACTACTTCGTGATGGACTGGGTCTCCATCTGGCGGGACATCGCCGGGGGGTTGCTCATCGCGGGCGCGCTGTCCGCGTGGGTGCCCAAGAGCTTCTGGCAAGCTTTCTTCCTCACCTCGCATCCGG
>CAYNFH010000046.1:20666-31192 GCA_964396385.1 uncultured Chthonomonadaceae bacterium | reverse complement strand
GCGGGCGGCCACACAGGGCCGCCCCTACAATGAATCAGGCAAATGGCACCCAAAGACACTCTCCCCAACATCCTCCGCCCCACCACCGTCGTCGACTCGCCGCGGCTGCGGGACCGGCTGGGGCTGGACCTGTTCCTGGTGAGCGAGACGCTGCAGTATACGGGCAGCTTCAAGTTCCGGGCGGCCTATAATCTGGCGTCCAGGACGCCGCAGCCGCACATCCTCACCGCCTCCTCCGGCAACTTCGGCCAGGCCGTGGCCTATGCCTGCAGGCTCCTGGGCAAGCGCTGCACGGTGGTGATGCCGGCCACCTCCGCCCGCGTGAAGGTGGAGGCGGTGCGGGAGTACGGAGGCGTAGTAGACCTGGTGGACGTGCGGGAGAAGACGCGCGAGCAGCGGGTGACGGAGCTGGCCCGGGACCACCCGGAGGCGTACGTGGCCAGCGCCTACAACGACCCGCTGGTGATCCAGGGCAACGCAACCCTTGGAGCCGAGATCGCGGCGCTGGACCGGCCGGTGGACGTGATCGTGGCGCCCGTAGGCGGCGGCGGGCTCACCTCCGGCCTGGTGACGGGCGTCCGGCCCCCCGGCCGGGCCATACAGGTGGTGGGGGCGGAGCCGCTCCTCGCCAATGACGCGGCGCGCTCCTTCCGCGAGGGGACTCTCGTGCGGAGCGACGTGGAGGCGGAGACCATCGCGGACGGCGCCCGCACCCTCAGCCTTGGCTCCCATAACTGGGAGATCCTGAAGACCGGCCTCTCCCGCATCGTGGAGGTCCCGGAGGACGCCATCCGGGAGGCGGTGCGACTACTCTTCTCTCTTGCCAACCTCAAAGCGGAGCCCACGGGCGCACTCAGCCTCGCCGCCCTGCTCACGGAGCCGGAGCCGTTCCGAGGTCGGGCCGTCTGCTGCGTGATCAGCGGCGGCAACGTAGACCCGGCGCTGTACGCGCAGCTAATCGCGGACTAGGTGTTCAGGCATTCAGGAATCCGGACCTGAACACCTGAACACCTGAACACCTGAATACCCTCTGCCCTTATCAGACCTAGAACCCCGTGCCGGGAATTCCGCCGTAGATCACCACCGGCGGCAACGGGGGACCGGCGGTCTTCTGCGCCAGGTGGTCCTTGCGGATCTGCGCCAGTAGGCCGGCCACCGCGTGCGGCGGCGTGGCGGGATCGTGGAAGGCGTCCGCGAAGATCTGCCAGTATTTGTCGGCGTCCTCGTGCGCGTACTGGAAGTGGGAGAGGTCGAACACCATCACACCCTGGGTAGAGGCGCAGGCGGCCTGCAGCGCCGCCTTGAGCTGCTCCGGATGGCCGATGTAGTCGCTCAGCCCGATGCCGGCGTAGCTCCAGGTCTGGTCGTTCGCGGCGCGGTTGGTGAGCTGTCCCGCGGCCTCCACAGAGGCGCCCGGAATCTTGCCGGCCGCGAAGGCATCCAGCACCGTGGGCGTGGGGTAGTAGCAGCCGGTGGTCATCCAGTCGAGCAGCTCCGCCCAGCCGGTCTGCTGGTAGCTGGGCGTCAGGAAGCGGAAGCCGGCGGTGAAGTCGTCGGCCGACCAGTTGGCACCAAAGAGCGGGTACTCGCCGAACCAGGAGCCCGTGTAGGTGCTCACGGTACAGGTCGGCCGGATGGCCTTCACCGCGGTAACCGCCGAGGCCAGCCAGTTGCGGAGCGTCATCGCGCGCCAGACCAGCCAGCTCTCATACAGCGGGCCCGGCACCACGTGGCGGTCCAGCTCCGGGAAGGTCACATCGTACCGGAACACGTCGTCCGGCCACTTCACCGCGTGCCCGACGTATGCTTCGAACTGTTTGCGGCTCTCTTCCCCGAAGTCCGCGTTGATGCCGGCGTAGCGCAGGCGGTCGTCAAAGATCACCCCGTCCACCTGGTAGCCCCGCACCAGCTCGCTCACGATGTCCAGCATCCGCTGCCGCACGGCCGGGTCGTTGGGATTGGTCATCAGCGGCACCTGCTGCTCCGGCCGCTGGCTGATGGGCACGAAGGTGGGCGCCGTCTCGAAGGTGAGCTTATCGCCCACGCGCGCGTTCTGGCGGAGGAAGTCAGCGCCGGGGCCGTCCCCCACCAGCGCGCCCGCCCCGGAAGGCAGCTTCTTCACCAGCGCCGGGAAGGCGTCTCCCGCCACCTGGGCCAGCACGGTGCCGTCCTGCGCGACCACAGAGACGACCGAACCGATGGGCGCCTTAAGCTCCCCGGCGTCCGAATAGAGCGCCAGCTCCTGCGAATTGCGGGCGGGCACGTTGGAGCGGTCCGTGATGGGGAAGGGCGTCACGCCCTGCGCCGAGCCGTGTACCTGCATCTGGGGCTCGTAGAGAGTGGTCTGCCACTCCGGATGCTCGTAGCCCGGGCCCTCATGCACAATTCGGTGCCCTTCGCTGAAGGCGCACATACTGGCGACGAGCTGCAGTCCGGCGGCGTGGGCGCGGGTCACAAACTCCGCCACCGGATCGAAATCCGGAGGGATAGCGCGGTCGTCCAGCCACTTGTTGAGCTTGTGGGCGAGCTTGCTGGGGTAGAGCGTGTAGCCCACGATGGGCTTCACGTCCAGCACGATCATGTTGAACCCGGCCTGCTTGATCTTGTCTACCGTCGCCTGGACCTTCTCGGCCGTGTTCATGCGGTTCATGTTCGCCGTGGCGTCGATCCACATGATCCGCGCCTGGAGCTTGCGGGCGCGCGCCGTCTGCTGGGCGATCCCCACCCCGTTGTTGGTCTCGTCGAGCTGCACCGCCGGAAGCGTACTGAACGGGAGGTACGGCGTCACCACCTTGGGCGGGGCTACGTTGATAGGCTGCGGCGCCAACGGGTCGGGGGGTTGGCCGCCTGCACTTGTGGGCGCTGGAGCCTGAGCCATGGCCAGACAGGGGGCTAAGAGCGCCAGTAGAACCACCGAGCCCGCAACCAGGGCACGAACGTCGCGGCCAAGTCCACGTACCGCGCGCGGGGTCGTCATTCTTCCACGCGGAGCCAGTTCTCTACGGTCGCTACGGCCGGCAGGTGCTTCAGGTCCTCCAGCGCGGCGCGCATGTTGGATTCCCGCACTCGGTGCGTTACCCAGATGATCTCCGCCTGCCCGTTGGCCGCCATCTTCTGCACCACGGACTCGATGGAGACTTCGTGCTCGCCCAGCACGTTGGCGATGGCTGCCAGCACCTTGGGCCGGTCCGCCACCATCATCCGCACGTAGTACTTGGACTCCACCGTGTCGATGGGGAGCATCGTCCGCCGCTCAAAGCAGGTGCACGACACGCGCCCCGTCGAGCCGAACAGGATGTTGCGGCAGATGTCCACGATGTCCCCGACCACCGCGCTGCCGGTCGGCATCATGCCGGCGCCGCGGCCGTAGAACATCACGTCGCCGACCGCGTCGCCGCGGACGTAGATGGCGTTGTACACGTCGTTGGTGGAGGCCAGAGGGTGAGAATTGGGCAGGAGCGCAGGGTGCACGCGCACCTGCATCCCCTCCTCGCCCACGCGCTGCGCGATGCCCACCAGCTTGATAACGTAGCCCAGCTCGCCGGCCCGCTCGATGTCCCGCTGGGCGATGCGCGTGATCCCCTCCACGTAGACGTCGCTCACGCGGACGGTGCTGGTAAAGGCGATGGAGCTGAGGATGGCGATCTTGTACTGCGCGTCGTACCCCTCCACGTCGCTCGAGGGGTCCGCCTCCGCGTAGCCGCGGGCCTGTGCCTCCGCGAGCACCACATCCAGGTCCGCGCCCTCCTGCGTCATGCGGGTGAGGATGTAGTTGGTCGTTCCGTTGACGATCCCGATCATCTCCTCCACGCGGTTGCCGGCCAGGGCGTTCTTCATCGGCTGGACGATGGGAATCCCACCGCCGACGGAGCCCTCGAACTGGAAGTCGAGCCGCCGTCGAGCGGCCTCCACCATCACTTCGTGCCCCTCTTTGGCAATGAGCTCCTTGTTGGCGGAGACCACGTGCTTGCCGTTCGCCAACGCCCGCAGCACGTACTCCTTGGCCGGGCTCACGCCGCCGATAAGCTCGCAGACGATGTCGATGGCCGGGTCGTCCAGCACGTCGAGGGGGTTGTTGGTGAGGAGCGAGCGGTCCACCTGGACCATCCGCTTCTTGTGGAGGTCCCGGACGGCGATGCGGCGGATGTGGATCCTCGCGCCGATCTTGGCCTCGATGAGGGCGCGGTTCTGCTCCAGCAGCGCCACGGTGCCGGATCCCACCACGCCCAGGCCCAGTATGCCGATGTTGATGGTGTCTTTCACTGCAACTGCGCTATTCACCACTGAGGACACAGAGAGCACAGAGGAGGGCTAGTTTCGGTCCTGGTGCTATTATCGGCAATTCTACGGGGTTTTCTAGCCAAGCATGGGCCCGGCTCCGCGTCCTCAGCGCGCTCTGTGGTTCAATCCTCTTTAAGATACAGCAACGGATCGCCTTCCCGCACGAGTGCCCCGTTGCGGGCGATGATCTCCGTCACGGTGCCGGCGTGGTCGCTCAGGATCTCGGAGAACACCTTCATCGCCTCCAGCAGCCCGATCGGCTGGCCCACGTCCACGTGGTCGCCCACCTCCACCAGCGGGGGAGCGTCCACGGCCGCGGCGCGGTAGAAGACGCCAACAGTAGGCGCGACCACCGCGACGCGACCAAGCACCGGAATGGGCGCCCGGGTGGCCGGCGGCGCCGGCTCCGCCTCAGAGGTGGCTGCAAACTCGTCCGGCTCTTCCGTTTCGGGACCGGGGCGGGGCCGGCGCCGTGGGCGCGGTCCGCGGATGACCACGCGCCGGTCCTCCTCCTCCACCTCCAGTTTGGCCAGGCCGCGCCGCTCCACCAGGTGGATGAGGCGGCGGATTTCGTCCAGATCGAAGCCGAACTCCGGCATGCTGCCTTTCCATGGGGTGGGCCCCAGACAGAAGGCCGCACAAAAAGAGAGAAGGGCGTACCGACCCGCCCTTCCGCACGCGGCAAAGTATAGCACTGCCCCCGGCGAGTGTCAAACGGCCGCAAGACGCAGGGGGAGAAGTTGCTCCGGCTTCCCGAATTCCAGCAAAAGTACGAGAAGGATTTCTGCAACTTTTTGTCGATGTGAGCAGTCTATAGACTAGGAACGGCCGCGAACGGGCGGCCGTAACGCGGCGGCACAGGCCGCGAGACCCCAAACCGAATACAACGGGCAGCTTATAAGATGCGCCCACCCCTGCCGGGGATGCGCCCAGATTCCACCAAGGATGAGGGCCGCCGTCTCCGGCGCGGGTGGGCGCTTCTGTTTTGGGTGCCCGGACTTGCGGCAGCGGGGCACACGAGAAAGGAGCTTGGACATGGCAGGTACGGTAACCACGGAGTGGCTGGCGCCGGCAGTGGCGCTTAGCCCGGCAACTCCGCCGATTGCGGTGGAGGACGGGGAACTCGTCCTCACCGATGTAGGGATCGCGGCGGATGGACCCGCGGGATGGACCTTGAGCGAGGAGCGGTGGGAGGCGGCGGGCCGCGCCATCGCGGGCGCCGGAGAGCGCGCGCGCCTGGCGGTCAACTTTGCCATCGGCGACTGGTACAACGCGGGGGCAGCGAAGTGGGGTAACCGCGCCCGGTCCGTGGCCGCGGCCCTCCCGGGTTACAGTTACAACGCCGTGCGTCACTTTGGCTACGTTGCCGAGCGGTTTGCGTACCACACACGGCTCGCTGGCTTCTCCTGGAGCATCTATGAGGCGCTTGCGCCGGAGCCGGAGGAGGTCCGCCTCCGCTGGCTCACCGAGGCAGCCAACGGAACGCTGGCACCGAACCGGCAGTGGCCGCTTCTCCGCGAGATGCAGCGTGCCCGGCTGGTGGCGCAGAGAGACGCGAACCGGACGGCGCCAAAGCAATCCGTTGCCGACGGTATGGAGAGCAAACAGGTCCAGGCGCCTCTGGATGCACTTGCGACCAGCAGTCTGTCAATGGGTTCAAATAGTGACAATTTGACGGAATTCCGTCAAATTGTGGTGGAAGAGGAGCAGTGCAATACAGCGAACTCTCCGGAGGAGGTGATCGCTTCAGCCGATCCGGCCACCGTCCGGCGGCTCCTCCTGGAGAGGGCCGGTGAATGGTCCGATACGGAGCGGCAGGAGATGGCGCTCGCGATCCTGCGGGGTCTGCCGCGGGGCAGGCGAGAGGACGTAGCCTACCAGCTCCTGGGGACGCATCAGATAACCTCCTACCTCGGTTGGGCGCGGTGGGAGAAGGTGCACGATGCCGCCCAGAGGCTGCGCGTGTCCGACTACACGCTGCTCGGCCTGCTCATCGATCGCGCCGACGAGCTGCTGCGCGACTAGGCTGCCCTGGCTCTCGCGCGGTCCGGCAGTTAAGAGCCACCGCAAGAAAATCCAGCAAGACTCGACGTGGAGCGAAATGCCATTCGGGCCGCTCCGCTGTCATTCCGACCGCTCCGCTGTCATTCCGACCAGAGGGAGGAATCTGGCCTCCGGCACCGAGTCGCCAGATTCCTCAGTCGCCACGCTCCTTCGGAATGACAAGTTGGTGCGGCATGGGTCCTAGAGTTACAGAGTACATTGTGGGACCGTAAAGCAGGTCCCTCGCGGAGCTCGGGATGACAGGAGTGTCGCTTCGCTCCTGCGGAATGACAACGGGGCGCTCGGAGCGGTAGCCCTGCTGACTTCGGTCAGATATTATCTTCAGGCGCAGGTCTGCCTTGCAGGTCTGCCTTATGGTCATTGACCAATTACTGCCGCTGTCGGGCCACCGGGACGGCCGTCGGACAAAGGTCCTCGGCTGGGTGGCCTGACGGCCGAGTGTCCACCTCCGTGGACACGAGTCGTAGCGGGACTATTGCGGGAACGACCATAGGGCATAGGCGCAGCGGGTCGCCAGGGGACAGTGCGGGCAGGCAGGGGCTTGCGGGGACCAGGCTAGAGAAGATCGAGCGACAAGCCAGCTACAGAAGTGAAATGCGAGTCACGTGTCACCAGGGGCAGACCGTGCTGAATTGCTGTGGCGGCGATCCAGATGTCGTTTTCGGGGATCGGCGTTCCTTGCGTCTGTAGCGTGTACTTCACCGAGCCGTACGCTCGAGCGGTTCCATCGTCACATGGGAGCACGATGCAGAGCGCTGCGAACTCATCTATCTGGCCGAGATTGTAATCCGGTTTCGCGGACCGCTTCGCTCCCAGGTACAGCTCGCCAAGCGCGACAACAGAGACATAGAGCGTAGGGATGGCTTCCAGTCGTTCCGCGACGCCCGAGACGCCGCGGAGATGATCGACGACGATGCTGGTATCCAGCAGGCGATCACCAGGACCCGGCATCGATCCGCTCGCACTCCGCGTCGATGGTCTGAAGCATGGTCTCACCGTCCTCGGAAGATATAGTGCCGGCCAGAGACCTCAGGCGTTCCCGCCGGTCTCGTGGCTCTTCCGCGAGCCGCAGGGCGAACTCCAGCACCGCGCGCTTCTTCTGCTCCGGCAGTCGCGCCACCGTCTCCGCTATCTGTTCCTGTATTGCAGCCGCCATCTATCCACCTCCACTTCGGCCAATGAAGGGCCGTGTGCCCTTGCCGTGGCCTCATTCTAACACGGTGGGCGTGGTAGGCTCACCTTCGTAAGCGGGTTCCAGCCTACTCCCCATGTTACTACTTCCAAAGGTTGGCTAGGGCATCCATCCTGCTCCAGGGAGGGTGCTGTGGTATACTAGGGCCGAATTCAAGCCGCCGCTCCACCCGGGATGGGTTGGCGGCGGCTTCCGTTATGAGTCACCGGACCTCCGGCTTGCGGGCCGCCGCACGCGGCGCCGGCCCACCCACGAAGGCATCCACAACCGGCCGCAAAACGGAAGCGCGGCTGGGCGCGTATAAGATTCAGCACTTCTTTCATCAGCACGTACGGCGCTCCCTGCCGGGAGTAGACGGCAGACGGAAGACGAAGGATAGTGTGGGAGTGTGGCGGTATGGGGGTGTGGGAGTGACCGGAATCCGGACACCCATACATCCACACTCCCATACTCCCATACTCTGGAGTCCGTCCACCGTCATCGGTCTTCCGGAAGGGCCAGAGGGCACACCATGGTAGCTTTCCTACGCAACCTTTTTGATAGCAACGAGCGCGACATCACGCGATACAGGGTGGTGGTCGACCGCGTCAACGCGCTGGAGCCGGAGATGGGGAACCTCTCCAACGCGGAGCTGCGCGCCAAGACGGACGAGTTCCGCCAGCGCGTCCAGTGCGAGTGGGAGGCCAAGATGGAGGCCCTCGAGAAGGAGGGCATCCTCGAGTCCGAGCGCAAGGACAAGACCCGCAAGGCCCTGGACGAGGTGCTGGACGCCATCCTGCCGGAGGCGTTCGCCGTCGTCCGCGAGGCCGCAAAGCGGACGCTCGGCCAGCGCCACTACGACGTGCAGCTCATCGGCGGCATGGCCACGCACGACGGCCGCATCGCCGAGCTGAAGACCGGCGAGGGCAAGACCCTCATGGCCACCCTGCCGCTCTACCTCAACGCCCTGGCGGGCCGCGGCGCGCACCTGGTCACCGCCAACGACTACCTGTCCAAGGTGGGCGCCGTCTGGATGGGCCCCATCTACCAGTTGCTGGGCATGAGCGTAGGCATCATCCAGGGCCAGAGCCCGGAGACGGGCGACGAAGGTGGCTCCTACGTCTATGATCCCGAGTACGAGGACCCGGACCCACGATTTACCTACTGCCGGCCGGTCCACCGCCGGGAGGCCTACGCCTGCGACGTCACCTACGGGACCAACAACGAGTTCGGGTTTGACTACCTGCGCGACAACATGGCCTTCGCCAGGGAGGACCTGGTCCAGCGGGACCTCCACTTCGCCATCGTGGACGAGGTGGACTCCATCCTCATCGATGAGGCCCGTACTCCGCTCATCATCTCCGGCTTCGTGGAGGAGGACACCAGCCACTACTACAAGGTGGACCGGGTGATCCGCCAGCTCCGGCGTGGGGTGGAAGCCAAGGACCAGACCGAGCGCGACGACCCCAACCACGACCGGAACAACCCCAACATCCATTACCTGGTGGACGAGAAGGCCAAGACCATCTCGCCCACGGACGCAGGCGTCGACAAGATCGAGCAGATGATGGGTGTGGAGAACATTACGGAAGACCCGCGGCTGATGCACTACGTCACGGCCGCGATGAAGGCGCACGCCCTCTTCAAGAAAGACATCGACTACGTCGTCAAGGACGGCGAGATCATCATCGTGGACGAGTTCACCGGCCGCCTTATGTTCGGCCGCCGGTACTCGGACGGACTGCATCAGGCCATCGAGGCCAAGGAGGGGGTGGAGATCAAGCACGAGTCGCAGACTCTCGCCACCATCACCTTCCAGAACCTGTTCCGCCTCTACCTCAAGCTCGCGGGCATGACGGGGACCGCCAAGACGGAAGAGGACGAGTTCCGCAAGATCTATGGCCTGGACGTGGTCGTGGTCCCGACCAACCGTCCGATGGTCCGCAAGGACCAGGCGGATGTCATCTATAAAGTGGCCGAGCACAAGTTCCGGGGCATCGCCGCGGAGATCCTGCGGCTCTACGCAAAGCAGCAGCCGGTTCTGGTTGGTACCCGCAGCATCGAGATGTCCGAGAAGGTCTCGAGTCGTATCACAGCGACGAGCCTCCAGGTGCTCACCATGGTCTCCATCATCCGCACCCGGCTGGAGGCCAGCAAGACCATCGACCGCGCGAAGAAGGACCAGTGGAGCGCCATTCTCAACGCGGACCTGGACGGCCTCACGCTGGGCAAGCTCACGCCCATGGCGAAGGAGCTGGGCCTCAACCCGGACCCGCTCTCGGAAGAGAACCTGCGCGAGATCGCCGCCATGCTGGAGCTGCCGGCGGACGATGAGGCCCTGAACAACATCGACGAGGCGCTGCGACACACGCTGCCCCACCGCATCCTGAACGCGAAGTACCACGAGAAGGAGGCGGTCATCATCGCGGAGGCCGGCCGCAAGGGCTCGGTCACCATTGCGACCAACATGGCGGGCCGCGGCGTTGACATCCTGCTCGGCGGCAAGCCGCACGACCAGGAGCTGCCGGGATCGACCCCGGACGAAGGACCGGGGACGGGGGAGGACGGAGGGAATCCAGAGCCTGACGAGTCAGATGAGGCCGAATCTAGGCCGGAGGAAGAGGTCCTGTCCTACCGCCGGGGTGGGAAGCACAGCGTCCTGGACACCGTCACCACGCTCACTCCGGAGGAGCACAAGATGGCCGCGGACGAGGTGCGCGCGCTCGGTGGCCTGTACATCCTGGGCTCCGAGCGGCATGAGAGCCGACGCATCGACAACCAGCTTCGCGGACGGTCCGGCCGCCAGGGAGACCCGGGCGAGAGCCGCTTCTTCGTGTCGCTGGAAGACGAGCTGTGGCGCCTGTTCGGGGATCGAGCCAACCATCCGTGGCTCCGGAGCTGGCCGGAGGACCAGGCGATGGACGCCCGGATCCTGTCCAAGATGATCGAGCGCGCTCAGAAGAAGGTGGAGGAGCACCACTTCGGCATTCGCAAGCACACGCTCGAGTAT
>CAYNFH010000046.1:243-20656 GCA_964396385.1 uncultured Chthonomonadaceae bacterium | reverse complement strand
CCCGCAAGCACGTCCTCCAGTACGACGACGTGATGAACAAGCAGCGCGAAGTGATCTACATGGAGCGCCGCCGCATCCTGGAGGGCGCCAACCTACGGGATACCATCCTCGGCTTCCTGCGGCAGACCATTATAGACGCGGTGAACATGTTCTGTCCGGAGTTCGAAGCGGGCTCCGAGTGGGACCTCGACGGCCTTTACGAGGGGCTGGACGAGTACTTCCCCATCTCGCTCTACGCGCAGCCGAAGGAGCTGGAGGGGAGGTCCCGCCAGGATCTCACCGACTTCCTCACGGAGCTCATCGAGAAGGCGTACGAGGCGAAGGAGGCCGAGATAACGGCCACCATCGGCGATCCAGAGGCGATGCGGGAGCTCGAGCGGCGCGTGGCGCTCCAGGCCGTCAATAACAAGTGGATGGAGCACCTGGCGAACATGGACTACCTGCGGGAGGGCATCGGCCTGCGCGGCTACGCCCAGTTGGACCCGCTGGTGGTCTACCAGAAGGAAGCGTTCGAGATGTTCGAGAACATGCAGCACGCCATCCAGGATGAGATCGCCCGCTTCATGTTCCACGTGACCATCATCACGGAGCAGCAGCATCCGGAGCCGCCGCGCCCCTCCTACGAGAGCTGGACCAACCTGGAGGACGGTGGCGGCACCGCCCGGCCGGGGGGACCGCCGTCGGGTAATGGGGCGGGCCACCAGCCGGCCCGCAACCCGCGCAAGCTGGGCCGCAACGATCCCTGCTGGTGCGGCAGCGGCCGGAAGTACAAAGTCTGCCACTACCCGGACTAGCCAGATCCGGGTAGTGGTACCTCGCGCCACTCTTTGGCAGCGACGAATCGGGTCAAGTGACCGACGTTGTCGGTGACCACAAGCACATCCGGCGCTCCCAGTGTAATGGCCTGGGCAGCCAAGATTACATCTCTGTCCAGCGCTAAGTGGGGCGCCCGGCGCGCCGCGCGTCCGCCCAGAAGATGGCGGCCTGACGCATTGCTGCTGTATTGATGGGCAGGTACTCGAGGGAAGCAAGCAGAGCGTCCAACCGAGCAACGCCCGCCGCCTTGTTGGCCCGCAGCTGCTCACGACGGACCTCGTAATCTGCTATCTCCGGCACAATAATCCGGACTCCGTTCGCGCTCAAATCGCGTAACCAGGCCGCGCAGGCGCGTGCCTCCTCCGTTTTCGCCCGATTGCTCAACAGTCCGAGCGGGCCTGAGTCCAGCAGAATGACAGGACTCACTTGTAGAGCGGCCTTTCTCCGGCTCGGTTTTCGTTCATGGCTCGCTTGAACTCCGCGAGCTCCTGCTCCGCCACTCGAATCTCGTCAGGATCGTCTGTCGCGTCTTCGTCGATCCAAGACTGCAGCAACTCTGCGACGTTGGTCCGGCGCCGGGCGGCCTCCATCTCCCGGTCGAGCCTGTCCATGGCCGCTTGCCCGGCGGCTGCGGCATTGGAGTTCGCTCTGTGAAGCTCGAAAAGCGCCTCGCGAACTTTGCCTGCCTGGTATAAGCCATCCAGGATTCCGCGCCAGTATTCGTCGGGCGCTACGCCGTGGTCGGCGGCTTCTTCCCGAAGCCGCGATTCAAGTTCGGGTGGCAGCGTATGCTCTGATAGCGCCAATAATTTTACTCCAACCAACTCACGGCGGGTCACCCGGCCTTTGCAGCGGAGCGCTCACACATAGTGTACAGCCCCGGTGCAACCAGGGAGAGAGCCCTGGTGACCTCGCCGCGCGAGCAATCCCACGGCCCATGCTATGCTGTTTGAGGGATGGCTCGCTTAGTTGTCCTCGCGCTTTGGCCGGACGGAAGGAGAACAGACGGTGGCAGATCCGAGCGGGATGCCGATGCAGTCCCTGGGGCCGGACGGAGTACAGGTCTCGCGCATCTGCCTGGGATGCATGGGGCTGGCGGGGACGTGGAACCCGGACGACGTAGGGCCGGAGAACGTGAAGCGCGCCATCGCCTCCTTCGAGGCTGCGCTCGAAGCCGGCATCAACTTCTTCGACCATGCCGACATCTACGGCCGCACCGCCTGCGAGTCCATCTTCAAGGAGTGCCTGGCCGCCGTACCCGGCAGCCGCGAGCGCATCGTCATCGCGACCAAGGCCGGAATCCGCCACGGAGAGGTGGGGTTCTACGACCATTCGCCGGTACACCTTCAGCGGTCCATCCAGGGCTCCCTGCAAAGAATGGGCATCGAGTACGTGGACCTGTACCAGCTCCACCGGCCGGACCCGCTCAGCCACCCGGCTCAGACGGCGGAGGTCCTGGATAGCCTCGTGGATGACGGACTGGCGCGGATGGTCGGGGTATCCAACTACTATTCCCACCAGACCGCCGCGCTGCGGAAGTACCTGCGCCATCCCCTGGTCTCCAACCAGATCTCCATATCGCTCCTGCGGCTGGATCCAATCTACGAGGGCGCGGCCGGGAACGGTCCTTACGGCGGCGACGGCGTGCTGGACCAGTGCGAGGAGCTGGGCATCACGCCTCTTGCCTACAGTCCGCTCGGCGCCGGCTGGCTCTCGGGCCGCAGAGAGGTCCCGGCGGACCATCCCCGGCGCGAGCAGATCCTTCGCACGCTCGACGCGCTGCGCGAGCTCGGCCCCGCGTATGGGGGCGCTACTCCCGGCCAGCTTGCCGTGGCATGGCTCCTCGCGCATCCCGCCGGGATCATCCCCATCGTGGGCTCCAACAACCCGGAGCACATCCGTGAGGCCGCTGGCGCCGCATCCATCCAGCTCTCCCGCACGGACTGGTACAAGCTCTGGGTCGCCGCCCGCGGCGCTCCCGTGCCGTAAACCGACCCGAAGTTGCAGGAAACCCGGAGCGTAGCGGCCTGTCATCCCGAACACGGGTGAGCCGCGCTTTGGCCGCGAAAGCGGACAGCGTCCCGCTCCCTCGAACCAGTGGCGGGAGCGGGAACCCTGGGCCGGCGCCTGGGGAGGGATCTGCTTTACGGTGACTGTGCGTACTCTGCCGGAGAAAAGCAGATTCCTCGCTGGCGCTCGGAATGAAGACATCGCCGCCCGCGGCGCTCCCGTTCCCTAGCCTAGCCTGCGAAGGCAGGCTTCGCCCTGGGTTGCCCGCGACTTTGAGTCGCCGGGCCTCTCCATAGTGAACAAATCGGCTGCTTTCCGCCACTCAAGGGTGGAGGAAGCCCACCCATGTGGAACGACGACGCCCGGCTGGTCCAGCAGTGCATCTCCGGCGATCCTAGCGGGTTCGATGCTCTTTACGACCGCCATGCCGCCCGCGTCTACCACCTCCTACGCCGGCTGACCGGCGATCTCCACGCCGCCGAAGACCTCACCCAGGACACGTTCCTGGCCGCGTATCGGGCGCTGTCCGGCTGGCGCGGCCGAGGGGCATTCGGCACCTGGCTGTGCGGCATCGCCTGCCGCCAGTACGCCAACTGGCGCCGCAGGACCGGCCGCGAGGAGTGCGAACCGCTGGATGAAGGAGACGAGCTGGTCGATTCCCATTCGGACCCGTGGCTCCGCTGGACCGAGCACGACCTGGCGCGCCGCCTGGAGCAGGCGATGGCGCTCCTGCCCGATTCCTGCCGGGAGGCGTTCGTGCTGGTCAAGGTGGAGGGCTTCTCGTACCGCGAGGCCGCCGCGCTGTTGGACGTTCCGCTGGGCACGGTCCAGTCCCGGCTGTGGCGCGCGGTCGGCCTGCTCCAACGCTCGCTCGCGGATCTGGGGCAGCCGGAAGAGAGCGATACCTCCAGCCCGATGCTTGCCTGCGCGAAAGGGAACAGAGATGGAATGCGTTGACGTACGCCGCGAACTGCATCGGATCAGCGACGGAGAGAGACTGGATTACCCGTGGGCATATCCGGCCGTCCTGCTGCACTGCCGTGCCTGCGCCGGATGCCGTGCCGCCCGGTTGCAGTTCCGGCTGCTTCGCACGGCCACACGCCGCCTTTCGTCCGGCCCGGCTCCGGAGATTCTGCGTGCTCGTGTCCTGGAACAGATTGCCGGGGAAGTTGCCGCGCCGGCCATAAACACCATTCCTCGGCGCGCTCTGCCTCTCGCCAAGCTCACCGTCGCGGCCGCGGTTACCGTGGCCATTACCGCTGCGCTCCTGATGCTGCCGCGCTCACCTCGCGCTATCGCCGCGGCGGATGTGCGCGCCGCCCTCCAGCGCGTGAATACGTGGCATCTGAGCGGGTGGAAGCTCGTCGAGGGCCGGCACGTGGGCTGGGAAGTGTGGGGCCGGCGCAGTCCGTTCTACTATCGGGAGCGGCTCGGCGACGAGTGGGTTGAGGACGATGGACGAGAGCGCATTCAGCTCCTTCCGCCGAATCCGCCCGTCCGCCAGGGCCCCGGCCTCGTCGTCCGGACGGTATCCCGGCCCGGAGACGCAAATACGGGCTGGGACTTTGACACCATGTTCGCCGCCTGGCAGCACGCGGAACGGCGTTGGAAAGAGACTGCCGATGCCGTCGTCTTCAACAACAACAGCGCCGGAATGGAGGGACCCGGGACCTTCAGCAACTACCTCTATACAGTCGATAAGCGAACCGCACTTCCTGTCCGGTTCGAGGTGCAGCGGGGCAACCACTCGGGCTCGCCCATAACGGAAGCGGAATTCGCCTCCATCTCCTACGGCGGGGATGTACCCGCGCATGCGCGGTTGAGCGCCGTACCGCCCGGCTTCAAGGTCGTCGACGCGCTCGCACCTGCGCCCAATCTGGCGCGGCAGGACCGTGCGAGCCGGAATGGACTGACCGTGGAGCTAACGCCGCTCGCAGTCAACGAGGAGGGCTTCGTACTGGTCAGGGGACGCGCGTGGCTGGGGGCTCAGCCGCTAGAGCGCAGGGGCGCCCTGTTCATGAACGTCTTCCCGTTGCGCTCGCTCGGCATCACCCTGGTGGACCCGCCCGGGACTGTGGATGACCAGGGGCGGCCCTACATCGACGTCCACCAGTCCAGGCTCTTGTTCGGTGCTGCCGATACGGATTGGCTCATCCTCTACGTACCCGTAGAGCCGCTCCGCCCTGGCGATCCCTTGCCTCGCCTGCTCACGATGACAGTCAACCTGAAGGTCTTCGCTCCGCAGCCGGTCTCCGGTCTCTCCAGGATGACGGGGGGGCATGACGTGGCTTCCGAAAGGCTTACGGTAACGGCGCGACTACCGGAGAGAGCAGCGCCGTTTGATCTGGATGAGTTTGTTCCAGGCTGGCAAGGCCGCATCGTGTTGAGCGACCCCGAGCCGCTCGACGTGTCTGTTGCCGAGGCCCGCTCGCTGTTTTATGGAGACGTGATCAATTGGCAAGATCCTGCGCCGGTAGTGGACCGGAAGTGGCGGTCCTGCGTCCGCTGGCTCAAGGCGGCGATCTCGCTGGCCGTGCCCGGCAGCCATCAGGCAGACATGCTCCGCGGACAGCTGCTCCAGGAGTACCATTTCTGGGCCGCGCGCTTTCGGTTCCTGGGCGATAACGCGAGGGCCATTGCGCTCCTGAAGGAAACCATCACGGAAGCGCGCGAGCATCCGGGACCGAATGTGAGCTACTGGCGCGACCATGCCGAGCGCGACTTGCGGGAGATGGGCATTGCCCCGGTGCCGTAGCAGGCTGTCAGTCCGTCCGCTGCGAGGAGTCAGTTTTATCCGGCAGAGTACGCACAGATACCGTAAAGCAGATCCCTCGCAGAGCTCGGGATGACAGCTTGCTACGGTCGCTCAATTGCAGGTACAGAGTTCGTGCTGGTACCGTCAAGCAGCTCCCTCGCCTCGCTCGGGATCACAGAGGGTAGCTTCGCTTCTTCGGAATGACAGTGGGCGTTGTGCTCCACGTATTTGCGACTTTTTTCACTGATTTTGTCTGGCAGCTAGAGCAGCTACTGGCAAGAAGACGAATCAAAGCGGGCGGTCAATTCGCTTGAGCGGTTGACCGCCCGTAAAACGTGTGTTACACTTCGCCAGCCTGCCGAGGCGAATACCAGCGTCGGTGACAATCCACTCACTGGCGCGCAAACCAACGAAGAGGAGGTTGTTGGCTCTACCAAAAGGGGAAGTCCTCTAGCGTCAACCGTGACGTAAACACGCGACGGACGAAAGGAGGGACGACTGTTGTCCACTCTTGGCTCTGTCCGCACAGGCATCCTCGCCGCAGGCCTGGGAGCGCTCGGCTTAACCGCCCCGATCCTGGTCCTCCGAGGGACCCCCGCCCAGGCGGACAGTAACAGCAGCCGGTCCGAATCACAGGCTCCAGAGAAGACCCCGGAACTTGTGAAGACGATCGAGCAACGCGAGCCGATCCCTTATCCCACCTTGCGGAGAAGCAGCTCTGACTTGCGCAGCGGCACCAGTAAGACCGTTCGCGCCGGGATAAACGGCGAAAAGAAGCTCGTCTACAAAGTCTTCTATCAGGATGAGAAACCCACGCGGCGGGAGCTCGTTTCCGCCACGATCCTGAAGAAGCCCGTTCCGGAGATACTGGCCGTGGGCCAGAGAGGCCGTCTGGCCTCGCGCGGATACTTCTCTGGACGGAGGGTCCTTACCATGGTCGCAACCGGCTACAGCCCGGACCCCCGCGAGAACGGCGGGAACAGCTCCGGGCGGACTGCCAACGGTCTACGGATCGGACACGGTGTGGTCGCGGTGGACCCGCGCTATATTCCCCTCGGCACAAGGCTGTACGTTGAAGGCTACGGGTACGCGGTTGCCGCCGATACCGGCGGCGCAATCAAGGGCAATCGCATCGATCTGGGGGAAGACACCTATCGAGCGGCCCAAGGGGTAGGACGGCGCTCTGTAATGGTCCACATACTGCCCTAGCATTATTTTCAGTTTTCAATTTTCTATTTTCAATCCGCTGAACCAAATTGAAAATTGAAAATTGTCTGATCCCGCGTTACCTTCGGATGCCAACGCACTGCTCCGCGCCCACGGGCTACGTCCCCGGAAGCGTTGGGGGCAGAACTTCCTCGTGGATCCAAACGTGCTCGACCGGATTGTGAGGGCCGCGGCCCTCACATCCGGCGACCGCGTGCTGGAGGTCGGTCCCGGTCTGGGCGCCCTCACCCTCCGCCTCGCTTCCGCTTCCGCTTTCGTCACCGCCGTTGAGATCGATCCCCTGCTGGAGCCTATCCTGCGCGAGACGCTCAGAGACCTGGGTAACGTCCGGCTTGTGTTTCAGGACTTCCTCAAGCTAGACCTTGGGCCGTTCCTGGATGAGGCGTTCGGCTTTGCGCCGGGCGTAGTCGTGGCCAGTATTCCGTACTACATCACCTCTCCCATCCTGGAGCGGCTGCTGGAGCACAAGCAGCTCATCGCGCGCATCGTGCTGCTGGTCCAGCAGGAGGTCGCGGACCGTCTGGCGGCGCGGCCGAGCACGGAACAGTACGGCTCCATGAGCGTGTTTGCCCAGTACCACGCCCGTGTGGAGGTCCTCGGCTCGGTATCCCGCAACGTGTTTCTGCCCGCGCCGGAGGTAAGCTCCGCCATCGTTCGGCTCACGCCGGAGCTGCCGGGTACCGTGGAGGTGGAGGATGAAGCGCTCTTTTTCCGCATCGTCCGCGCGGCGTTCGGGCAGCGGCGCAAGACCATCCTGAACGCCCTCAGTGCGCCGGCCAGCGGCCTGAACCGCGGGGACCTTCCGGCGCTGCTCGCCGCGACGGGCATCGATCCCACCACGCGGGGAGAGACGCTGAGCCTGGAGGAGTTTGCGCGGCTAGCCAACGCGGCAGGAGATGGGGTACTTACAAAGAAAGACCAGAACAATGGCCCCGCCGCCGGAGGCCCATCCAACCATCGGAAGGACCATTTGCCGTGAACTTTGATCTCCTGAAGAGACTCTGCGAGACGCCGGGCGTCCCCAGCCGCGAGGAGCGGATCCGCGCCCTCGTCGTGGAGGAGCTCCGTTCCATAGCGGACAGCGTATCCGTCGATTCCATGGGCAACGTCATCGGGACCAGGAAGGGCTCCGGCGGCCCCCGGGTGATGCTGGCCGCCCACATGGACGAGATTGGCTTTCTGGTGAAGCACGTGGACGACCGCGGCTTCCTGCGACTTCAGCCGGTGGGCGGCTGGGACCCGCGCACCATGGTCGCGCAGCGGGTCTACGTGCACGGGTTCGCCGGGCAGAGTCTCCTTGGGGCGCTGATGCCGGCGGCGCGTCCCATCCACGTGCTCACGGAGGAGGAGCGCAAGAAGCAGCTTCATATCGAGGAATTCTTCGTGGATCTGGGTTTGCCGGGCGATAAGGTGAAGTCGCTGGTCGAGCCGGGGGACATGGTGACGATGGCCCGCACCACGGAGCGCGTGGGCGACAACGTGGTGAGCAAGACGCTGGACAACCGGGTGAGCGTGTTCGTGATGATCGAGGCGCTGCGCGCCGTGGGTAACCATCAGTGCGAGGTGCTGGCGGTCGCCACCACGCAGGAAGAGGTGGGCCTGCGCGGCGCGACCACCGCCGCATACGCGCTCAAGCCGGACGTGGGCATCGCCATCGACATCACCCTGGCCAACGACTACCCTGGGCCGGAGGACCACGAGCAGATCACGCGGCTGGGACAGGGGACCGCCATCAAGATCATGGACAGCTCCCTCATCTGCCATCCCAAGCTAGTGCGCCACTTCCGGGAGGTGGCGGATCGGCACAAGATCCCTTACCAGCTCGAGATCCTTACGCGCGGTGGAACGGACGCCGGCGGGATTCAGCGCAGCCGGGGAGGGGTGCCCAGCTTCACGCTGTCCATTCCCACGCGCTACGTCCACACCGTCAACGAGATGGCCGCCGTGTCCGATATCCAGGCGTCGATCGACCTCCTGGCTCGATATCTGGAGGATGCGCACACGCGCACGTATGGGTATGAGGCCGAGCTGTAGTGTGGGAGTATGGGAGTGTGGGCGTGTGGGAGTAGCCGGATTCCGGAAGCTCCCATACTCCCATACACCCATACTCCCATACGACTATTAAGCGGATGGACCGCATAGCCATCCTGGGCGCGGGGAGCTGGGGCACAGCGCTCTGCACGCTCCTGGCCGGCCGCGAATCGGTGAGACTGTGGGCGCGCAGTGCGTCGCTGGCCGAGTGCATCCAGCGGGAGCGAAGGAATCCCCACTACTTGCCGGACATTGCGCTTCCCGGCAACGTCCATGCGACCTCCGATCTGGCGCGGGCCACGGAGGGGGCGGACTGCGCGGTGCTGGCGGTCCCCTCCGCCGGGATGCGGGAGACGGTGGAGCGGGCGGCGCCACACCTTGCTGGGATTCAGCTCATCATCAGCGCCGCCAAAGGGCTGGAGGACACGACGGGCCTCCGCATGTCCGAGGTCATCGCACAGGTGACGGGCGGCGGAAACCCCGTCGCGTGCCTCTCCGGCCCGAACCTGGCGCTGGAGGTGGCGCGCGGTATCCCCACGGCCAGCGTGGCCGCGTCGGTCGAATCGGACGCCGCGGGCGCCTGTCAATCGCTGTGGATGGGCCCCACGTTCCGCGTCTACACGAGCACGGATCTGGTCGGCGTGGAGCTGGCGGGGGCGATGAAGAACGTCATCGCCATCGCCGCCGGGATCTGCGAGGGCCTGGGCTTTGGGGACAACAGCCGCGCAGCCCTGATGACCCGGGGGCTTGCGGAGATCACCCGGCTGGGAGTGGCGCTGGGCGCACAGACCTCCACCTTCCTGGGGCTCGCCGGGGTGGGGGACCTCATCGCCACCGGCGGCAGCCACCTCTCGCGCAACTACCGCGTGGGCGCGGGCATCGGGGCGGGGCGCGCGCTGGAGGAGGTGCTCGCCGACATCGGCCAGGTAGCGGAAGGCGTGCCGACCACACGCGCCATCTGTCTCCTCGGTCGCCGTGTGGGCGTGGAGATGCCGATCTCGGAGGCCCTTTTCCGCGTCCTCTTCGAAGGCGCGTCGGTCCGCGACCTGATCACCGGCCTCATGCTCCGGCCGCCGCGGACGGAGTCGTGAGTCGTGAGTCGTGAGTCGTGAGACCGGACTCCGGAATCGGAATGGCGATAATTCCAACCACCAGAGCACGAAGGCACAAAGAAGGTCTTTTGCCTTTCTTCGCGCCTTTGTGCCTTTGTGGTTCACCGGACCAGAATCCGGATTCATCCCTCATCCCTCATCCTTCATCCTTTGGCGCGCTTGCCTCCCCGGAACGGCTATGCTAAAATGCGCCTGGCCCGTCTCTCTGAGGGCCGGGAGGAATTCATGCCCAGAGTAGTCGGAGTCGCGTTCAAGCGGGTGGCCAAGTCCTACTGGTTCGATCCGGGTGAGCTCGACCTTGAAGATATGGACCGCGTGATCGTGGAGACGACGCGCGGGTTAGAGATAGGTACTGTCCGGGTAATTCCGCGCGACGTGCCGGAGGAGGAGCTGCAGGCGCCGCTCAAGCGCGTGCTCCGGCGCGCCGAGGCTCGCGACGTGGAGCAGGAGGAGCGCAACCGGGAGCTGGCCCGAAAGGCGGTGACGCTCTGCGCGGACCGCGTGAAGTACCACGGCCTGCCCATGAAGCTGATCCAGGCGGAGTACAACTTCGACGCGACGCAGGTGACCATCTACTTCGCCGCGGAGAACCGCGTGGACTTCCGCGACCTGGTGAAGGACGTGGCAGGGGGGCTTCGCTGCAAGGTCCAGCTCCATCAGATAGGCGCGCGGGACCAGGCCAAGATGATCGGCGGGGTGGGGCCGTGCGGGCTCACGCTCTGCTGCTCAACGTTCCTCACGGAGTTCGCCCCCATCTCCATGAAGATGGCGAAGGACCAGAGCCTCTTCCTCAATCCCGTGAAGTTCTCCGGCGTCTGCGGCAAGCTGATGTGCTGCCTCAGCTACGAGCACCAGAACTACGTGGAGGCAAAGAAGCGGCTGCCGAACATCGGCGACCTGGTGATGACGCCGAAGGGGCAGGGCCGTGTGGTGGACCTCAACGTGATCAAGGAAGAGGCGATGGTGCTCATGAACGAGACCCAGGTACAGCTCGTCTTCCCGGCCACCGAGGTCCGGCCGGAGCGCACCGCCCGCTGCACCAACTGCCGGGGCTGCGAGGTTGGCTCTCTGAAGGAGGATTTTGCGGAGTCATCCTACAGCGACGCGGAGCCGGAGGAGCTGGACTTGAGCGAGCTGGAGGGGTAGAAGCGTTACAGAGTACGCACAGCTACCGTAAAGCAGATCCCTCGCGGAGCTCGGGATGACAGAGGCGTCGCTTCGCTCCTTCGGAATGACAACGGCACCGTCGGGATGACAGCCCTGTTACCACACGCCCGGCCGCTCGTCTCTACAGGCAGGAAAGCGTACCTCTCTATTTCGGAACCTGGACGGCGTCTTTCACGCTGTCCAGGTCTTTTTCTGAGACCCCGAACCCGCGCAGGATGGTGTACGCCATGAGCTGGTTTCCCGCAGGGTTCATGTGCACCCCGTCCACCGTGAGCACGTTGACCCTATCGCCGGCAAACCGCTGGTAGGACTTGATCACCTCCATGAACGGGTTGAAGAGGTCGATGAAGAGGCAGTCCTCCTCGTGGGCGATCTCCTTTAGCGTCTGGTCGTACTCCGCTATGCGATGGTTCTCCCGATTGCGAGGGGCCTCATAGACGACCGTAGTGGAGAGTATCACCACCTTGATGTGCGCCCGCTGAGCCTGCCGCACCATGTCCTTCACCTTGGAGCGGAACGTCGATAGCGGCACGCCGTGAGGTCCGTTTCCGCGCGGAATGGGCCGGTGGTTCTCGAAGTCGTAGAAGGCGTGCCAAACGTCGTTTACCCCTACGCTGATGGTCACGATGTCCGGGTGAACATCCACCACGTCCCGCTGGAACCGCTCCTCCATGTCCGTGGACCTGTGGCCCGAAATGCCCGCGTTGACGATGTTGATGGCACTGTCTGGGTAGAGCGCGTCCAGGTATCGCTGCAGGAGCCACACGTAGCCTCCCGGCTGTCCGCCGAGCTGGGTGATGCTGTCGCCGAGCGTTACGATGGTCTTTACGCTGTGGAGGGTGGCGGGCAGTGCGTGGCGTTCCTGCGCGCGTCCCGATAGGGGCAGGGCCATCGTGAGGGCCACCAGCAACGTCCGGATTCTCATATATCTCTCCAGATGTACGGGTGGCCGAATAGGGCCGCCCCTACGGGTTAAGCAGTGCATCGGTCTCCGCCCAGAGGCGGCGCACGAGTTCCCCGGCCGGGGGCAGGTCGGTCACTCCCTCCACGCCCATGCCGGCATAGAGCGCCATCTCCTCCACGGCGCCCGTCATTCCCTGGCGCGGCGCGGCGTCCTCGTAGCGCGGGATTGGCTCTCCGGTCGTACTGTAGGCGACCGCCTCGCCCTCACCCGGCCGCGCTCCCGGAGGCGGGCATCCGGCCGCCTCCCACGCCTCCAGAGTGGCGTTCCGCAAGACGCGGTGCGGGGCGTGCGGCCACCCGCCGTCGAAGCAGACCGTCAAGGCGGTTTCGGTGGAGGCCGCCGCGATGAGCCGCTCTTTGTACGCCGCGTGGGCGCGGCTCTCGACCGTTGCGACGAAGCGCGTGCCGAGCATGGCGGCGTCCGCGCCCCACAGCATCACGCGCGCGATGTCAGCGGCATCGGCAATTCCGCCCGCCGCCACAACGGGCGTGGATGGCGCGGCGGCGAGGACCTGTTCCAGCGCCAGCCGCAGGGGCAGCGTGGCCTGGACGTGCCCGCCCGCTTCCAACCCCTGGCATACCAGAAAGTCCGCGCCCAGGTCCGACGCCCGCCGGGCCCCGTCGGCGTTGGCCACTTGAACGCCGACCATGGCGCCGGCCTGACGGCACTGCTCCACGTACCGGTCCGGCTGGCCCCAGGAAAAGGTGACCACCGGTGCGCCCGCCTCCAGCACACTCGAAAGCCCCCGAGGCTCAAATGACAATACGAAGTTGACGAGGAACGGCCGGTCCGTCCGTCCGCGCACGTCGCGGATCCGCGCGGCGGCATCCTCAGAGGACGTCCACGTGAGACCGAGCCCGCCCAGTCCCCCGGCGGCGGATACGGCTGCCGCGAGCTCAGGCCCGGCGACGCTGCCGGTCGGCGCCTGGACGAGCGGGAGCTCAATCCCCAGTCTGGAGCAGAGCCGGTTCACGCGGTTTCAGGTCGTCAAACGTTACGCAGGCCATCCCGAAGTAGGTCGGCGCCTCGTAGGATAGGAGCTCGGCCGCAGCCTGTGAGCACTGCAGCGCGCCGTGTAGCATGAGTGTCTGCCAGTAGCTGTCCGGGAGCGCGGATTCGATCCAGTCCTCGCTCCACGCCAGCATGTCGGCGAAGTCGGCCGCGCCGACGGCTTCGCAGTACGCGCGGTCGTACGTTGCAGAAGTTTCGGAGAAGCCGTAGGGCCCGTCGGCTGCATGCCCATGCCCCTGGTCCGCGCTGCAGATCAGGGCGACCCGCTTGTCCGAGCCGGAGGCCGCCTCCGACGTGGCGCGGCCGAAGTCCACGAGCTGCTCGCGCGGCATGAGGCGGGAGGGGCAGACGACCACCACCTGTGGAGCGGGATCCATGGCCCGGGCCGTGAACCAGAGGGGCACGAAGGCACCCCAGTCCATCACAATGGTGTCGACCGGCTGCCACTCCGTATCGTATGCGGCCTGCGCCACCGGGATTCCGTGCTCCGCAGCGCGCTCGGACAGCGAGAACGCCAGCTCCTGGTCGACACTGAACGTTGCCCGTACCACCGCCCCGTCCTCGCCGCGCAGGAGGCCGCGCGTCCGGCGGGATATGGTCACGCACATGTGGTGATCGATGCAGACGCCGTGGGGCGTATAAACCACGATGCTTTCCGGCCGCGCGGCCCGGCAGCGGGCGCCAAGCTCCTCCATGGCGCGACGGGTGACGGCCATCCGGTCCAGGTTGCCGTTGGCGAGCTCTGGTATGAGCTCGCCTCCGTGAGGTGCGATGCAGGCCCAGACGAGCATAAGGGCTCCATTCCTGGCGAGGGATGGAGCCCGTTTCGATGCCGCGGAAGGAGGTTCCTGCCGTGGCAGGACGCGGGGGACGGAGGACTGTGCGGCTTTGTCATTCCGAGCGCAGCGAGGAATCTGCTTTCTCCGGCAGAGTACGTGCCGAGGCCGTAAAGCAGATCCCTCGCGGAGCTCGGGATGACAGGTAGCTACTGTAGCTCATCTACAGATACAGAGTACGTACAGTTGCCGTAAAGCAGATCCCTCGCTTTGCTCGGGATGACGTCAATTGCCCATCCGCAGCTCTTTAGCGGTGGATGACCTTGCTCAGATTGAAGATGGGCATGTAGAGCGCCAGCAGGACGAATCCCACGATGATGCCCAATACCACCGTCAGCAATGGCTCCAACATCCTGGTCAAGCGCTGGACGGCGTACTCAATGTCGCGGTCGTAGAAGGTGGTGACCTGCCGCAGCATCTCGTCCATGTTTCCGGATTCTTCACCGGCGGAGATCATGCGCGTGACCATGGAAGGGAACTGGCCGCTCTGCTCCAACGGCACGGAGAGCCGCACACCTTCGTTTACCTTCTGGACGGCGTCGTTGATGACTTCCATGAAGATGCTGTTGCCCGTGACGCGCGCCGAGGTCTGCAGCCCTGAAAGGATCGGCACGCCGGCGGACACCATGGCGCTGAAGGTCCGGGTCAGACGCGAGATGGCGATCTTCCGGTTGAGCGGACCGAGCAGCGGCATCCTCAGCTTGATCTTGTCGCAGGTATAGCGGCCCTTGTCCGTCTGCTGCCACTTCTTGAGCACCTTGATAGAGACGTAGGTGCCGATGACGACCATCCACCAGTACCCGCGGATGATCTTGCTGGCGGACACCAGGAGGAGCGTTGGGGCCGGCAGCTTGGCGTGGAACTGCTCGTAGACGCCCGCGAAGACCGGCACCACGAAGGTCAGCAGGAAGAACACCACGCCGACGGCGGTGATAACAACAGCCATCGGATAGACGAACGCGGCTTTGACCTTCTCTTTGAGCTCCTGCTCCTTGTCGAGCTGCTCGGCGGCCACGTGGAGCGTCTCGTCGAGCGCACCGGCCACCTCTCCGGCCCGGGCCAGCGACTGGTACAGCTCCGAGAAGATCTTCGGATGCTTGCCCAGCGCGTCGCTGAAGGTGCTTCCCGCCAGGACGTCCGTGCGGATGTCTACCAGGGCCTGCTTCAGCGTGACATTGGTTGTCTGGCCGGCCAGGGTATGCAGACTGTCAATCAGCGGAAGGCCGGCGCGAACGAGCGTTGCGAGCTGCCGGCTCATGACCACCATGTCTGGCAGGCTTACCTTCTTGCGCGCGCCGCCGCCGGCCGACGCCGCCTGCTTCTGCTCCGTGATGGTTGTCACGAAGAGGTCTTTCCGGCGTAGCTGCTCGCGAACCGCTCGTTCGTCCGCTCCGGCGAGCGTTCCTCTTACCTGTTTGCCTGCCCGGTCTCGGGCAAGATACTGAAACGATGGCATGGCAGTCCTCTATGTGTTGGGTTGAAGGTTGAGGGTTGAAGGTTGAAAGCCGGACCGACCTTCAACCTTCAACCTTCAACTTTCAACCGTTCTTATGCTGCGTGCGGTAGTACGAGAGGCGAATCATCCGCCTCCTCGCTCATCAAGACCCTGTATATCTCGTCGATGGTGGTCTCGCCCTCCATCATCTTGCGGATGCCGGACTCGCGCATGGTGATCATGCCGTCCTGGCGCGCAATATCCTTGAGAGCGGTGCCTCCACGGTTCTCCAGCACCGCCCTGCGGAGAGCGTCTGAAATCCTTAACACCTCGTATGCCGCCGACCGGCCGCGGTAGCCCCGGCCGTTGCACTTGGGGCAGCCCTTGCCCCGCCGGAAGTTTGCCCGCGCCGCCATCTCATCCGTTACGCCGATGGCGCGCAGCATGCCCGGATCCGGATCGTCCTTCTCCGAGCAGAGCGAACAGTTCCGCCGCAGAAGCCTCTGTCCCACCACGCCGATGACGGCCGAGGTAATCAGGAACGGCTCCACGCCCATGTTCTGGAGCCTCACCAGCGCGCCCGGAGCATCGTTGGTGTGCAGCGTGCTGAATACCAGGTGGCCGGTAAGGGCCGCCTGCACGGAGATCTCGGCCGTCTCCGTATCCCGGATCTCTCCCACCATGATCACGTCCGGGTCCTGGCGAACAATGGTCCGGAGCCCGGCCGCGAACGTCAGCCCGATCTTGGCGTTGGCCTGCATCTGGCTGATTCCGGGCAGGTTATACTCCACCGGATCCTCGACGGTAATAATGTTCCGTGAAACGTCGTTGATTTTGTTCAACGAAGCGTAAAGCGTCGTAGATTTACCGGATCCGGTCGGCCCGGTGACCAGGATCATGCCGTGCGGCCGGGCGAGAAAGCCCTCATACAGGGCGCGCTGCTCCGGATGGAAGCCCAGCGCCTCCAGCGGCACGGAGATGCCCGCCTTGTCCAGGACGCGCATAACCACCTTCTCGCCGTAGATGGTCGGCATGGTGGAGACGCGCAGGTCGTAGTCCACCTCCTCGGCGGCAAACACGATGCGGCCGTCCTGCGGGCGGCGGCGCTCCGCGATGTTGAGGTGCGACATGATCTTGATGCGCGACACCACCGCCGGATGGTGGTGCGGCGGGATGGTCATCTGCTCGTACAGGATGCCGTCCATGCGGTAGCGGACCCGCACGTTCTTCTCCTGCGGCTCTATGTGGATGTCGCTTGCGTTGGCGTTTACCCCGCCGGAGATGATGGAGTTCACCAGGCGGATGATCGGCGCGTCTTCCGCCAGGTCCACGAGCTGGTCGACGGAGAGGTCCGGATCCTGGGCGCCGTCCTCCGCCGCCTTGATCTCCCGCAGCACGCTTTCCGCGGCGCTCTTCACCGTGTAGGCGCGGTTCAGGGCGTCCTGGATCTCCGTGTTCAACGCCAGGTGAGGGACGATCTTGAGACCCGTCATCATGTGCAGGTCGTCGATGATCATCACGTTGAGCGGATCGGTCATCGCGACGTGCAGCCGGCGGTTCTCCTGCTTGAAAGGGACGACGCGGTGGCGGCGCTGGTAGTGCTCTGAGACCAGTTCGAGGGCGTCCGGCTCGACCGGGGTGTCGGTCAGGTCTACGTAGGGGACGCCGATGGCATCCTCCAGGACCTTGCCGATGAGCTTGGGCGAGACCAGGCCCATCTCGATGAGGGCTTCGCCGAGGAATCCACCGTTATTGCGTTTGCGGTCCAGAGCAGCATCTAGCTGCTCCTGGGTTATGTGCCCGGCTGCCAGAAGACGCTGACCGAGCTGACCCATAAGCGCGGCGGTGGAGCTGGACCCGCTTCTCATTCAGTAAATTCCCTTCCAACTGGCGGCGCGCAGACGCGGACGGGCTGTGGCGCCGTGACGCTAGGTGGACTTCTGGGTTATTCCGTACTTCGGCCCGGTTTTTAGGCGAAATTCGTAGGGTTCGACTTCCGACGGCATCGGCAGGATTGCCTGGCCCGTTTACTATTCTTGGTAGGTTGGGCCGGCAGGCTCAGGGGGTTCTAGAGACATTGTAGGGCCCGCGCCCCTACACCGAGGGAGAAGCGAGGGATATGTCCTTGGGAAGGAGGGCGTACTGAAGCACCTGGTCGACCTGCGAGACGTGCAGGAACGTCATTTCCGCCCGCACGTTCTCCGGAACGTCTTCCAGGTCCTTTCGGTTCTCGTCGGACAGAATGACCCGGCGGATGCCGGCGCGATGCGCGGCGAGCACTTTGTCCTTGATGCCGCCAACAGCCAGCACCCGGCCCCGCAGTGTGATCTCGCCGGTCATGGCCACATCCTTGCGCACCGCCCTGCCGGTAAGGGCGGAGGCCATCGCGGTGGCGATGGTGATACCGGCGGAGGGGCCGTCCTTCGGGATGGCGCCGGCCGGTACGTGAACGTGCACGTCGAGCTCCCGGTAGAAGTCCTGGTCGATGCCCAGCTCCAGCGCGCGGGAGCGTACGTAGGAGAGTGCGGCCTGCGCCGACTCCTTCATCACGTCGCCCAACTGGCCGGTGAGCACGAGACGGCCCTCCCGTCCGCGGAGGAGGCTCACTTCGATGGTCACGATGTCGCCGCCTACTTCCGTGTAGACCAGGCCGGTTGCCGCGCCGACCTCGTCCTTCTCCTCCATGGTCCCGTACTGGAAACGCCGCTGCCCCAGGTAGGATGCGATGTCCTCCGCGTCAATGGTGGTGGGCGTATCGTCTCCGGCCGCCACGCGCCGGGCGACCTTGCGGCAGAGATTGGCGATCTCGCGCTCCAGGTTGCGCACGCCGGCCTCGCGCGTATACTCCCGCACCAGGCGCCGGAGGGCCGCGTCCGTGAGAAGGAGCTGCTCCGGCTTGAGGCCGTGCTCCCGGATCTGCTTGGGTACCAGGAATTGTCTGCCGATGGCCAGCTTCTCGTCCTCGGTATATCCGGCGAAGGAGATGACCTCCATGCGGTCCCGGAGCGCCGCCGGAATGGGATCCAGCACGTTGGCCGTAGTGATGAACATCACGTCTCGGAGGTTGAATGCCACCTCCAGGTAGTGGTCGCTGAACTCGTCGTTCTGCTCCGGATCCAGCGCCTCCAGCAGCGCCGCAGATGGATCGCCCCGGAAGTCCATCCCCAGCTTGTCGATCTCGTCCAGCATAAAGACCGGATTGCGCGTGCCTGCCTGCTTGACGCCCTGGATGATGCGCCCCGGCAGCGCGCCGATGTAGGTCCGGCGATGCCCTCGAATCTCCGCTTCGTCGCGCACGCCTCCCAGGGAGACGCGCACGAACTTGCGCCCTAGCGCCCGCGCGATGGACTTGCCTATGGATGTCTTGCCGACGCCCGGCGGCCCGGCGAAGCAGAGAATGGGGCCCTTGGTGGGGCCGGCCAGCCGCCGGACGGCCAGGAATTCGATGATCCGCTCTTTGACCTTCTGCAGCCCGTAGTGGTCCTCGTCCAGGACACCGGCCGCCTCGTCCACGTCCAGACTCTCCTCGGACTGCACCGACCAGGGGAGGGAGACGAGCCAGTCCAGGTAGGTGCGGATGACGCTGCCCTCAGGCGCGGCAAACGGCATCTTCTCCAGCCGCTCCAGCTCCTTGCCCGCGCGCTCCGCCGCGGCGGGGGCCATTTTGGCGGCCTCGATCTTCTCCCGGTACTCGTCAACTTCGCTGCTGCGCTCGTCCCGCTCGCCCAGCTCCTGCTGGATCGCCTTCATCTGCTCGCGGAGAATGAACTCGCGCTGGGTCTCGCCCATCTCCTTCTCGACCCGGCTGCGGATGTTCTTCTGGATCTCCAGGATCTCCAGCTCCTTGCGGAGCACCACGGAGAGCTTCTCCAGCCGCTCGCAAACGTCCAGCGTCTCCAGGATGTCCTGCTTGGTCTCCACGCGGAGCTGCTGCAGGTAGGGGGTGATGGTGTCCGCGAGCCGGCCCGGCTCATCCGTGTTCACCACGTTGATGATAGCCTCGGGCGCGATGGTGCGGCCCAGGTTCACGATCTGCTCGAACTGGACCGTGACTCCCCGCATCAGGGCCTCGACCTCGATGTTCTTGTGCTCTTCCGTCGGGAGCGGCTGAACCTGGACGCGGTAGAAAGGGGCCTCCTGCAGGAACTTCAGGATGCGGACGCGCTCCACTCCCTCCAGCATCACGCGCACCGTGCCGTCCGGCACGCGGAGTATCTGCATGATCTCGGCGGCTATGCCGACGGAGTAAAGATCGCCCGGGTCCGGCTCCTCGGTATTAATGTGCTTCTGCGCCACCAGGACGATGTGTCTCTGGTTGGCGATGGCCTCATCCAGGGCCCGGACAGACTTCTCGCGACCCACCAGAAGGGGGAAGATCATGTGGGGGAAGTAGACCTGGTCGCGGATGGGGAGCAGGGGCAATGCCCTCGGCGTGCCGAGGCCCTTAGGCGCCTCCGGCCGAGACGCCTCCTCCTCTGCCGCCGGCTCGGGCCGCCTGGTTGCCGTAGGCGGCGGAGCGGGCTTAGACTGTCGCGAGGCTCGTGGCATCGAAGCCGGTCCGGCGTGCTTCCGCCTGCAGGGTTAGGAAAGGTTGAGACGTACCTTCATCTAACGGTACGCCGCCCCAAAAGTTCCTGCGAGTAGCCATACATGCGCGAACGGGGCGTGTGCCGCCACGCCCCGTCCGGAACACGCCGCGATGAAAGCTCAGGAGGCCTGGCGCAGGTCCGTAACGGTGAGGACCGTAGGCTCCTCCCGTCGCTCGACAGTAGCCTCTGTGATGATGCACCGCTTTACGTCCTTGGAAGAGGGGATCTCGTACATGATATTCATCATCACCTCTTCCACGATGGTCCGGAGCGCGCGCGCCCCCGTACTGCGCTTCATCGCTTCGCGCGCGATGGCGTGCAGAGCCGGCTCCTGGAAGATTAGCTCCACCCCGTCGTACTCGAAGAACTTTCCGTACTGCCTGGTGAGCGCGTTTTTCGGCTCTACCAGGATCTTGACCAGCGCCTCTTCGTCCAGCGCGTTGAGGGTGGCCACCACCGG
>CAYNFH010000046.1:0-233 GCA_964396385.1 uncultured Chthonomonadaceae bacterium | reverse complement strand
ACCGGCAGGCGGCCTATGAACTCCGGGATGAGGCCGTACTTGAGCAGGTCTTCCGGCATCACCTGGGCCAGGAGGTCGCCCACGTTGCTTTGGCGCTCGTCCCGGTTCTCCGGGTTTGCGCGGAAGCCCATGGGCCGGCGCTTGGTCCGCCGCTCTATTATCTGGTCCAGCCCCTCAAACGCGCCTCCGCAGATAAAGAGCACGTTGGTGGTGTCTAGCTGGACGTACTCCTG
>CAYNFH010000045.1:14861-31333 GCA_964396385.1 uncultured Chthonomonadaceae bacterium | reverse complement strand
GAAGTGGACGACGCGGTAGACCGGGTTGACGCCCTGAATCAATGGCTGATGGCGGATGGCGGATGGCGGATGGTCTGCCGGATTCACATTCACGCGGCACCGCGCCCTCGCGCCATATCCAGTATCCGGTCAATCACCTGCTCCGCGGTTAGGCCATCGGAGTCCAGGAGCACGGCGTCCTCCGCCGGGCGGAGCGGCGATTCGGCGCGCGAGCTGTCCCGGGCATCCCGCTCCGCCTGCTGCTCCAGGACCTCCTCCAACGAAACGCTATCGCCCTTGGACCGCCGCTCCAGCCATCGCCTGCGGGCACGCTCCTCCGGAGAGGCGGTGAGGAACACCTTGAGCTCCGCGTGAGGGAAGACTACGGTGCCGATGTCCCGGCCCTCCATCACAACCCCGCCGCCTGCGCCCATGGCCTGCTGCTGCTCCACGAGCACGCGGCGCACGCCGGGGATGGCGGAGACGGGCGAGGAGAGCTGCGTGACTTGCGGGGTGCGGATGGACTGTGTCACGTCGGCGTCTCCTACCAGCACCCGCTGCCCGTCCGGTCCCGGCAGGAACCGGATATCGGTATCCCGTGCCAGCGCCGACATGGCATCTGCGTCCCCGTCCGGAAATCCCTGCCGGATGGCGTTCCAGGCGACCGCACGATACATGGCGCCCGTGTCGATGTAGGTGTAGCCGAGCCGCGCAGCCACTCCACGCGCCGCGGTGCTCTTGCCGGCCCCGGAGGGCCCGTCAATCGCGATGGTAATCCGCTTCAATGCTTGCATTCACCGCATAGGACACAGAGGACGCAGAGATTCGGATGAGGGGATGAGGGGATGATGCGATACGGCGATGAGGCGTTTCGGATTCCATCCACGCAAAACCCCTCATCCCATTATCTCCTCATCCGCCTTTCTCTGTGCTCTCTGCGAACTCTGCGGTTCATGTGCTCAGCTTCTCCAGCCGGTCGAAGAAGTCCGGGAAGGTTTTGGCCACGCAGGCGGGATCGCGGATCACGATTCCCGGAGCGCACAGGCCGGTGATGGCGAAGCTCATCGCCATACGGTGGTCCTCGTACGTCTCTATCTCTGCAGGATGCAGCGTGGACGCGGGATGGACGGTCAGCCCGTCTGCCCGCTCCTCGACATGAACGCCCAGCTTGCGCAGCTCCGTCGAGAGCGCGTGGAGGCGGTCCGTCTCCTTGATGCGGATGTTCGCCACGTTGCGGATGGTGGTGGGCGAGTCGGCGAACGGCGCAATGGCGGCGAGCGTCATAACGGTGTCCGGGATGTTCCGCATGTCCTCGTCAACGCCATGAAGCCGGTCGGGCCCGTGGACCTCTATGTACTCCCGCTCGCACGTTACGCCGCAGCCCATACGGCGCAGCACATCTACAAACGCCACATCACCCTGGAGCGATTCGCTCCCGAGCCCCGTTATGCGGACGCGCCCGCCGCTTACGGCTGCGGCGGCGAGGAAGTAGGAGGCGCCGGACGCGTCCGGCTCGATGGAGTAGCTCATCGCCCGGTAGGGCGTTGAGCCCTCTGCGCGGCACGCAGAGCCCTCGACCTGCACTTGTGCGCCCCAACGGCGCATCATCGCGGAGGTCATTTCCACATAGGGGCGCGAGACGAGGTCGCCCACAATGTCGATGGTGACTCCGTCTCTGGTGGCAGGGCCTATCATCAGCAGGGCCGACAGGTACTGGCTGCTGGCATCACCGCGGAGGTGGGTCCGCCCACCGGCCAACCCGTTGGCCCGGACTAGTACAGGCGGGCAGCCGGTGCCGAGGTCCGAATGCGCCTCCACGCCCAGCTCGCACAGGGCGTCGACGAGGTCTGTGATGGGGCGCTGACGCATGCGGTCGTTGCCGTCGATGCGGTATTCGCCGCTACCCAGCGACACCAGGGCCGTGAGGAACCGGGCGGAGGTGCCGGAGTTGCCGATGTAGAGGCTCGCGCTTGTGGCCGGAATGCGGCTACCCTCGCCATGGACGGTCAGCGTTCCAGTGTGCTCGGCGTGCTCGACCGGGATCCCGAGCCGGCGCAGGGCCTCTGCCATGTAGCGCGTGTCGTCCGAGTCCAGGGCGCCTTGAAGTGTGGAGACGCCCTCCGCCAGGGCGGCAAGGATGAGCGCGCGGTTGGTGATGCTCTTGGAGCCGGGCAGCTCGACGACGGCGTTCACGGGCCGGTCGAGTGGAGTGATGGGGAGGGGATCCGTCATCGTGGGAACCGGGCGCGCGCCTGGTGCGCCTCGGCAAGCAGGCCGGCGAGGGCGCCGGCATCTGCGCGATCTACCCGGTCGCGCGCATCCTGAGCCCAGGCGATAAATCGGTCCAGTGCGATCAGCGCCGCCGCTCGGTTATCCAGGATAATGTCCGTCCAGCGCTGCGGATCGCTATTCGCCACTCGTGTTCCGTCCCGAAAGCTGCCCGCCATCAGGTCCGCCCACTCCGGGGCCACGCCGTCCGCGGCTGTTTTGGTCAGCCCATACGCCAGCAGGTGTGGCAAGTGGCTCAGGTAGGCGATGATGGCGTCGTGAGTTTCGGGGTCGCACAGACGAGGCGACGCCCCGGCACAGACGGCCATCTGCTGGACCGCGCGCAATGCAGCCGGATCGGTTCTCGCGGTTGGAGTCAGCACCCAGGGCGCCGCGTCGAACAGGTCAACGGAGCTGGCCCCGATTCCGGAGTACTCCGATCCCGCCATGGGGTGCCCGCCCACGAAGCATCCGCCCACCAGTGCTTCTGCTTCCCGCACGACCCTGGCTTTGGCGCTTCCGACGTCCGTGACGACGGCACCGTCCCCCAGATGCGGCGCTACCTGCCGGAGCAGCGCTGTGATGGCCTCCAGTGGCGCGGCGATCACCACCAGGCTCGATTCAAACGCGGCCTCCTCCGGCGTCGCCGCGGCGCGGTGGATGGCGGTCTCCGCGATAGCCGTCTGGAGGGTGGCTTCATCCGGGTCCCAGCCGACGACCGACTCGGCGGCGTGGACGGCGCAGAGCACCTGTCCCAGTGAGCCCCCGATCAGCCCTACGCCGAGGATAGCGACCTGGCCCAGGATGCCATGGTAGTGGCCGCGGTCTTCGGAGACGACGGATCGAGAACGATCTTGGAGACTCATACGATCGTGCATCCGCGACCGGTGTCACCCCCTGGCGCCGGACTCGGGACAGTGAATATATGTCCTGCGCGGCGGGAGCCCTCACCCCCCTTCCCCCTCTCCCAAGAACAGGAGAGGGGGAGCACGGTACACGCAGCCCGTTGGGAGCTCATTTAGAGCGACCGGCCCACGGCCTGGGCGACGGGCGCGAGGCCTTGCATGAGGTTGTCGAAGTCCTCGAACCGCAGCGATTGGTTGCCGTCCTTGAGGGCCTTCTCCGGCGAAGGGTGAACCTCTACGATGATCCCGTCGGCGCCCGCCGCGACCGCCCCGCGGGCCACAGCGTTAACCAGGCTGCGCTTACCCGTGCCATGCGCGGGATCCGCGATGATGGGCAGGTGGGAGAGCTCCTTGACCGCCGGGATGGCGTTGATGTCGAACGTGTTGCGCGTGTAGGTCTCGAAGCTGCGGATTCCGCGCTCACAGAGCAGGATGTCGTAGTTGCCGCGGCTGGCGATGTACTCCGCCGCCTGCAGCCACTCCTCAATGGTGCTGGCCCAGCCGCGCTTCAGCATCACGGGCGTGCGGCAGTCGCCGATCTCGCGAAGAAGCGAAAAATTGGTCATGTTGCGAGTGCCCACCTGGAGGATATCCGCATACCGCGCCACCATCTCAACATCGCGGGTGTCCATAACCTCCGTGATGATGGGCAGGCCGGTCTGCTCGCGCGCCGCCGCAAGCAGCCGGAGCGCCTCCTCGCCCATTCCGTGAAAGCTGTAGGGCGAGGTAGAAGGCTTGAACGCCCCCCCGCGAAGGATGTGCGCGCCGCGCTCCTTGACGTACCGCGCCGTATCAAACAGCATCTGCGGCGACTCGACGGTACACGGTCCGGCCATGACGCAGACCTGCTCTCCCCCGATCTTCACACCCCGCACGTCCACGACCGTCCCTTCGGGACGGAACGGCCGGCCCACGACCTTGTAGGGCTTGGAGATCGGCACAACGCGGTCGACGTAGTCGAGGGCCGTGAACTGCTCGGCAAGGGCAGCTTTGTCTTCGTCCAGCAAGCCGATGGCCCCGAGAATGGTGGTCTCGGCGCCCCTGGAAAGATGGACCCCCAGTCCGCGCGACTTGAGGATGTCGGTCAACTCCTCAATGTGCGCGTCGGTGGCCTTGGGTTTGAGGATGATGATCATTGCACGGCGCTCCTGAATTGCGGGGAGATTCATTATAGCACGACGAAGTAACTGAGGGGGTGAGGGGGTGAAGGGGTGAAGGGGGTGACTAAGAAGAAACCCTCACCCGTGGAGCGGACCCCGGCCCCCGGGGGAGCGAATGGATGCGCGAAGGGCGATTGGGATAGATTTGGGTGGAACCAACCTGCGGTGGGGGGTGATCGACTCCGACGGGAACCGACTGATACAGGAGCACAAGCCTCGACCAAAGGAGCCGGACGACATCGTGAAGGAGATCCGGCTGGCCGTCGCATTCTGCCGCGAGCGACACGCCGTCATCGATACCGTGGGCGTTGCGGTGCCCGGAATCGTGGGGGAGACTATCACCTCCATCAACCTGGGGTGGCTGGACTTCCCGCTGGCGGAGAAGCTGGCGGACCTGCCGGCGCGCGTATCCGTATTGAACGACATGGCCGCGGGCGCATTGGGCGAGCTGCACTTCGGGCGGGCGCGCGGAATGCGGAACATCGTCTTTGTGACCGTCTCGACGGGCATCGGCTCGGGGGTCATCGTGAACGGGCAGGTATACAACGGCGCGCACAGCCTAGCGGGAGAGGCAGGGCACATGGTGGTGGACCTCAATGGCCTGCTGTGCGGCTGCGGACGGCGCGGCTGCTGGGAGATGATTGCGTCCGGCACGGCGCACAGGCGGCGCATTCACGAGGCATTCGCGAGCGGGACGTGGCCGAACGAGGAGACAGAGCCCACGCCAGCCGACGTGACGGAGCGGGCTCGAGGCGGGGACAGGGCCGCCCGCGCCCTGGTGCTGCGCACGGCCCGATACATCGGAATCGGCGTGACAAATCTAGTGAACCTGTACGACCCGGAGGCCGTGATCTTCACAGGCGGATTCGCCCGCAACAACTGGGACCTCATCGACGAGTACCTGGAGCAGGAGGTCCACGAGCAGGCGTTTAGCCAGAGCGTGCGGCTGCTGCTGACGGAGCTGGGCGACGACGCGGGTCTGGTCGGCGCGGCCGCGTACGCGCTGCAAGAGAGGGCCGACTAACCACAGAGGACGCGGAGGACGCAGAGGGGAACGGATGGAATCAGGAGATGAAGGCTTCGGATTGCGGGCACTCCTCATCCCCTCTTCCCCAGTCTTTCTCTGTGCTCTCTGCGTCCTCTGTGGTGTATTCAGGCCGTTAGCTTCAGGAGGGTCTTGAGGGTGCGGGGGACGGCGACCATCGGCTCTTCCGCGCCTTCGTACTCCAGGTGCAGGTAGCCGCGATAGTTGGCGTCCCGGAGGATCTTGACGACGCGTGCCAGGTTGGCGTCCTCCCGGTTCCCGTTCGGCCGCATGTCGGTCTTGATGTGCGTGGTGATGGCGTAGGGGGCGCAGCGGGCCAAGTCCGCGTACGGGTCTTCCGTGTGGAAGTTGCCGGCGTCCCACTTCATGCCGAACCAGCCGGACTTTACCGCGCCGAGAATGAAAAGGATCTCATCCACGGTGGAGACGATGCCTCCATGGTTCTCCAGCGCGAGCATCACCCCGCGCTGCCCCGCATACTCGCAGCAGGTCTCGATGCACTCCACCACCCACTCGCGAGCGTCCTCCGCCGTGACGCCCTTGGGGACCTCGCCCGCGAAGACGCGGACGCAGGGCGCCCCCATCTCCACGGCGTAGTCCACCCACTTGTTGACGAGGGCGATCTGCTTGTCACGCTCCGGTCCCGGCGGCAGGGTGAAGTGGTTGCCCACCGCCGTGCCGTTCACGTCCAAGCCCAGCTCAAAACACCGCTTCTTAATCCCGTGGATGTAGGCGGGGGTCACATCCGGGGGGAAGTAGTAGGAGGTGAGCTCGACTCCGTCGATGCCGATTTCGGCCATGGCGTCCACGAACTGCTCCATGGTCATGGCAGGGCTCTTCTTGCCGGTGAGGTAGTCCCGGTAGGAGTAGGCGCAGCAGCCAACCCGAAGGTGCGGTCCGCCGGCCCGCTTCGGCGGCTCGACGCCGGAAGCGCCGCCGGATGCAAGGCCCGCGGCGGCCGCGGCGGCGCCGGAGATGAGGGTGCGGCGGGATACGGGTGGGGTCATGAGAGTGCTCCTAATTCCGCCGTATGTCTAGAGCGACCTGCCAACCGCGGTGGCGACGGCGCGGCACTCCTCGACCATACGGCCAAAGTCCTCGTGCGTAACGGTCTGCGCCCCGTCCTTGATGGCTTTGTCCGGGTGCGGGTGGACCTCCACGAGCAGTCCGTCCGCACCACATGCGACCGCGGCGCGAGACATCGAGGCCACCAGGCTGCGGTGCCCCGTGCCCTGGCTCGGGTCTACAATGACCGGCAGGTGCGAAAGCTGCTTCACCGCGGCCACGGCGCTCAGATCCAGCGTGTTGCGCGTGTGGGTCTCGAAGGTGCGGATGCCCCGCTCACACAGCATTACGTCCTGGTTGCCGCCTAAGAAGACGTACTCGGCGGCCTGCAGCCACTCTTCGATCTTCGCCCACATGCCCCGCTTGAGCAGCACCGGAGTGCGGGCACGCCCCACCTCCCGCAGCAGGTCGTAGTTCTGCATGTTGCGCGTGCCGATCTGGAGGATGTCGGCGTACTCGCACACCATCTCCACGTTGCGCGGGTCCATCACCTCCGTGATCACTGCGAGACCGGTCTCGCGGGAGACCGCCTGCAGGATCTTGAGCCCCTCCACGCCCAGCCCCTGGAAAGAGTAGGGCGACGTGGTGGGCTTGTAGGCGCCGCCGCGGAGAATGGTCGCCCCCACGGACTTGACGTAATTGGCGGTCTCCAGGGTCTGCTCGTAAGACTCAACGGTGCACGGCCCCGCCATGAGCGCGAGCGTTGGTCCACCGATCTCCGTGCCGCGCACATTGATGACCGTGCCGGCCGGGTGGTAGTCCCGGCTGACGAACTTATACGGCCGGAGGATGGCGATGACGCGCTCGACGTAGCCCAGGCTCTCGAGCTGCTCCATGTAGGACGCTTTGTCCGCCTCCGGCACGCCCACGGCGCCAATAACGGTGCGTTCCTGGCCGTAGATGGGATGCACGCCGTAGCCCCAATCCCGGATGCGCTGCTCGACGTCCCGGATCTCGTCAGGGGTCGCGTTGGCGGCCATGACAACGATCATGCTGGCCCCCCGGCCCCCAATGCTGGGGGAGCTATGAGGATGTCTTCTAAGGCGGAGGCGAAGCGCTCGTTCTCCTGCTGCGTGCCGATGGTCACCCGCAGGTGCGTCTGCGCCCCGAACACGTCGCCGGTGCGCACGATGACGCCGCGCCTCAGGAGCGCGTCAAATACGGCGCGGCTGGGCCGGCCCACGTCCACCCAGACGAAGTTGGCGTCGCTCTGCGCGTAGCTGAGCTGCAGGCGATCGAATGTGTCGTAGAAGAACCGCTTGCCGGCCGCGTTCATCTCGCGCGTCCGCTGGACGTGTGCCAGATCCTGAAGGGCCGCGACGCCCGCGGCCTGGGCCAGCACGCTGACGTTGAACGGCTCACGAACGCGGTCCAGGTAGCCGGCGATCTCCGGCGTCGATATCCCGTATCCGATTCGCACTCCGGCAAGGCCGTACATCTTGGCGAACGTGCGGAGCGCGACAACGTTGCGGCCAGCAGATATGTAGGAGAGCGCATCCGGGAAGTCCGGCCGCTCTGAGTAGTCGTAATAGGCCTCGTCAAAGACCACAATGGCGCGCTCCGGCACCACGTCCATGAAGCGGCGCACCGCTTCCGCCCCCACGCTGGTGCCGGTGGGATTGTTCGGATTGCAGATGAAGATGAGTCGCGTCCGCTCGTTGATTCGCTGCGCCATCGCGTCCAGGTCGTGAGTCCAGTCGCGCAGCGGGACGAGGTGGCAGGGGGCGTGGTTGAGGATGGCGGCCGCCTCGTAGCGTACGAAGCTGGGATAGGCCTGGATCACCTCGTCATCCGGCTCCAGGAACGTCACGCCAAGCAGATGGAGCACGTCGTCCGAGCCGTTGCCGAAGACGAGCCAATCCCCCGGCACGCGGAGATAGGCGGAAACGGCCTCCCGCAGCTCGTAGCAGGTGGCGTCCGGGTAGAGGTGGACACGCTCGGCGGCCTCGCGGAGCGCCTGGACTGCAAGCGGCGACGGGCCCAGCGAGTTCTCATTGGAGGCCAGCTTGATGACCTCCGTTAGCCCGAGCTCCCGCTTGACCTCCTCGATGGGCTTGCCGGGCCGGTAGGGCACGAGCCGGGTCACGTTCTCTCCGACCATCGGCACGCGCTCGTCAATCAGGGTTTCCATGGGGGGATTTTACCTGAAGGAGTGGTGAGAGGTGAGGGGTGAGAGGTGAGAGGTTGCGGAAGCCCCCTCCCGCCCCTCGGACCATCCCACGCCCTCGGACCAGTGGCGGGCGTGGGTACCCCGGCAGGGCTGGGTACCCTCCCCCAATACTGGGGGAGCAGCCGGAATCCTTCGTACGGAGGGGTCAATGCTTCCGACTAGCCGAGAACCGGCAGGATGAACAGTGAGGTGAGGATGGCGGATGGCCGACCATTTGACCAGAAGCCCCGACGCTTTCGTCCGCCATCTTAAGCTCCACCATCAGCCGTGCGCGCGCATCCCGCGCAGTCCTCCCAAGGCCGCCCTCCAGCCATGAGCGGCTGTCCGCCCTCTGGCGGCGACGGGACGCCGGCCACCCATCCAAGGAGGCAAGAGGTAGAATTGTCCACCGCTGCGCGCAAGAACGTCAGCACTACCGCAACGCTCAAGGAATCTGATCGGCGACTGGCAGTGCGCCACGTCTCCCTATGGCCGGTGCGGGTCCGGAACGGAGAGGAGCTTCTCCGGGCGGAGAGTCTGAACATCAGCCGAACGGGTCTGTCGTTTACGGCGCCACGGAGAATCGTGACGCCGGAGACACTCGAGCTGGACATTGTGCCGGCCGAGCTGACCTCTATCCGCTCGCGGGTCCGCATCGCCTGGCAGCGCTCCGCCACCGAGGACCGCGTGGTCTACGGCGCGCACTTCCTTTCCATGGATCCGGGCGATGTGCGGCTACTCCTGCGGTTCCTGGAGCTCTTGCGCCGCGGGGAGGGGGTCTGGAGCGAATTCCAGCCGCTGGTGCGGCGCTTGATCCGCCAGTACGGCGACACGCCGGAGATCCGGCAGGACCTGGCAGGGGAGATCTACTGCCGGTTCACGGACCTCCTGGAAGCCTACGATCCTGCTCGAGGGGTCCCGCTGAAGCCCTATTTGGTCCGCCAGCTCAACGCCTCGGTGTACACATACGCGCGGTCCGGCTGGAGGAGCCACAAGCGGGAGGTCTCGCTGGAGGCCGTCAGCGGCATCCGAGAGATGGGGGAGCGGGTAGATCCGTCTCGCGAATGGGACGAGAAGATATCCACGCAGCAGGTGATCCAGCTCCTGCCCGCGGCGATCCGCAAGCTGCCCAAGCGGCAGCGGCAGGTACTGATATGGCGCTACTATGAGGACCGCAGCTTTGAGGACATCGCGGCGCTCCTCGACGTGCAGCAGGCCACCACGCGCTCTCTGCTCCGGCATGCGATCAACAATCTGCGGAAGCAGATGGGGGAAGTACAGTAGTCAGTAGTCAGTAGTCAGTAGGGGACGGCGGGAGACCGGAGAATCGGTCTCCCGCCGTCGATTCGTGGCCGACGCCCGGCAACTGAAGTCGCGGGCAAGACAAATGCGAAGTCCGCCATCGCGGACCGGAGGAGGGCCGGGACAGCGCCCGGCCCCTACAGCCTTTGCCGTTTCGTTCCCGATATCGGTAGAGAGAAAGCGGTGGCAAGTGTCACCGCACTCCAAAGGGAAGGCTGCCCGGCCCCTACAGCAACGTCGCAAGTGATTATGGGACGGGTTCTACAGTTTGCTCTTCAGGCGGGAGTAGATGGCCTGGAGGTCCTTGGCCGGGATGGCGTACGTGGAGGTGCGGTCCGCCCGGGCGATATTGAGGCCGATGCAGCGGCCATCCGTGTCCAGTACCGGGCCACCCATATCCGTCGGGGGCAGCACGGCATCGTGGTGCAGCACGTGCGGGAAGGGCCCCGCCATGTGGCTGACCTGGCCGGACAGCATCTCCGCGAGACCCCCGCGACCGGGAAGGTCGGCCGGTCGGGTCACGAGATTGACGTTCAGCTTCAGCCGCCCCTGGCCGCGGGCCACCCGAATGCTCAGAGAGTCCCCGGGCTTCTTGTCGACCAGAAGGTCCATCATCTGCTCCGCATCCGCGACCGGGTGGTTGTCCAGCTCGTAAACGACGTCTCCTGTCTTCATGCCGGCGCGTGAGGCCGGCTGCCCGGGCTCAACGAAGACCGGCACGCCGCCCGTGAGACCGAGCTGGCGCAGCGTAGCCAGGTCGACCTGATCCAGCCGGACGCCTATGTAGGCCTTGCTGGTCGGCTTGGGGGCGATTCCATGGCCCTCGACCGGCATGTCCGCAACACCGATTACGCCGACGGCCTCGACGGCTCCGGACGGGTCCGGCGAGATGGTCCAGTGCCCGAGAGCAGCGGAATCGGCGAGCGGCAGCGGCTCCAGGCCGCGCGCCTTTACCTTCAGCAGCGCCACGTCCCACTCCGAGTCCACGCCCCTGCGCTCCGCCGGCACGGTACGACCGTCGGGGAGGGCGCACTGGAGGGTACCTTCCGGCAGCTCGCTGGCCTTGGTAAGGACATCGCCGTCCGCGGACACCACTGCGCCAAGCGCCACGTCCCCATTCGCACCCTCGACGCGCACAACGCCGTGCCCCAGGTTGGGCTCTGTGCGGGCCACGGTGGCCAGCAAGGCGCGATCGCCTTTTCGTTCACCGGGGACGCCGTTGAGGGCTTCGAGATGGATGAGGAGGCTCTGGAAGTCCGCATTGGACTGCAGGCGCTCGAAGTCGTAGTCCTGCCGCAGGAACGCGGCGTCGATGAACCCGCGAGAGCAGGCCTCGCGGACAGCGGCTACGGCGGGCCCGGTCTGGCCGTTGCGGGCGTACGCCTCACCGAGGAGGACGCGGGCCATGGCGCTGGTAGAGTCAAGCTCGGCAGCCCGGAGCGCGGCCTGGATGGCCGTGGCCTTATCGGAATCTCGCAGGGACGCCTCCGCATTGCGCATGGCGCTGGAGAAGGGGCTGTGCTCGATCTCCTCGTTGGACGGGTTGTCGCCTTGCTTCATCTGGGCGAGCACACGCTTCGCCAGGTTGATGGGCACGTGGAGGCTCACCATGCGACGGCCGCCGTCTGAGATCATACTGTGAATACCGACGACACGGCCGGTGAGATCGAAAAGTGGCCCGCCGCTGTCGCCGCTGATGAGCGGAGCGTCCGTGGTGATCAGGTGCGGCTCGCGGCCGTCGTGTCCCTGATCGAGCCGGAGCACGCGGCCGATCCGAAGGACCGGCGGGCGGCCCGTCTTTACGCCGAGGGGGTGGCCGGTGGCGAGGATCCATTCTCCCCGACGGAGGGCGGCCGAGTCCCCAAGCTGGGCCGCGGGCAGGTCCTTGGCGTCGCGGATCTTGATGAGGCCGAAGTCATCGTCCCGGTTGGAGCCGAGCACATCCGCCGGGGTGCGGGAGCCATCCGGCATGACGACGTAGCAGCGCCAGCGCTGGCCGCCGCGGATGACGTGAGCGGCGGTTAGCACGTAGCCGTCGGGCGAGATGATGACGCCGGAGCCGCTGACACCGCCGAGCCTCAGGCCAACGGTGCTCTTGACCAGCCCGCTCTCGATGGTGTCCACCTGGCGTTGGATGGCGAGAATGCTGTCGCGCGCCTTGCTCTGGCCCAGGGCGGGCGCCGCCAGGAGGAGGCAGGCGAGCACGCAGATCACGCGACGTGCGGACGTGTGGTTCGATTCTCTTTTGTACATACTCTTCTACTCTGTCCGTCCGGCCCGCTCGGTGCGGGTGAAAGGCGAGGTCTATCCGGCGCTGCAGATGTCCAGCAGCGATGTCCCGAGGCATGGTTCGGGGTGGTACGCCTATACTCCTAGACGACGGTCTATTGTATCAGTGACAGGGGAAGGGTGTTCAGGTGTTCAGGTGTTCAGGTGTTCAGGTGTTCAGGTGTTCAGGTGTTCAGGTGATTGTCCTCAAGCGAGAGTACTGGTTTGGCGCGTCGATTGATCCAGCCAAGAGGGGTTGATACGGACGCCCCAACCGGGGCCGTCGGCGGGGAAGGGGACGCGGCCGTCCCTCACCTCCAGGCCAGGCTCGAACAGAGCTTCGGCCCAGGGAGCCGGCTCGATGGAAAGCTCCATGAAGGGGCCGGCATTCGGGATGGAAGCCAGCAGGTGCATGGTAAAGACGGTGACGAGCGATCGGTTGGCCGAATGCGGTGTGCACGGCTTGCTGCGCTCCGCCGCCATGGCCGCGACCTCGCGCGAGCGGGACATGCCGCCCAGGTAGCAGACGTCCGGCTGGACGATATCCACGACGTCCATGCGGACCATGCGCCGGAACTGCGCCAGGTCGGTATCCTGCTCGCCCCCGGCGACGGGAATGTCCAGCGCCGCCGCTACCTCCGCGGTCCATTCCAGCTCCCAGTAGGGACAGGGCTCTTCGAAGTGGCCATACCCGTGCTCCTCCAGAAGACGGCCGACCTGGATGGCTCTCGCCGGCATGAATCCGCTGTTGCCGTCCGCCAGGAGCACGCAGTCTTCTCCAACTGCGCGGCGGACGGTTGGTATGATCTCCTCGGTGCGCCCGGGCCAGGCATCGTGATCGTGCCCGCACTCCTTGCCCACACGAATCTTGAAGGCGCGGAAGCCCTGTTGGTCCCGCAGCCGGGCGAGGCGGTCGCCCTCTTCCTGCGGTGAGATGTCCCGGCGCATGCTGGAGCCGTAGGCCGCCACCGGCGCGGGCCGCTCCGGTCCGCCGAGGAGGGCGCACACGGGCTTGCCTTCGCGCTTGGCGCGCAGGTCCCACAGCGCGGTCTCAACTCCGGCGAGTGCTCGGCAGACATAGGAGCCCGGAAACTTGTATTCGCGCTCGAGGACCTGCCGGCAGAGGCCGGCGATGTCCTCCTCGTCCCGTCCAAGAAGGTGAGGAGCGACCTGGCGGTGCAGCACCTGGGCGGTGATGTCGGCGTTATAAGGGGCGGTCTGGCCCCAACCTTCGGCGCCATCCTCGGCTTTGATGCGGACGAGCGAAACGATGCGGGTGGCAAAGGTGGTGCATTCGTGGATCTTCATAGAGCCCTCCGGGCTGGTTCAGCTATGATGAGTGAGACATTGTCTTAAATTGACACGCGGCGTGTCAAATTGCAGCGGCGGCGCCACATTGCTTGCAGAGTCGTAGGTCGTGAGTCGTGAGTCGTGATATCCGGAATCCGGAGAGGGGAGTGAGACATTGTCTCAAATTAATAAGTTGGCGCGGTGGCGCCAAATTCGGAGCTGATACTCCAGCAGCTCGGCACGAGCGTCTTCGAGGTAATGGCCGGATTTTGCGCAGAAAGCGCAGAAAGCGCAATAAGGGGGGCGCAGCCCCCGTTTCAAGCTCAAGATGGGGAGGATTCTCAGGTTGCGCAGTAAGCGCAATAAGCGCAATAAGGGTGCAGATTCCGAGGGCTCTGCCCTCGTGCTCCCGCTGAGGGGGCTTAATTCGCCCCCTCAGTCTCCCCTCATAACGAGCCGCTGCGCGGGCTTCGCAGGCATTGCCGGAACCGCGACCGTCCCTTCGGGACAGTTCCCGCGGGCCGGCTGCTGCCCCGCGTGCGGCGTTGCTGCTGGCATGCAGCTTGGCAAGCTCATAGAGGGTTCCCGCGGGCCGGCTGCTGCCCGGCTGTGGCGGGACTCACCTGCGCTCGGGGGTGTCTAGCCGCGCGCGGCCCGGCGGCATGGATTCACCCCAGCGTGCGTGGCAGATGTTGATTAGGACTGAGAGTGCGAATTTGAGATCGCGATCACAAATTGAACATTGGCTAAATCAGGCGATCTCGGAGGAGCGGTGGCGCCAGATTTGGAGCTGCCTCTGCAATAGCTCGGCGCCTGCGTATACGCGGTAATGGGTAGAGGCTGCGCAGAAAGCGCAGAAAGCGCAATAAGGGGGTCGCAGCGCCCATTCTAAGCACAAAATGGGCAGGATTCTCATGTTGCGCAGTAAGCGCAATAAGCGCAGTAAGGGGGCAGGATGCGCCTGCGGCGGGAGTGATCCGCATTCTCTACAGAGCGCGCCACACCTCTGCTGGCCTGCCGGCCGTTTCCCGCTGCTCCCTCCTTGCCATGTTCCCGGATTCGAGCGCACCAAGCGCACGGGCGACTTCATCGGACGATTTGTGCCCGCCGAACAGGTCGCGGATATTCAGGCGGGTCAGGCCGTTTGGCGCGGCGCGGAGGGCGCGGAGTATCTCGTCGGCGGTGGGATCGCCCAGCCTGTATTCCTTCCACGGGGTCTCGGATGTTCCAGATGAGGCCCTCCCCCGAGCTCAGTCCGGACTTGACGCGGTTCTCCACCCATTGAGGGGAGATGGTGTGCAGCGCTGCACGAATCTGGCTCCAGGCGATGCCCTTGCGGCCCTTGCTGGTCTCTCCCGCGGTGACGAGGAAGAGGTTGCCGTAGTGCTGGTCCGCCTCGACACGGAAATGGGCAGAGCGGCCGATGAGGCTGCCGAAGCCGGCCAGGAACTGGCCCAGGAGGGCGACAGGGTCCGCCTCCGTGTGCGGCTCGATGGCCCGCACGAGAGCTCCGGCCGGCCCGTGGTAGGCGGCATGGTCCAGCACGGGCCATGCGGCCGGCGGCGCGGGCTCCGCCGGTGTGCGGTGATCGCCGGAGTGGTCCCCATCCGGCATTGTTGCGAGGTAGCTCCGGGCGATGCGGAGGGACGGGCTGCTGCTCCGGTGTGCAACGTTGTGCTCACTTTCCATGGCTCTTTCCTGGCGGCCTGCTCGCGGCCGATGAACGCACGAAAGCCCGACCGCCTTGCGCGGATGCGCGTGGCGGCTCGGGCTCCTTGAAAGGGGTCCGACCGGATGTCATCCCGGTTCAGACAGCGTCATCTTGCTCGAATTCAGTGGTGCCGGGCGAAGTGTAACAAATGACCGCTCGCTTGTCAAGGGCGATGCGGCGTGGCCCCCTAACCCCCAATACTGGGGGAATCCACCGGCACCGAGTTGCGGCGGGCGTCCCTGCCCGCCAAGGTGGTGCCGGGGGCTGAGGTCGCCCGGCCAGTGAGAACCGTCCCGTCGTGACGGGGGCGGTTTGACGGTGCGGGGGCTGTGGGGCTATACTACGCGTGACGCGGAGAGGTGTCCGAGTGGTTTATGGAGCTCGTCTTGAAAACGAGTGAGCCGATGAGGCCCGCGGGTTCGAATCCCGCCCTCTCCGTGCTTAAAGCAATCAATGCAAGCGCCTCAGGGCACCTGTTCTTGGGGCTCCTTGCTAACATCTTGCTAATGCCGCTTCGAAACCGGCGACGCTCGCCGAAACGTGGCCGCAGTTCATCGGAAGGTCTAGGCATTATTGGTGGCAGCCGAGCGCGTCGACCCGACCCGGGCCCAACGGCGGCGCCTACTTACGGCGAACGCATCGCGTTGCTGCGTCTGCAAGCGGCGCGGCATCGGCGTTGACCTCCACCATGTCGACGGCGACAGGTCGAATACCGTAGACGCGAACCTCGCCGTGCTCTGTGTGGAGGACCACGACCGGCACCACCGGCCGCGCGCGTACACTAGGCGGCTGAATCACCTGGAGCTCGGCGAATCGCAGATCCTGCGGTCAAAGGAATCGTGGGAGGCGTTCGTGGCGGAGGCCCGAAAGCCGGCACCGGGAGTTCTGGCGACCCTGTCCAGCTACGGCACCGAGGAACTGATCCACTCGCTCCAGCTCGTCATGCAGTGGCCGGACGAGCGGATCGAGTACGCCCGCTCCTTCCACCTGCTCGACGGAGACCTAGACCGTCTCACGGACGAGGTCATAGCGGAACTGGCGTCCATCGGCCCGAACGTGAAGTTGGCAATGATCGACCAGCCGTTGCCCGTGGAGTACTGCCCGTGCTGCGGGACGGGAGTTAGTCGGACGCTTACTCGTGGCATCGCAGTTCGCCTCACCGACCCCGCGTGGGCGGCGGAGTCGGTCTGTTCTGTCTATTTGAATCCCAGCAGGCCTTCCCTCGCAGTTCAAATCTCCCTGCGAGGCGTCATCGTCTTTTCTGCGACCCTGCATCTGTGCCGGGGAAAGTTCCTGCACCTCTCGGCTGACGCCTTCAACGAGCGAGTGC
>CAYNFH010000045.1:0-14851 GCA_964396385.1 uncultured Chthonomonadaceae bacterium | reverse complement strand
GCGGTCGAGCGTGCCCACTCAGGCATGCGGTATCCTGGAGCGAATTCTAGAGCAGTGGTCCCCAGCGGCATTGTTTATAGGCACGGGCAACGCGGACAGACCGGAAGTGATAGACCGGCTGGTCCTTCCGCCGGTCTGGGAGAGAGCTACTCGGACGGGCCGACGCCGAAGCTGCACTCGACGGTGCTAGCCTCTCCCGTGGGCGGTCCTCACCGTCGTACTCGAGCGCCCTCACGTCCTCGCCGACCGCGCTCTGGAGCGGAGGCCGGGGGGGCTCAGCATCCTTGAGGATTCCGCCCCTGGTCACCTACACACCTACACAAGAGGCTACTAATCCGTCATACTGGCACCATCGCCCGTACCCACTCGTGCTCTTGGCAGAGTGATGGCAGCCTCGGCGCCGCTCCTGGACCGCCGGAAGCGGGCGGGACCTGTAGTGCACGAGGGGCTTGTTCACTCCAGTTAGTACCGAACATACCAATGAGCAGACACTTGCGCAACCTGGTTCCCTTGATTGCCGTCCTTGGCATCCTTGGAGCCGGTACTGCCTGTGCCCACCGCAGGAGCCAAAGCGACGTGCTGCGTTATGCGCTGGCTGAGGAGCCGAAGTCGCTGGACCTTGCGGTAGTGGAATCGGCCAACACCGGCGAGATGTTGCAGAACATCTTTGAAGGCCTGGTGCTCTATGATAAGAACTCCCGCATCGGCCCGTGGCTGGCGGATAGCTGGGAGCTGAGCCCGGACCGGCGCACCTACACCTTCCACCTCAACCCGCAAGCCACGTTCCACCCGCCCTACGCCCGACCCGTCACGGCCGCCGACGTGAAGTGGAGCATTGAACGCGCCCTCTTGCCGGAGACCAAGTCTCCCATCGCGCCGGCCTGGCTGGATCAGATTGTAGGCGCTAAAGACGTCCTCGCGGGCAAAACCCGGGATTGCGCGGGCATTGCGGTTATCGACCCCAGGACGGTGGCAATTACCACGGTGAGGCCAGCGGCCTATCTGCTGGCCGAGCTGACCAACGTCGCGGTCTACTGCCGGGAAGCGGTGGAGAAGGGGGGCGGACACATCGACGCGAGCAACGCCATCGGCACCGGGCCATTCCGGCTCACAGAGTACCAGCGGGGGAGACGGGTAGTACTGGAGGCCAACCCCGCCTACTACCGGGGCCGGCCAAAGATAAACCGCATCGAGCGACCTATTGTGATTGATGCGCACACCGCCCGCGTTCAGTACGACGGCAGTGAGACCGACCTCTGCCGTGACAGCTTCGCCGACTACGCTAAGGACCAGCGCGACCCTCAACTGGCGGGTCAGTCGCTCCTGATGCCCTTAGCCGGCGTCAACTATCTGGTTATGCAGCCGGAGCGCCAGCCCGCCTTTCGGGACCGGCGGGTGCGTCGCGCCTTTGCGGAAGCGATAGACCGGGACGCCATCGTTCGCATTGCCTTCCACGGCGTGATGCTGAAGGCGACCGGCTTTCTGCCGCCTGGGACCCTGGGATATAACCCCCGCCTCAAATCAGCCCCCTTTGACCCGGCGGATGCCCGCCGCCTGCTGGCAGGAGCGGGCTACGGCGCGAGCCATCCGTTCCCCCACCTGGTGCTGGAGTATATTCAGCAGCCGCCGGAGATTGGCGCAACGGCCGCTATCATCCGGGACAACCTGAAGGAGAACCTAGGGATTGCCATTGACTTGCGGGAGCGGGAGGCCGCTACCTTTTTCGGTGATGCGGGCAAGAAGCGAATGCCGTTCTACATGATGGGCTGGGTGGCCCTGGACCCGCACGACTACCTAGCAGTCCTCATGCGCACAGGTGGTCGCTTCAACACCTTCGGCTACAGTAACCCGCATCTGGATGAGGCTGTGGACTCCGGGGATGCAGAACCGGACACAGCCAAGCGCGCCCTCGACTACGCTCGTGCCGATCAGATTGCCGTAGATGACATGGTTGCGGTGCCTATTGACTACCACCCCATTCCCTATCTGGTGAAGCCATACGTACACGATCTAGACTACAACCTGGAGGGCCTCACGCCCCACGTGCACACCTACGTCCAGCGGTGACTGGAGGTGCTCCAAAGCGGGAGAACCATAGGCGAAGACTTGCAGAGGGGGCGGGGCGCAATGCCACCACGCGGCGCCAGGGGCCCCCGCGAGGAAACGTTCCTGCTAACATCTTGCTAACGAACCCGGCGGGAAGGGGACAAACTGGAGCGCAGAGGAAGGGAAGGAGAGCGGCTCCCAGAGCACGAAAGAGGCCCTACCGGGAGCTGCGAGGAGAGCGCGGCACGGACTGCCTCCAGCTTGAAAAACGAGTGAGCCGATGAGGCCCGCGGGTTCGAATCCCGCCCTCTCCGTTTCCGTACCTTCTCGTACCTTTCTGGCCCATCGCATCTGTGCCCGCGCCATTCTGCGGCCATCCCTTCCGCCAAAAACGAGTGAGGACCGAGCCCGCCAGTAAGTCGTAGCTTGGCCAACCCCTGACCATCCTCGTTATTCTGTCTCAGTTGGAACCGCATCCGAATGGCCCCGGCCGGATGAATCTACCCACCGGAAAGCAGCAGGGCTTTGAAGATGTCCCTTAGAAATCAGGTCTGTGGTTTCCCAGAATCAACGCAACGGCCTCGCAGATGGAGATAGCACTCCAGCGAACGGATCTATAAGGCTGCATAGGAAGACCATCGACGGCAGCATCACCGGTCCACATCTGCTCATTACGGGGGGCGTGCATGGCGATGAGTTCGAGCCTATGGCGGCAATTCGCCGTCTTGTAGGACTTCTCCAGCCGGAGAAGCTGAAGGGCCGGGTCACACTTGTCCCTGTGGTGAACGAAGACGCCTTCGGCCGGGGCCAGAGAACCGCCAGCGATGGACTGGACCTGGCGCGAACCTGCCCGGGAAGGCCAGACGGCTCCATCACGGAACGGATCGCGCACGCCCTGACGCGGCTCATCCGCTCGTCGGACTACTACATAGACCTTCACACGGGGGGCACAGCCCTCACAATCTACCCCCTGGCTGGCTACACGCTCCATCCGGACTCCCGGATCCTCGAAATCCAGCGGGCAATGGCGCGCGCTCTCAACCTGCCCATCGTGTGGGGCACGAGCGCGGACCTGGAAGGGCGCTCCCTCTCAGTGGCCCGGGACGCACACGTGCCCGCCATCTACGCGGAGTACGGTGGCGGAGGTGGCTGTAATCCGAAGGGGGTGGAGGCTTACGTGGATGGCTGTCTCAATGTGATGGCCGAGCTGGGCATGATAGAGCGCGAGCCCCCTCCGTACCGGATCGAGCACATGGTGGAGGACGCGCGAAGAGGATCCGGGCATATGCAGGTTCAGAACGCTGCTCCGTGTGCGGGCTACTTCGAACCGGCCGTGACGCTCGGCGCCCGCGTGGAGACCGGCGACCTGCTGGGGACGGTGACAGACCCGCTGGGTGAAGAGGTAACTCCAATGCGGTCCGTCCAGCGCGGCATTGCACTGGTACTGCGCTCCTTTCCGCGCGTGGAAGCGGGAGATAGCCTCGGAGTAGTCCTGGAGTTGCCGTATGAGCAATGAAACCTCGGTTGCGTTCATAACCGGCGCCGCACGGGGGATAGGGGCGGCAGCCTCCCGGGCATTTGCGGCGGCGGGCTATAACGTGGCGCTGCTGGACGTGGACACTGAGAGACTGGCCGCTGAGGCGGACCACGTACGGGCGGAAGGAGCCGAGGGACTCGTCCATGTTGTCGATCTCACCGACCTGGAGGCGGCCCGGTCCGCGCTGGACACGACTGTTGCCCACTGGGATCGCCTGGACGTCCTCGTCAACAACGCTGCCTGGCGGACCCACGAGACGATGCGCGCGATGGAGGTGGCGACATGGGAGCGCACGCTGCGCATTAGCCTGACCGCTCCCGCGTTCCTGGCCAAGTGGGCCGCGCAGGCCATGGAAGAACGGGGAATCCGGGGGGCTATCCTCAATATCTCCAGCATGATGTCGGAGCGCGCGGGCGGCACCAGCCCGGCCTACGTCGCGGCTAAGGCCGCGCTGGACGGGCTGACCTACGAGCTGGCCGCGCTCTACGGACCCTCCGGTATCCGCGTTGTGGCCGTTAATCCGGGCTGGATCGATACGGAGATGAGCGGCGACTATAGCGGCCCCGGCGGGCGAAGCCTAGCCGACCAGGTATACGAAGCGGCGAAGGACGGGGTGCCGCTGGGCCGTCCGGGCCGGCCAGAGGAGGTGGCGAAGGCGCTGGTCTGGCTTGCGAGCCCGGAGGCGAGCTACGTGACAGGCGCGCGCTTCCTCATCGACGGCGGCTGGACCCACCATCATCTGGGGTACGGCCTCAAGCGGCTCCAATTCCCAGGGGAGTTTTGATGAGTATCTGGTACCAGTCCGAACAGGCTATCCCATTATTGGGGGCGGGGGAGCAATGAGCATCTGGCGGTGGGGGGACGTGGCCGCGCTGGCGCCGCCCGAGGCGCGGCTGAGCCTGGGCGAGGGAGAGACGCCGCTGCTGGCCTCCCAGCGCATCGGTCCCGCTTCCGGGCTGTACCAACTGTACTTGAAGGTGGAGAGCGGCAACCCCAGCGGCTCCTACAAGGACCGCTTCGCCGCCGCCGCCGTCTCGCGCATGCTGGCGGAAGGCCGCGCGCAGTGCGTCGCCACCTCCAGCGGCAATACCGGCGCTGCGCTCGCCGCCTACTGCGCTGTAGCAGGGATCGCCTGCGAGATCGCCATCGTGGAGACGGCGCCGGAGAGCAAGCTCCGGCAGATGCAGGCGCTGGGCGCGCGCATCTTCCGCGTGAGGGGCTTCGGGCTCGACCCGGAGATCACCAAGCGCACGTTTGAGGCCCTCCGCCGCCGCGGGGAGCGGCCGGATTACGCGCTGCAGATCAGCGCGTATGCGTTCAGCCCGGTCGGGATGGCTGGCGTGCAGAGCATCGCGTACGAGATAGCGGAACAGGCGGGAGATCCGGTGAACCACGTCTTCTGCCCGGCGGGGGGCGGCGGCCTGACGCTGGCGGTAGCGCGCGGCTTCCAGGCGCTCTGTCAGGACGGCAGGCTGGCCGAATCCCCGCGCGTGGAGTGCGTGCAGCCAGCGGGCAACGACACCATTGCCGGCCGGCTCCGCGGCGGGCTGGAGCGCGCGCGGACGGTCACCTGCACCTCCGCCATCAGCGGGCTGCAGGTGCCGGACGTGATAGACGGCGACGAGACATTGGCCGCGTGCCGAGCGTCCGGTGGCACGGGGCACGTGGTGGAAGACGCCGAAGTATGGGAGGCGCAGGCGCGGCTGGCGCGAGAGGAGGGTATCTTCTGCGAGCCGGCGGGCGCCACGGCACTTGCAGGCGCGCTCCGAGCGGCGCGACAGGGCGAGATCGCGCCGGACGCCGTGGTCGTCTGCCTGGTCACGGGCTCCGGCTTCAAGGACCCGCCATCCGTGGAGCGGATGGTCTCCGGAGCGGCCGTGCCGACGGTGGGCCTGGCAGAGTTATGAGTGCGGTCGCGCTGTCGCCGGATGGGTGCCGAGCGCGGCAGGAACGGTTGCGGGGCGTGCTGGCGGGGCAAGGTGTGGAGGCCGCACTCCTCACGGACCCCCGGCACATCTACTACTTCAGCGGCTACTGGCGCAAGGGCCGTGTCCTCACCCCGGCGGCGCTGTTCCTCCGCCCGGATGGCGAGAGCCTCCTCGTCGCACCCTCACCGCCTGAGGGGCCTATCGTGGCGGACAGCTTTCACTCCTACACGGCGGACCGCATCGGCACGCTGGTGGAAGACGCCGGCGCGGAGCTGCTGCGCGTGCTGCAGCCGCACCTCACCGGTGTTCACACCCTGGGGGCCGATGCCGCGCCGCACTCTTGGGTCGCGGGCATACCGGCCGTGCGTACCATCTCCCCGCAGATCCGCGCCCTAAGACGCGGGAAGGACCCGGACGAGGTAGTGATGCTGGAGGCGGGCATCGCGGGCTGCAACGCGGCGTACCGCCGCGCGCGGGAAGTCCTGCGCCCGGGCGTAACGGAGGTGGAGCTGTACGCAGAGATGCTCGCCGCCGCCACAAAGGCGGCAGGCGAGCCGGTGGTGGAGTTCGGCAACGACTTCCAGATCGGTGCGCTGGGCAGCCTGCCGCGCAACCGGCCGGCCCAGCAGGGCGAGACCGCCATCCTGGACGTGGCGGTGGTCTACCGTGGATACAGCAGCGATCTGTGCCGGACGTTCGTGGTCGGCGGCAAGCCGAGCGAGTCTCAGAGCGCGGCCCACGAGCGCGTGATGGAAGCCTTACAGTACGTGGAAGAGGCCGTGCGACCTGGTGCGAGCTGCAAGCAGGTGTACCGGGAGGTGCACGCAATGCTGGACGGCTACCGCGGCTGGCGCTTCCCGCACCACCTGGGCCACGGCATCGGCCTCTCCGCCCACGAAGCACCGCGGCTGAACCCACACTGGGAAGATACCTTTCAAATAGGAGACATATTCACCGCCGAGCCCGGCCTTTACGGAGACGCCCTTCGGGCCGGCATCCGTGTAGAGCAGGACTACCTGGTCACCTCCTCCGGCCTTCGCCGCCTCTCCCACTTCCCAGTAGCACTTGGGTGAGTCATCGTTGGCCGACGACCGCGACGCAGTCGATTTCGAACTGGAGGGATTCCGGGAGGCAGTGGGTGAGGGTTGTACGCGCGGGGTACGGATCCGGAAAGTAGTCGCGATACAGACGATTGTAGAGCGGCAAGTTGGCGGGATCGCGCACATAGGCACGCACCTGCACCACGCGGTCCAGATCGCTACCAGCCGCCTGCAGGATGCAGCGAAGGTTCTCCACCGACCGCCGGAACTCTCCTTCAAACGTATCCGGCACAATCGAGCCGGTTTCGTCCGTGGACGCCTGGCCGGACACGAAAACCAGGTTCCCCACCTGTGTGGCCGCACTGAACGGTAAGAGAGTGGGACCGGAACCGAAAGTATGGTGAGCGATCATCGTGAGCTCCTGAGAGAAGGCAGACGCGGCGACACGGTGACGCGGCGATTCCGGACCTCGGAGTTCGGACCGCCATTCCGTCTCCGGTCAACCGTCATCCAACGGATAGACCGGCCGGCGGATGCGCCGATACGGAAGCCGGCGGAGGTTCTCGGCGCACGGTCCCGGTGTATCCACCGTGTAACTTGCGGCCGCAATCGGATCGTACGCTCCGCGATGCGCCACCGCCGCCTTTACGTTGATGGCGAATAGCGCCTCCGGGTTGATACCCTGACTGCGCCACTGGCCCAGGTCAAAGGGCGGGGTCTTACGGCTCGTGAGGAGTATGTGGACGCCGCCGTGCCGTACAACGGCGCATGCCCCCATGTCGATCTGGCGGCCGAAGAGCGATGCCAAGTGGCTGTGCGGATCTTCCAGCGTGAAGCGGCCGTCTCCACGGGAGAGCAGCTCCACCTCCAGAGGAAAGGGCGCCGCACCGACCACGCCGCTCTTGCCGCCCAGCTCCGCCTGAAGCGTCTCGCCGGGCAGTCGGTCCCGGAGGGCCGCCACTGTATCCGGATCATTCAGTATCACGCCCGCGTTCCGCACGCGGCACTCCACCAGCGAGCGCAGCACGTGCGTGAGGTCGCCCGGAGCACCGCCACCGATGTTATCCGCTGGCTCGACCAGAAGGACCGGCCCGCGCACGTGGTCGCGCAGCCGCTCCATCGCTGTATCCAGCGCCATGCCAGAGTGGCAGCCAGTCTGCCTCAGGGCGACCGCCAGGTCGCGCAATTCGCGCAGGTACCCGCGCGCGGTCGCGGGATCCCCCGTCGTGACTGCCGAGAAGCTCACGCCAGTGTCCGGCACGTCGGCGAATGAAAAGCCAGCGAAGACGTTGAGCACCAGGATGTGCGGGTCCTCGACCTCTATCTCGCGGGCACGTTCCTCCAGCGCGCGCATGGGGTCCTCCGCGGTCCCGGTGCCAGTCGGCGGCCACACCAGGGGCGGATGAGCCCATAAGGTGGCCGGCAGCTCCCCGGTGCACATCAGCCGGTCCAGCAGCTCTGCGCCGCGGGCTGCTGCTTCGAGGGCGTCGGTATGGGGGTTCTCGCGGTAGGCCACCAGGCCGGTGCTCCATCGCGCCATCTCGGCCGTCGTGTTGGCATGGAGGTCCATTACGCCGCACAAGGGAATGCGGGTCCCTCCCGGGAGCGCCCGGATGCGCCGGAGGAGCTCGCCTTCTACGTCCGCCAGCGATTTGCTCACCATCGCTCCGTGAAGGACCAGGAAGATCCCATCTACTGGGGCCTCGCGCCCGAAGGCCTGCTCGAAGGACGTCCAGAACCGGTCCACCACCTCGTCGGCCACGGTAGCGGAGGGCATGGCCCGCATGTCGATGACGGGTAGGAGATCCCAGCCGCGTTTGTCCGCCACGGCCAGGGCGCCGGACAGAGGGGAGGCGTCTGCTTCGGACTGTAGCAGCGCTTCCCCTTCTCGGACCGTGAAATCCTCCAGCCCGGTGTGGCCGGCGACAAAGGTATTGGTCTCGTGGAACAGCCCCGCCAACAGCACGCGCTTGCTCACTGGCCTACTTCCAGAAGCGAGTCTCGAGCCGCTCCTATGACATGGTCGATGTCTTGCTCTGTGTGAGCCGCCGAGATGTACCAGAGTCCGCGGCCAATGAGGCGGATCCCGCGCTCCTGCATCGCCGCGACGAACAGAGCATAGGCAGCCTTATCGTAGGCGAACGTCTCCCTGTAATCCCGCACCACGGACCTGGTCGTGAAGCCGACGTGGAACACTGGCCCTAATCCCTGGACAAGCAGCGGAGAGCCGATGTCCGCGGCGGCGGAGCGTAATCCTTTCATCAGCCGGTTTCCCAGGCTGAAAAGTCGGTCGTAGACCCGGTCCTTCTCCAGGACGTCCAGCGTCGCCAGGGCGGCCGCGACGCTGGGGTTTCCGGAGTTCATCGTGCCGGCGTGGATAGCCTTCCCCTCCGCAATGGGCTGCATCCAGCGCTCGCGACCTGTCAGGACGCTGATCGGATAGCCGCTGGCCAGCGCCTTGCCGAAGACCGCCAGGTCGGGAGTGATACCGAAGTGCGCCTGTGCGCCGCCAAGCCCCAGCCGGAATCCGGTGATCACTTCATCAAAGATGAGAGCGGTGCCATGCTCTGTGCAGAGGTTGCGCAGTCCCTCCAGGTAGCCGGGCTGAGGAGGGATGCAGCCGTTATTGCACATAACGGGCTCGGTGATTACCGCGGCGATCTCCCCCTGGTGCCTCACGAGGGCTCGCTCTACCAGTCCCAGGTCGTTCCAGGGCACCACCACCGCCTCGTCCAACGCCCGCGGCGGAAGGCCGGCCGTCCAGGGTACGGGGGTGGGATCTTCCCTTGGACCGAGCGCTTCCTCGGATGGGCCGGCGATAGCATAAGCCACGTTGTCCAACCAACCGTGATAGTGGCCTTCAAAGCGGAGGAATAGGTTGCGCCCGGTGACGGCGCGGGCCGCCCGGAGCGCCGCGTGTACAGCCTCAGAGCCGGAGAGGCTGAACCGCAGGAGCTCGGCGCAAGGGATGAGCTTCTGAAGCCACTCCGCCAGCTCTAGCTCCAACATGTGTTGCCCGGCGAAGAGCTGCCCGTCCGCGCTGGCGTGGGTAACGCGCTCCAGCACGCGCGGGTGGCTATGCCCCAGGATGAGCGGACCCTGGCTTAGCGTGAAATCCAGGTACTCGTTGCCGTCTTCATCCCAGATGCGGCTTCCGTGGCCCCGGGCATAGAAGAGCGGGTGGGGATGACTGAACTTGCGGAACTCACTGGCCACTCCGCCGGCCAGGCAGCGACGGGCACGCTCGTAGAGCTCCGCCGAGCGATGGTAGTTTCTCATGGGATGGGTGATGGGTGACAGGTGATAGCTGATAGGCCCGGATTCATGGATTCCTCCTGCGGAGCGTAGTCAGGATGGCGTGCGAGGCCGCGATCCGGATGTCCGCATCCGGATCCGAGAGATACCGCTGGAACTCGGGCAGGTCCTCCCGATCTGCCCACCTCCCGACCGTGAGCAGGGATTGGTAGCGCGCCTCCTCGTTGCCCTTATCAGCGTACATGAGAAGCTCACGCTTGAGCTTCTGCCGGTCTCGTGCCGGACCGTGGGTATAGAGCGTGGTGACGAAAAAGACACGTCCGGCGCCGCTGGCGGGCTCCGCTTCGTACTTTGCCTCTAGCTTACGGATGGTTTCAGGATGAAGCTGTTTGAGAAAGCGCAGCGCGTACGCGGCGATCCCGCGGTTACGAGAATCGGGAAGGTCAAGCAGCTCCGCCAGGTAGGCCTCGTCGTGGGACCGGCCCGAGTTCGCGATGACCCACCGGGCCAGGATTTTCATCACCGGCTCACCGTGCGCGGCGAGCTCGACGAACGGCGTTTCGCGTCCGGCGTACCCCAGCTTGGCCAGTGATTCCAGATCGAACTCCGCGTCGGGGCTTTTTGTGTCCAGCGCCGCGTCCCGGACCAGGCGCACGTATCGGGAACGAGCGGCGGGGTCCGGGTCAGACTGCGCCAGCACGCGCCAAACCACCACCCTAGCCCGGCCGGCGGCGGTAGGAAGCTGCTTGCGATACTGGGCGCTCACCTCGGCGCCGTAGCCGTCCCACGCCAGCACCTCGGCCGCGTGCATGCTCTTGATCACGTCGCCGGACTCCGCGCCGCGGAGCGCCTCCAGCGCCCGATCGCGCAGGGCCGCGTCGTCCGCCCGCGCGCCCGCCCCTCCCCCAAAGACTCCGACGGTCGCCAGAAGCAGCGCCGTCCAGGCGTCCATCATGACAAGCTCCTTCCCGAATCGAGGCCGAGGCGCCGGCACAGATCGGCGATGCGGCGCATGTCTTCCTCGCTGCAGCTCTCTTCGGGCGGGCGGACGTACCGCTTCGCCACTCCGAAGTGTTCCAGGAAACCGCGCCAGTAGGCGCCAAAGGTGCGCGGGCCGGCCAGGCAGAAATCGAACACAGGCTTCTCGTATCGCGCCAGCATAGCGCGCGCCTCGGCCATGTCACCCTTCTGCACGGCGGACCAGAATCGCGTTGTCACCTGGGGTGCCAGGGCGATGAAGAAGCTGAAGAAGGCGGGTGACCCGTACGGCTGCCCTACCAGGTATCTCTGCTCATCGCCGCCGCAGAAGATGGCCAGTCTGCGACCGAACCGCTTGACCACGTCCACGTAGTACTGGAGACTGCCGTCCTCCTTCATGGACACGACCGCGGGGATCTCCACGAGCCGCTCGATAAGGCGGAACGACGGGTCTCCTTGGAGCACGAGGGCCAGCTTCGTGGCCGCCGAAATGCGCTGGAAATGGCGCACGTAGCCGTCCTCGGAGCCGGGCGGGAGCAGCACCTGGACCGCGTCGGCCCCCACCGACTCGGCGTAACGCGCATAGTCCACCGCCTGCCCCGTCCACCAGGGACCCGTCGCGCCGATCACCACCCCTCGTCCGCCTACGGCTTCCACCAAGGTGCGGGTGAGTCTCTTGATCTCCTCATAGCTCAGAACGGAGTACTGGCTGTTTCCAGCGGTGAGCTCGTACACCTGGACCCCGTTCGCCAGCCCCAGGCAGACCATGTTGTGCACGCCCTGCCAGTCCACGGCATAGCCGGCCGTGAAGGGCGTAGGCACAGTGAGAATGGGGCCGCGGATGCGCGCCTTGACCTCCTGGGGCGTAAGGCGGGGCCGGGCGGCTCCCGCGCGGGCGTCCACCAGGCACAGGCCCAGAGCCGCCGCTCCCCGCAGAAAGCCGCGGCGCGAGGTGACAAACCCGCTACTTCCCAACACGCGCGTCCACGCTTCCTATGAGCACTCCTGCTGTGTCGGTCCCTTCAGCGGTAGACGTGACCCGGAGATAGTTGACCCCCGAGGCGGTCTGCCGCGTCATGTGGAGCGGTTTCACCGCCTTGCCGTCTACGGCGACCCGGCACTCCTCCCGCGGGCAGCTCCAGTCGAGTTGAACCGTGTGCCACTGTCCCGGTGCCAACTCGCCTCCGTCCAGCTTGCCTTCCCCCCCGATGGGAAGATTAAACAGGTTATAGCAGCGCTCTTCCGGGTCGAACGGCACCGAGAAGTGGTCCGTCAGCCCCAGCCGCGCCCCCACGAAACCGGGGTTTACCTTCACGCGAATGGTCAGATGCCCGGTCATTCCGACCGGGAAGTTCCAGACGGCCGCTGCCGGCCAGTCCGGCTCGGGCTTGGACAGGCGCATCACCTTCTCATTCGGCTCATCCGGGTTGGTCACCGCTTCGACGCCTTTGGTGCCGAAGTGGCTCCAGCCCTTCAGTCCCGCAGAGAAGTCCGACCGGCGCTCCGTCTCAGTGAGCCAATCGGGATCGAACCGCAGCTCCCACATCCCGCCCGTGCCGCCCACGGAGAGAGGCGTGATGATCTGACCATCGCTCGTGAGCGCGGGGAGCGTATACGCCACGCCGTGGTCGCCGCTGGGAGGCGGCGGCTCGTCCACGAATGGATTGGCGGCGACCTCGCGGTATCCATGCCACGTGCGTGTATCGTCGTTGGAGATGGCGGCGTGCAGCACGTGACGGCCGCCCTGGGCATAGGCGAACCGCAGGCACTCGTTCCAGAGCATCACCACACGTCCGTCCTTCAGGCGGGTGAGGCTGGGAGGGGAGTCCGAGGCCAGGATGTTCGTCGGCTCCGGCGGCGACCAGACCGATCCGTCCTGTGAGAAGGACTGGAAGTAGCGGCCGAGCTGAGTCCGGATCAGCAGCCACACGCGCCCATCCTTGAGCTGAAGGGCGATAGGCTCAATCATGCCGTCCGCTCCGATGTAGGGCGAGGGCACTTTGAACTCCCGGTCGGCCATCTTCCACGTATCCCCGCCGTCGTCCGAATAGCAGACGCCGGAACTGAAGCGGCCCATGTCCGTGAAGGCGTCGAATCCGGTGCCGCGGTTGGACCAGACGCGCGGGGTGAGGTAGCAGACCGGTAGGATGATCCGGCCGCTCTTTAGCTCGATGACGGAAAGCATGGAGCCGTAGTACCCTTTGCGCACGGATACTGGGGCCTTCCATTTCGTGCGCCCGTCCGTGGAGCCGATGTGGTACACGTCGAAGTGCATCTGGTACAGCCCCTTGCCGGCCGTATGCGCATCGCACGTGTAGATGAGGTGGAGCTCTCCCTTGTGGTCCACCAGCACGTTGTGGCATCCCCAGCCCCCCATGTCCGCACGGAGCTTGAACAAGGTTTGAGGCGGGCTCCAGGTTTGTCCGCCGTCGGAGGAGTAGCGCGCGGCAGCCTCCGGACCGTTAGGACCGCCCCGATCCACGATACCGATAAGCCGGCCGTCCGGTAGGAGCGCCGGAACCAGGCTGCCGTCCAGTTTCGTTAAGGATGGCGGCGAAATGGCCCGCCGATGCGCCTCCGCGCCTCCGGGCGATGCGACGATCAGGGCCAGAGCAACGGTCCCCACAAGGACAAGCACACTCTTCATGCAATTCACCTTTCTACTTCCGGTTTGACATCGGCTCAACGCCTGTACGCCTCAACGCCCTCTGATTGCCGCGGCAGGCGGACCTCGGCGCGGACCGATTCCACCAGGAATCCGGCGTCATTCGAGCGGGCGGAGGTCGAGGCCAGGCGCAGGTAGTTCGCGAAGACGGCGCTGCGGGTCTGCGGCACGGAGCCGGCCGACCGTCCATCGACGGAGACGCGGCACGCCTGCCGGCTCACGTCCCAGTCCAGCGCGACGTCGTGCCAGCGGTCCAGAGTTAGTGTCGCCTGGCCCAATTGCCCCTTCGGCGTAATGCGCAGGTTGAACAGGTTGTGGTAGACGGCTTCAGAGTCGAACGGTGTGGAGAAGTGGTCCGTCAGCGCGATGTTCGCGCCGCCGAAGCCGGAGCGTACCAGCAGCCGAAGATGGAGCCGGCCAGCGGCGCCGGACGGAAAGTTCCAGACTGCGGCGCCGGCCGGCCAGTCATCTCGCTGTCTGCGCAGCAAGAGGGCCTGCGCACCGGACCGGTCCGGATCCGGCGCCAGGTCCGCTCCCTTTGTGCCGAACACAGACCATTCCGAAAGCGGCTCGACGCCCGATCCCGCGGTTCCGCGATCACCATCTCCGGCCAGGCCCGCCTCGGCAGTCGTCTCGTCCAGCCAGCCCGGATCGAACACGTAGACGCACCGTTTCTTGCCCGTAGCCACCCACGTGGTGAAGAGGACCTGGCCGTCTGCTGTGAGGGTCGGATAGACATAGGATGCGCCGTGGTCTCCGCTGGGAGGCGGCGGCTCATTGCGGTACGGGTCGCGCACCACCTCGCGCCAGCCCTGCCAGGTGCGCCCCTCGTCGGAAGAGACGGCGGCCTGGAGCACCTGACGGCCGCCCAGAGCATACGGGAACCGGCGGCAGTCGTTGATGAACATCAGGATGCGGCCGTCCCGCAGCCGGATGAGCGCGGCGGGCGAATCGGAGGAGTGAAGGGACGTGGGCACCGCTGGAGTCCACTCGCTGCCGTCCCGCGAGAAGGACTCGTAGAACCTGCCCATCTGGGTGCGGATGAGCATCCAGACCCGGCCGTCCTTCAACTGAATCACCACCGGCTCGATGGCGCCGAGCTCTCCCAAAGTAGAGGTGGGCGTCTCCAGCACGGAGGAAGACTGCTGCCAGGTGGCGCCTCCGTCATCCGAGTAGATGGCGGACGTCCGGAAGGAGCCCATGTAGGTGAATTCCTCGAAGCCCTCGCCGCGATGGCCCCAGTTGCGATCCACCCAGTAGGAGATGGGCAGCAGAATGCGGCCGCTCCGGAGCTGGATAACGGACTGCATGTCGCCGGCCCGCCCCTGCCAGATCCTCCGCGCCGGCTCCCACCGCTTGCGTCCGCCCGTGGTGCGCGCCTGCCAAATATCGAGCTGCCCTA
>CAYNFH010000044.1:15237-32590 GCA_964396385.1 uncultured Chthonomonadaceae bacterium | reverse complement strand
GTCCACCCTCGCCGACCGTATCCTCGAGCTCACCGGCGCCATCGGGGACCGCGACACGCAGGACCAGCGGCTGGACACCATGGACATCGAGCGGGAGCGCGGTATCACCATCAAGATGACCGCGGTCCGTCTCGCCTACACGACGGAAGATGGCGACCGTTACGAGCTGAATCTGATCGACACGCCCGGCCACGTGGACTTCACGTACGAGGTCTCCCGCTCTCTCGCGGCCTGCGAGGGCGCCATTCTGGTGGTTGACGCCGCGCAGGGGGTGGAGGCGCAGACGCTCGCAAACGTCAACCTGGCGCTCAACAACAACCTTGAGCTCGTGCCGGTCATAAACAAGATCGACCTGCCGGCGGCGGACCCCGAGCGAGTGCGGGACGAGATTGAGAACGTGCTTGCCCTGCCCGCCCACGACGCGGTCCTCGCCAGCGCCAAGCAGGGCATTGGTATCGAGGAGATCCTGGACCACATTGTCCACAAGATCCCGCCGCCGTCTGGCGACCCGAGATCTCCCCTGCGCGCCCTCGTCTTCGACAGCCACTTCGACGCCTACCAGGGCGTGGTCTGCTACATGCGCATCGTCGACGGCTCGCTCCGGCCCGGACAGCGCATCCGATTCATGGCGACCGGCAAGGAGTTCGAGGTCAATACGGTTGGAGTCTTCCGGCCCAAGATGGAGACCGCCTCGCTCCTGAAAACAGGCGAGGTGGGGTTCTTCACCGCGAGCATCAAGACTATCGGAGACGCGACCGTGGGCGACACCGTGACAGACGCCGACAATCCCGCGGGCGAGATGCTCCCGGGCTACCGCAAGGCCAAGCCGATGGTCTTCTGCGGCCTCTACCCCGTAGACAGCCGGGACTATCCCGAGCTTCGCGAGGCGCTGGCCAAACTCCAGCTCAACGACGCGGCGCTCTCATTCGAGCCGGAGACTTCGGCCGCCCTCGGGTTCGGCTACCGCTGCGGGTTCCTGGGCCTGCTCCACATGGAGATCATCCAGGAGAGGCTGGAGCGCGAATTTGGGCTCCAGCTCATCGCCACCTCCCCGTCGGTGGTTTACCGGGTCTACCGCACCGACGGCGCGGCGGAAGAGATCGATAACCCGGCGCACCTTCCCAACCCCACCTATATTGATCACATCGAGGAGCCGTACGTGGATGCGACGGTCTTCATCCCGTCCACCTACGTCGGTACGGTGATGGACCTGGCCCGCGACCGGCGTGGGGAGTTCGTGCGGATGGAACACCCGGCTCCAGACCGGGTCATGCTCCACTACAAGCTGCCTTTGGCGGAGATCCTGCTGGACTTCTTCGACCAACTCAAAAGCCGCACGCGGGGGTACGCCTCTTTCGACTACGAGCCGGCCGGCTACCAGGAGTCGAAGCTCATCAAGCTGGACATCCTAATCAACGGTGATACGGTGGATGCCCTTTCCTTTATTACCCATCGGGACAAGGCGTATGCCCGCGGCCGCGCCCTTACGGAGCAGCTCAAGCAGGTGGTGCCGCGCCAGCAGTTCGAGGTACGTATCCAGGCTGCCATTGGTGGCAAGATCATCGCGGCGGATCGGGTAGCGCCCTACCGCAAGAACGTCACAGCCAAATGTTATGGCGGCGACATCACGCGCAAGCGCAAACTCCTGGAGAAGCAGAAAGAGGGTAAGAAGCGGATGAAGCAGGTTGGCAACGTGGAGATCCCGCAGGAGGCCTTCCTTAGCGTGCTTAAGCTTGGAGAATCTTAGTCAACCGCAGGAACTTTCCACGTGCCTGCCTCGCTACGATAATCAGCCGAGCGCAGCGGTGGCAGCACCGCTGGGCCGGCAAAGCTCCGAATTTCACCACACCAGGGAGGTCTCATTCATGAACAGGCTGGTCGCTCGCATTTCCGCCGTGATCGCCGTTGCCACGCTTGCCACTTCGGTTGCCGTTGCCGCACCAGGCCAGAAGGAGAAGGGCAAGAAGGTTGCCGCGGCCATGACGTGTCCCGTCTGCAAGATGCCGCTCTCCACGAAGAAGACCAAGGAGAATCCGACCGCGGTCAAGATCGGCAAGAAGACCTACTACTGCTGCGCCCAGTGCCCCATGCCGAACAACAAGAAGGGCGGCACTCACAAGGGCGGCAAGAAGTAACCTTCTTTCTTCGTCGGACCTGCATCAGGGGTAGGGCGTGTTGGCATGCCCTACCCCTCAGTCTTGCGCCATCAGCCCTCCTTCCACGGGTATACTCCATCCGCCAAACACAGTGCGGGGGGAAGAGCTCATGGAACGGACATTCGTCATGGTAAAGCCGGACGGCGTCGAGCGCAGACTGGTCGGCGAGATCATCCGCCGGTTTGAGAGCCGCGGTCTCAAGCTGGTCGGCCTGAAGATGCTGAGGCCGGACCGCGAGCTGGCGGAAAAGCACTACGCTGTGCACCGAGAGAAGCCGTTTTTCGGGGAGCTTGTGCAGTTCATCACAGGAGGCCCTGTCGTCGCCATGGCCTGGGAGGGGAATCAGGCCATTACCCTTGTGCGCAAGATGATGGGTGCTCTCAAGCCGGAGGAGGCGCTGCCGGGCACAATCCGCGGCGACTTCACTACGGATATCCAGACGAACCTGGTACACGGCTCGGACGCTCCGGAAACGGCGCAGACGGAGCTCGCCCTCTGGTTCCGACCCGGCGAGCTCCTGGGCTAGCGAGGTGCGGACCGCAGCTCTCCCCACGCCATCGGTCACGTGTATGCCTCCAGTCACCTCAGCGACACCTGTTACCCTGGACCGTCTGACCCGCGAGCTGGGCGCCATAGTCGGGGCTGAGTCCGTCTTGGCGGACCGGCCGGAGCTGCGCGTCTACGACTGCGACGCGTATACGGTAGAGCGCTCCGCCCCATCCGCGGTCGTGCTGCCTACGTCCACTATGCAGGTCGCCGAGGTAGTCAGATTATGCAATCGGCTTGGTGTGCCGTTCGTTCCGCGCGGAGCGGGTACGGGGTTGAGCGGCGGCACCACCGCAGTCTGCGGTGGAGTAGTCATCTCCACCGTCCGCATGAATCAGATCCTGCGAGTGGACATTCCCAACCGCCGCCTCACCGCACAAGCCGGCTGCGTCAACCTGCGACTCAGCAAGGCCGTGGCTTCGGAGGGCCTCCACTATGCTCCGGATCCCTCTAGCCAGGGCGCCTGCACCGTGGGGGGCAACGTTGCCGAAAATTCCGGCGGCCCGCACACGCTCAAGTATGGCGTCACCACCAACCACGTAACCGGTCTGAAGATAGTCTTGCCTGATGGAGAGATTGTCCAGGTTGGCGGCGACGTGGAGGAGCTGCCGGGCTATGACCTGGTGGGGCTGGTGGTAGGGTCCGAAGGCACTTTCGGCATTGTAACCGAGGTGACGGTTCGCCTCACTCCGCTCCCCCAGGGGTACCGGACGCTGCTCGGGGTGTTCGAGTCCATCGACGATTGCAGCCAGACGGTGTCAGACATCATCGCCGCCGGGATTATGCCCGGCGCCCTCGAGATGATTGACCAGTTAATCCTCCAGGCTATTGAGGACGCTTTCCATTTCGGCTTTCCCCGCGATGCCAAGGCCGTTCTTATCATCGAGCTGGACGGGTTCGAGGCGGGGCTCGATACGGATGCGGAGCGCGTTCGGGATATCTGTCGCCGGAACAATGCGCGGGAGGTCCGTTTGGCCGCGACCACCGAGGAGCGGGCGCGACTCTGGATCGCCCGGAAGAAGGGCATCGGCGCGGCAGGGCGGCTGGCGCCCAGCATCGTAACGCAGGACGGGGTTATTCCGCGGAGCAAGCTCCCCGAGGTGCTCCGCGAGATAGGAGTGATCTCTGCGAGGCACGGCGTCCGCATCTGCAACATCTTTCACGCAGGCGATGGCAACCTGCATCCTTGCGTTCTATTCGACGAGAGGGACCCGGAGGAGCTCAAACGCGTGGTGCAGGCTGGCGAGGAGATACTCGAGCTGTGCGTACGGGTCGGTGGCTCGATCACGGGGGAGCACGGGATCGGGGTCGAAAAGATAGACGCGATGCCGCTGCTGTTCTCAGAAGCGGACATCGCGTTGATGGAGCGAGTGCGCGGCGTGTTCAACACTAACACGCTGTGCAACCCGGGCAAGCTCTTCCCCACGGCCAAGAGCTGCGTGGAGGTCAAGTGGCGCCCACGCGCCGCCTTCGTATGATCCTCCTCCACAACCAGGTTAGTGCCCCTCTGCTGCTATTGCGAGAGTAGGGTTGGGGGTGAGGGCCCTAACGCATACCTTCGTAAACGATGGCCGAATCGGATCCGGTGAGGGCCGGCCCCGCGCCATCGATACCGTTGTGGGACTCGTAGTCCACCGGCATGGCACCCGTTGGGGCATCCAGCGAAGCGATGGTCGTGCCCGCGTGGCGCGGGTGCAGGAGCTGAGGATTGAGCTGCGCAACTCCTACTATGTACATGGTCAGGTAGGCGGCGATTGCAAACCGAGCGCCCTTGCGGGCGAAGGATGGTCGATGCCGGGCCGCCCACTCAAGGAGGAATACCGGCGCCAGCAGCATCACCATCTTCATCAAAGCGAACCAGAACGGGCCAAGGGCCAGGTAATAGCTGAAAACAGGATTGGCTTCCTGGGCGCCGTGATTGTGAACCCATAACAGCGTAGTGGTCAGGTCCAATACGCCGATTGCTACTATCAGAATGCTCTCTCTCGCGACCTTCATCTCTGTTTCTCGCCCTCGGACATCTCTGCCCGGTCCCGTATGGAGTTTTGTATGGAGTTGTAACGCGTCCCGGCGCCTGCAGTAATGACTTGCCGGGACCGAAACGTGTTCCGCTCTACAGATATCTCGCTTACTACCAGTTTCGGCTGCTAAGTTTCGCAGGTTCAGGGCATGGCCCCAAATCACAAAGACTTTCTTCCACAAAGCGCCCGGTCGAGCAACCTGTCGAATGACACCAGTGCTCCTCCCATCCTGGACGGTGTTGCGGCTGTCCTCGAACTGGACCCGGGCTCGGATTCCGATGCAGTCGAGGCCGTTCAGCAGGCCCACCGGAAGCAGCTTGGCCTGGTGCCCTGGGGCGGTGGGACGGCCGTCGCTCAGGGGAACCCATTACGCTCTACCGCTTGGGCCGCCTTACGGTCCGGCTCCCTCAGCGGCATAAGGGAGTACTCTCCGGACGACATGGTGGTCACCGCAGGCGCCGGCATGAGCCTGGACAACTTGCAGGCAGAGCTTCAGGCGCGCGGCCAGCTCCTTCCGCTGGATCCGCCCTGTGCGGACCGGGCTACGCTGGGCGGTATCGTCGCAACCAATGCCCAGGGACTGTGGCAGGCCGCCTATGGCCTGCCTCGTGATAGACTTCTGGGAGTTCGGGTGGTGCTGGCCAACGGCACGGTGGTCAAAGGGGGCGGCAAGGTCGTAAAGAACGTCGCGGGTTACGACTTATGCAAGCTCTTCGCGGGCTCGTGGGGCACGCTCGGCTTCATCACGGAGGTCACGTTCTAGACCAGCCCCTTGCCGCAGGAGCGGCGCCACGTGACTTACGGTGCTAGTAACCTCGAAGTTGCGATACGCGCGGCGCTGCAGGTGCATGCGAGGCGTCTGCAGCCGAACTATCTTATCACAAGTCTGCTCGGCACTCCGCAATTGACCGTCGGGCTCTTCGGCAGCTCCGAAGCCGTTGCATGGCAGCAGGCGGAGATCGATCGGATATTGCACACTCAGGGTCTGATGCCGGTCGATGGTCCGGCCCCGGACAGTCTCCGCCATGCTATCATAGGTTCAATACGAGGGTTGAAGATCCGTGCCGCCGTCCGGCCCACTGAGGTAGAGGGATTCGTCCAGAGCTTGTGCAGAGTGACCGACGGTGGAGCTTCGCTGGACTTAGTGGCGAATGTCCCTGCGGGCATCGTCGAAGCGGCCCTCGATACGGAGACGGTAGAGCCGGAGATCATCTCCAAGCTGCGGTCGGAGCTTGGCCCGGGATGCAGCCTCGCGATAACCTGTCTTCCTCCGGGCTGGAAGCAGCAGGTCGGGGATGTCTGGGGGCCGGTGCGAGAAGACTTCCGCTTGATGCAAGGTCTGAAGCATGCACTTGACCCGCAAGGGCTTTTCAGCCCGGGACGCTTCCTGGGCGGCATATAGCGAAGGCAAGCGCTGGAAATGAAACCGACCACTGAGGACAAGGCGCTCCGCTGCATCCGCTGCGGATTCTGTCTGGACGCATGTCCCACCTTCAGGCTTACGGGCAATGAGGCCGACTCGCCGAGGGGCCGCATCTACCTCATGCGGAGCGTGCGGGAGGGCGTGCTGCCCCAGGACGACCGGGTGTTGCGCCACCTGGACTCGTGCCTGGGCTGCCGCGCTTGCGAAGTGGCGTGCCCCAGCGGCGTGGAGTACGCCTCCATCCTGGAGGAGTTCCGAGCCGGTGTAGAGACCGAAGGCAGACGGCCGGCGCGTCAGCGATTCGCGCGGAAACAGTTGCTGTCGACGCTCACCAACCCGACGCGGTTGGCGGCGTCGCTCAAGGCCGCCGGTCTGCTCCAGAAGCTTACAGGCCGGCGCAGGACCATGCCAGGCCTCGCCGCGGAGCTGCTAACCGGGTCAGCGACCGTTGAGGTTGTTCTGCCCGCAATGCCCGATCACGTCACAGTGGGTACGCTGCCAGAAGTAAACCCCGCAGTAGGCGAGAAGCGGTTCACGGTCGCGATGCTTGCTGGCTGCGTGATGCGGGTGCTCTTTCACGACACAAACGAGGCTACCGTCCGGGTGCTCCAGCGCGCCGGCTGCGAGGTCCTGGTCCCACGCGCGGCCGGCTGCTGCGGCGCCCTCCACCTACACACCGGTTACAGGCAGGAGGCACACGCGCGGGCACGTGCGCTCCTGGATGCACTGGGGGGGACCAGCATCGACGCGTTCATCGTGAACTCCGCCGGATGCGGGTCCACCCTCAAGGAGTACGGCGAGCTGCTCCACGATGACCCGACCTATGCCGACCGGGCCCGCGTTTTCGCTGGCAAAGTCAGGGACGTTTCGGAGTTCCTGGTCGATATCGGCTTCCCTACGCCGCCCGGGTCATACCGCCACAAGGTCGCCTACCACGACGCTTGCCACCTCGCCCATGGCCAGCGGATCACCGCTGCCCCGCGGGCGCTGCTCCGCTCCGTTCCGGGACTTGAGCTGGTGGAGCTGCCTGAATCAGATACCTGTTGCGGCAGCGCCGGCGTATACAACCTGTTCGAGCCCGAGATGGCGCGGCGCCTCCAGCAGCGCAAGGTGGAGTTCGTGGCGCAATCCGGCGCGTCCGTACTGGCTACCGGCAACCCGGGCTGCCTCGCCTGGATCCAGCAGGGCCTGGCGGAGCGAGGCATACCGATCCGTGTTCTTCACCCCATCGACATCCTCGACCAAGGCTTCCCTCGGAACAGCAGGCTCCAACCTGCATCCTCACGTGACCCCCGAGAGAGCGAGCCCGCGTCTTGAAGGCGTCTACGAAGCCGCCTCCGTGTTTCCGACCTCGCCACCCATGACGCTTCGGGTGGTCTGCCGGGCCCGCTCCTCCTGATGGATGCGCCAGTCCTTGTCTCTCACCGACCGGACGACGATGTCACGCACCTCCTCGGGCGAGTCAGTCAGGATCAGAAGGTCCAGGTCCTCCGGACCGATGTTGCATTCCGCCAGCAACTGCTCGCGCATCCAGCGCAGCATTCCGTCCCAGTAGGAGTTTCCGAAGAGTATCACCGGGAAGTTGCGTACCTTCCCGGTCTGGATCAGGACAAGCGACTCAAATAGCTCGTCCAAGGTGCCGAACCCGCCCGGGAAGATCACGAACGCCTGCGCGTACTTGACGAGCATGGTCTTGCGGACCATGAAGTACCGGAACTGCACGGACAGGTCCACGTAGGGGTTGATCTCCTGCTCGAAAGGGAGTTCGATGTTCAGTCCTACGGAGGTGACTCCCGCCTCCTGGGCGCCGCGGTTTCCTGCCTCCATAATCCCCGGGCCGCCACCGGTGATGATGGCGAACCCGGCCTGGCCCAGCAGCCGCGCGACCTTCGTAGCTGCCAGGTATACCGGGCTGTCCGCCTTGGTCCGCGCGGACCCGAACAGGGTGACCGCCGGCCCGAGCGCAGCGAGAGCATCGAATCCCTCGACAAACTCGCCCATGATCCGCAGCACTCGCCACGGATCAGTATGGGTAAATGCAGCCTGGTCCGAGCTGGGCACGGCGAGCAGCTTCTCATCCTCGGTTGGCCGGCCCGTCTGGGCCGCCCGGTTCAACGACGGATGGGGTGACCGCCGTGGCGGTTTGGGACCTTTGGTGTTGGGCATCGTTGCTCCTCCCGTGACGTTCCGAGGGACTATTCAGCTACAATGAACCGATAACCCCTCTCATTCGAAAACCCAAAATCGAAAATCCAAAATCGAAAACTGAAAATCCTCCTCGCGTCGTGGAGATGCTCAACATAAGGAAGGTGTTTCCCGGCGGAGTTGTAGCCAACGACGACGTCTCCCTCGCCGTCCAGGCTGACACCATCCACGCCGTCATCGGGGAAAATGGGGCCGGCAAGACCACCCTGATGAACATCCTGTACGGCCGGTACCAGCCGGATGCCGGCCGTATCTGCGTAGAGGGCCAGGAGGTGCGCATCCAGAGCCCCGCGCACGCCATCAGCCTGGGCATTGGCATGGTTACCCAACACACTACGATGATCCCGGCTCTTACCGCGCTGGAGAACGTGATCCTCGGGGCCGAGCCGACGGCCGGCGGCTACATCCAGACTGCCGATGGCCTGCGGCGGGTGCGCGAGGTTGCGAAGCGACTGGAGGTAGACCTGGACTGGCGCGCGCGTGCGGGGAGCCTTTCTGTGGCAGCACTCCAGAAGGCGGAGATTGTCAAGGCGCTATACCGGGGTGCGCGCATCCTGGTCCTGGACGAGCCCTCGGCGACGCTTGCCCCTCAAGAGGCGGAGGCCCTTTTTGCTGTCCTCCACAGCCTCGTAGACTCGGGCGCTACCGTGCTTCTGGTTACCCACAAGCTGCGGGAGGTGATGGCCCACTGCGACCAGGTCACGGTGATGAGAGGGGGCCATAGAGTGGCGGATCGCGCCGTGTCCGAGACTTATCCGGAAGAGCTCAGGCTGCTGATGCTGGGCCAGGGGACCACCATCCGAGGCGTGTCCATGGACCGGGCCCCGGCGCCTACTCCAATTCAAGCGATGCCGTGGGATGAACGGGCACGGTTTGCCCCAGTTCCCACGCTCGAAATGGCCGGCGTGACTGTTTTGAACGCTCGCCGCGCTCCCGCCATCCACAGTGTCTCTCTCAACGTCCAACCGGGCGAGGTCCTGGGAATCGCCGGAGTCGATGGCAGCGGGCAGAAGGAGCTCGCAGAAGCGGTCGTGGGGCTGCGTTCTGTGCAGTCGGGCCGCATCACCCTGCAAGGTGAGGACATCACGAACCTCACGGTCGGCGAACGCCTGCACCAGGGGATCGCGTATATCCCGGAAGACCGGCACCGCGAAGGACTGGTGCTCGATTTCTCTATCGCGGAAAATATGCTGCTGGGACGGGAGCACGACTCCGAGTTCGGCGGCGGGCGGGTCCTCAACCTCACCAGAGTTCACGCGCTCGGCGGTACGGCTGTCCGGGATCACCGGATCCGGGCCGGTGGAGGCGATGTAAAGGCCGGTACCCTCTCGGGCGGGAACCAGCAGAAGGTAGTCATCGCGAGAGCACTGGCGAGCGAGCCTCGCCTGCTTGTCGCAGTTCAGCCGACGCGTGGACTGGACGTGGAGGCAACCCGGTTCGTCTACGAATCGCTACGCCGAGGCACGGCAAACGGACTCTCCATCCTGCTATTCTCGCTAGACCTTGACGAGATCTTCGAGCTGTCGGACCGCATTGCCGTCATGTATAACGGACAACTGGCGGGAATCCTGCCGCGGATCGAAGCGACGCAGGAGGCGGTTGGCCGGCTCATGGTAGAGGGCCGCGCGTGAGCTCCCCTCCGCCGGTCGCTGCAGCGCCGCCAGAATCCGGCCATCGGATCCCCACCTCGCATCGTTCCTCCCCTTCGGCACTACTCCGAATTCTTCAGCCAGTGATCGCCCTCGCGATAGCGCTGGCGGTAGCCGCGGTCGTGCTGTGGGCCACCGGCGGACAGCCCGTAGACGCATTCAAGGCGCTATTCCAGGGCGCCTTCGGCAGTGAGAACAGCATCCTGCGAACGCTCGCCAAGGCCACTCCCCTGCTACTTTCTGGCCTGGCCGTTGCGATCGCCTTTCGTGCGGGCATGTTCAACATTGGCGCGGAGGGCCAGATCATGGTAGGCGCCCTGGCATCCGCCGTCGTGGGCTTCGCCGCCAAGGGGTTGCCCTTTGTCATCCACCTCCCACTGGCCATCCTCACCGGCATGGCGGCGGGAGGGTTATGGGCGTTCGTGCCCGGAGTTCTTAAGGCGTGGCGTGGGACGCACGAGGTCATCGTGACGATCATGATGAACTACATCGCCTTCAACCTTTGCCACTACCTGGTCAATAAGCCATTCAAGGACCCGCATACACTTGCTTCCGCAACGCCTCGCGTGCTGCCGAGCGCCCAGCTCTGGGCGCAGCCCGGCGGCACCAACTTTTCGGCCGGCTTCTTCATTGCACTGGTCGCGGCGGCGTGCGTGGCATTCCTGATCAAGCGCACGGCGCTGGGATACGAGATCCGCGCCGTGGGCCTCAACCCGGACGCGGCGCGGGCCGCGGGCCTTAACGTACCTCGGACGTTGGTCATCTCTATGGTACTTTCCGGCGCGCTGGCGGGATTGGCGGGCGCGGTCCAGGTTCTCGCGGTGGAGCACCGTTACCTGGATACGCTCTCGGCGGGCTACGGCTTCGACAGCATCGCCGTGGCCCTGCTGGGCGGCCTGAATGCGCTTGGGGTGGTGCTGGCAGCGATCCTGTTCGGCGGGCTCAATAGCGGGGCCATTTTCATGGAGTCGTGGACCTCTACGCCCCGGCAGATCGCTGGCATCGTACAGGCGGTGGTGATCCTGGCGGTAGGCGTTCGCTATATGCGGAGGGCATCATGAGCGCCGACGCCGGAGTGGTCGGCGCGGTACCCCTGCTTCTCCCCGCGCTCCGCCAGACAACGCCCCTGCTCCTTGCCGGCATGGGTGGAATCCTCTCAGAGCGGGTGGGGGTTATCAACATCGCTCTCGAAGGCATGATGCTCGTCGGGGCGTTTGTCGGGATGTGGATAGCACAGGACCACGGCCTCTTGGTGGGATTGGCCGCGACTCTCGCAAGCGGTGCGCTTCTAGGTCTGCTGCACGTGCTGCTCACCCAGCGGCTCAAGATGGACCACATCATCAGTGGTGTAGCCATTAACATCCTCGCCCTGGCGTCCACGACCTATCTGATCAGACGGATGTTTAACCAGGCCAGCCCGGAGCGGGAGGCGAGCGTCGCCGCGACTATCCCCGTCGGCGCGTTCATGATTGCGGCCATCGCGCTGCCGTTTATGCTGCAATTCGTATTGTTCCGGACCCGTTTCGGATTGCGGCTGCGGGCCGTGGGGGAGAGTCCGGAAAGCGCGAGAATGGCCGGCATAGCGCCCATTAAGATGAGGATAGCGGGCGTGACCCTGTCCGGAACGCTTGCCGCCCTCGCGGGAGCGTACCTGTCTCTGAGCCAGGTGGGGCGCTTCAGCGATGATATGGTTGCGGGACGCGGCTTTATCGCGCTGGCGGCGGTGATCTGCGGCCGGTGGACTCCGCTGGGCACGGCGCTGGCGGCGCTCATCTTCGGCTTCTTCGACTCGCTCCAGTTCCAGCTTCAGGGAAACGTGCAGCTTCCAGGCGAGCTGCTAAGGAGCCTGCCATATATCTTCACTATTCTCGCGGCCATGCTGCTCCGCCCCACCCCACCTGCAGCGCTGGGGCGCACGGAGGATTAGCCGCGAATGAACGCAAATGGACGTGAATGGGATCTGCTGAAGTGACACTCCAGGATTCCGCGCCCCCAATGTTCGTTCATCAACGTTCATTCACGGCTCAAGGAGTACTGTCTTGAGGCATAGCTCTGTGACGGTCAAGCTCTCCAATGAGGAAAGGGAGTGGCTTCGGCGGAAGGCATATTGGGAAGGCTCCACGATGGCTGAGATACTCCGGCAAAGGCTGCACTTCCTGATCCGGGAGGAGGGATACCTGCGCCCGGCGGACGACGAGCCGCAGGACTTTGGCTACGAGAAGGAGATGATCGAGTTCGTGAACTCTGTCTCCGGGGATTGACACCGAGTCCGCTCGGCCGATATAATGAGGTCCGCAATCAAGTTCATATCGGCACTGAAGAAGACGAGTATGCGCGGAGATATCGCTACAGAGAGCCGGGGATGCTGAGATCCGGTGCGGGTAGCCGCGCAGAAAATGGCTTCTGAGCCGCACGGCCCAAAGGAGACGAGTAGGCCGCGCCGGGGGGCTCCCGTTACAGGGTCAGGGTGTAGATTCTGAGGGTATCTGCTCAGAACGGCACCCGCCGAGGCCGGTCCTGCGAAGGTCCGGCGAACATCAGGTGGTACCACGAGATGCCCACGCCTCTCGTCCTGAGCAGCTATTGGCCTGCCCGGACGCGGGGCGTTTTTGATTCGATTTTCATTTTCACTACAAAGACACAGAGGCGCAAATGAAGGCTGGACGAGAAGACCTTCGTGCCTTTGTAGTAAGGAGGGAACATGGCGAAGGTCCTGGGTCTACGCTGTCGCGAATGCGGCGAAGAGTATCCTATTGCCGCCGTTCACGTATGTGAGCTCTGCTTCGGCCCGCTGGAGATCGTGTACAACCTGGAGGAGATCAAGACCCGAGTATCGCGCGCCTCCATCGAGGCCGGTCCGCCCAGCATGTGGCGGTACAAGGAGCTGCTGCCAATCGATGGTGAGCCATCCGTCGGCCGCAATTGCGGCTGGACACCGCTGATCCGTGCAGAGCGGTTGGGGCGCGAGCTCGGCCTGAAGAACCTCTACCTGAAGAACGACAGCGTGAACCACCCCACCCTCAGCTTCAAGGACAGGGTGGTTGCCGTGGCCCTCACGAAGGCGCGTGAGCTGGGCTTTAAGGTCGTAGCATGCGCGTCGACCGGGAACCTCGCCAACTCGGTTGCGGCGCACGCCGCGGAGGGTGGGTTTGAGAGCTACATCTTCATCCCCGCGGACCTGGAGCAGGGCAAGGTGCTCGGTACTCTGGTCTACGGGACCAACGTGCTGGCTGTCTCGGGTTGCTACGACGAGGTGAACCGGCTCTGCGCCGAAGCCGCTGGCAAGTACGGCTGGGCGTTCGTCAACATCAACCTGCGTCCGTTCTACGGCGACGGGTCCAAGACTTTCGGGTATGAGATCGCGGAGCAGTTGGGCTGGCGCGCCCCAGACCACGTGGTCGTGCCGTGTGCCGGCGGTTCGCTGATCTCCAAGATCTACAAGGGCCTGAATGAGCTCGCCGCCCTGGGCATTATCGACGGAGTTCCGACGCGGATGTACGCGGCCCAGGCTTCGGGTTGTAGCCCGATCACGTCCATGATCAAACAGGGCTCAGAAGTCTTGCGTCCCCAGAAGCCGAACACCATCGCCAAGTCTATCGCCATCGGCAACCCGGCCGATGGCTACTTTGCGGCCGAAACGGTGCGGAAGAGCGGCGGCTGGGCCGACGATGTGACGGACGAGGAGGTTGTGGAGGGGATCCGGCTTCTCGGCCGTACGGAGGGTATCTTTACAGAGACGGCCGGCGGAGTCACGGTCGCCGTGGCGAAACGGCTGGCCGAGCAGGGCCGATTCCCGGAGAACGACACAGTGGTGCTCGCAATCACTGGCAACGGCCTGAAGACCCAGGAGGCGGTGGCGGGTGAGATGGGCCGGCCAACCTACATTCAGGCTAACCTCGCGTCCCTCGACACTGCCCTGCGCGCCGAGAAGCTCATCGCCGCGGCGACCGCCTGAAAGGAATTGCAGACATGCCCGTAAGCGTTCTGATCCCAACTCCCTTGAGGAAGCTGACCAACGAGCAGGAGACGGTGACCGCGTCGGCCGGAACGGTCGCTACAGTAATACGGGACCTTGAGAGCCAGTACCCCGGTCTAGGCGCCCGGCTGACGGATGAGGACGGCAACCTGCGCCGCTTCGTCAACATCTATCTGAATGAGGAGGACATACGCTTCCTCAAGGGGAAAGATACGCCGGTCCAGGAGGGTGACGCGGTCTCGATTGTGCCCGCGATCGCCGGCGGCTAGGACCGCGCTCGAAGGAGCCCCGAATACATGCCGGTCATCACCGTCAACGTTACTACTCGTAACAGCAGTCAGGTTAGAGCGCCCATCATCCACCGGCTGATCAAGGATTTCGACGTTGTGGTCAACATCCGCCAGGCACAGATCACTGATGACTACGGGCACGTTCAACTCGACATCGAAGGTTCGCTGGAGGAGGTCCAGCGAGCCATCTCCTGGCTGCACACCACCGGCTTTCAAGTGGAGGCCCTCCAGCGCTCCGTCGGCACTGACACAGCCAACCTTTAGCGCGCGATGAGTGAGGGATGACCTCGTCCGGATTCATCCTTCATCCTTCATCCTTCATCCCTTGCTTTCACTCCATGCCCGAACGCCTCGATAGGGCCATCACACAGCGTGGGCTGGCCTCCAGCCGCGAGAGAGCGCAGGGACTCATCCAGGCAGGACTGGTCGAGGTGGACGGCGCCATCGCCACCAAGCCGAGCCAGCAGGTCGAGGAACACCAGGAAGTCGTCGTCACAGGCGAAGCCCTGCCGTACGTTGGGCGCGGCGGCCTCAAGATGGAGGCCGCCCTCAAGCACTTTCGGCTGAACGTATCCGGCCTCATATGCCTGGACGTAGGCGCCTCCACGGGCGGATTCACGGACTGTCTGCTTCAGCGAGGCGCCGCGCGCGTTACGGCCGTGGACGTGGGGCACGACCAGATGGCGCCTCAAGTCCGCTCGGACCATCGCGTCGAGCTCCGGGAAGGCGTGAATGCCCGCTACCTTTCTCCCGAGCAGTTTCCGGAGCCGTTCGACTTCGCAGCCGTTGACGTCTCCTTCATATCCCTGACCCTGGTGCTCCCGGCCGTCGTGCCACTTCTCCGGCCCGGGGGGCACATCATAGGCCTCGTGAAGCCCGAGTTCGAAGCGGGACGAGAGGCCGTGGGGGCGCGGGGCATCGTGCGAGACGCACAGGCACGGCAGCGCGCTTTGGACAAGGTGATCCGCTTCGCACCGGAGGAGCTTCGCCTGGAGCTCCGGGACACCATGAGGTCGCCCATCACCGGAGGTAGCGGCAACCGGGAGTTCATCGCGTGCTTGCGAAGACCTTTGGCCGCGAATGAACGCGGATAGACGGGAATGGGAACCCCAAGTCGCGTCCATCCGGACTCGCATTCGACCTTCCACTTCAAAGTGCTTGATTTCCGTTCATTCCCGTGCATTCCCGGCTAATCATCCGTGATCCGCTCCGCCTGGCTTCCACTTCTTATCCTCCTCTTGGTTGCCGCGTGGTTATTCCTGGAACGTTCCCCCGCCCAGCGGCGCGACGCCGTGGTGCTGCGCTGGGTCATCAACTCCCAGGAGCGCGACGTTCGGTTCGCGGAATCCGCGCGCAGCGCGTTTGAGGCGGAGCATCTGCACATCCGCATCCAGTTCGTCAAGCAGAACGAGGGCAACAAGGTCGAGACGATGATAGCGGGCGGAGACGCGCCCGACATCGTCAACGTGGGAATGGACCGCCTACATTACTATGTGGCGTCGGGAGTGCTGCGCGACCTCGCTCCCTTTATGTCCTCGGACGACCGCGCCGACCTATCCAGCTTCTTCCCCGTCACTCTGGCGCCATTCGAGAGCGGGAGACACGTGTACGGTCTGCCCTGGGGGTACGTCCCCTTCATCCTCTTCTACAACAGGGCCCTGTTCGACCGAGACAGCGTCCCTTACCCCTCCGATCGCTGGAACTGGGACGACTACCGGCGTGCGGCGAAAAGGCTCACGCATGTCGACAACGACGGAGTAACCACGCAGTTCGGCGCGGCCTTCGCGCAGTGGCAGGAGGGTTACTACTGCTGGATCTACCAAAACGGTGGGCGCGTGCTCACCCCCGACGGCCGCCGCGCCACGTTCGAGGATCCGCGCGTGGTGCAGGCGGTGGCATTCCTCCACCGGCTCACCCGGGTGGACGGAGTGATGCCGACGGACGTGAACAAGACACGGACCACCGGGATCGGGCCGTTCGAGGCAGGCGAGCTCGCCATGAACGGGCCGACCGGCTCCTTCTACATTCCCACCTATAGAACGTATGAGCGCGTGGACTGGGACATCGCATCCGTTCCGGCGGGCCCCGGTGGGCGAGGAACGATGGTTGCGCCGCTGGCCTTCGGGGTGACCACCCAGAGCCGCCATCCACGTGAAGCGTGGGAGCTGGTAAAGTTCCTGAGCAGCGACCACGGACAGAGGATACTGGCGGCGTCCGGACTGTTCGTTCCCTGCCGCCGGAGGGTCGCGCTCAGCGACGCGGTGCTCGCGGGCGCCGGTCCGCCGCGCAACCGATATGCCCTGGTCGCCATGATGGATGACCGGAACGGACGAAAGCCCTGGGGGATCCTCCCGCCCTGGTCGGGCGACCGCTGGGCGGATGTGAATGACGAAGCTCTCAACCCGAAGCTGACCGCGTATCTATTCGGCAGCATGGAGCCAGGCCAGACACCGGCATCGATCTGCGCCGACATCAACCGGCGGGCCAACGAGATTCTGGCGGAGGATCGGGCCTCCTACCAGGGAAGGCCCGTGCCCTGGCGCTCCATCAAGACTTCTGCGTGCGCTGGGGTTCTCATCCTTGCGGCGCTCTGGACGAGCGTCGTAGTGCGGTCCGGACGGCGTTCGCGCCTGCGAGGCGCCGAACAGGCCTGGGGCTACTTCGCCATATCTCCATGGCTCGTCGGCTTCCTCGCGTTCGGGGCGGGGCCCATCCTGTTCTCGCTGCTCCTCTCCCTCACCAGGTACGGGAGTCTGGCCCCGCCCTCCATGGCACGGTTCGTGGGGATCTATTTCTACCGCTGGCTACTGACCGGCCACGACGAGCTGTTCCGCAAGTCGCTCGTCGCGACCGGCAAGTACGTGGTCTTGAGTGTGCCGCTCTATTTGCTCTCCGGCCTGCTTCTGGCGCTCCTTATGAACGTGCGGCTCCGGGGCATCGGTCTGTTCCGGACGCTCTATTACCTGCCCGCCGTGATGCCCGCAGTGGCCAGCTCCGTTCTGTTCTGGTGGGTGTTCCGGCAGCAGGGCATCCTCAACTTCCTCGCGGGAGGGTTCGGCCGGGTCAGCTTCAACCGGATGCCGGACT
>CAYNFH010000044.1:0-15227 GCA_964396385.1 uncultured Chthonomonadaceae bacterium | reverse complement strand
CTGGCTGGGAGCTCCCGCGTGGACGATCCCCGCGATCGTACTAATGGGGCTGTGGGGCGTTGGAGGCGGGATGATGATCTACCTGGCGGGGCTCCAGAACATCCCCGTACAGCTCTACGAAGCGGCCCAGCTAGACGGCGCCGGCGTAGTGGCGCAGTTCCGAGCTGTGACCCTGCCGCTCCTCTCTCCGGTGCTGTTCTTCAACCTGGTGATGGGGATCATCGGCGCGTTCCAGGTGTTCACCTCCGCCTTCAACCTCTTCGGCAGCGACGGCGGGCCGGAGGGCTCGGCTCTCTTCTACGGCCTCTACCTCTATCGGAAGGCGTTCGAGCAGTTCGAGATCGGGTACGCTTCCGCGCTGGCGTGGATCCTCTTCTTGCTAATTCTCTTGTGCACGCTTCTGGTGTTCCGCTCCTCCAGCCTCTGGGTCTACTACGAAAGCCAGCGAGCACGCGAGTGAGAGCCGTCATCCGCAACCGCGCTGAAAAGGCGCTGCTCTATGGCCTGCTCACTGCCGGGCTGGTCCCGATCATGATCCCGTTTGTATGGATGCTCGCCACCTCGCTGAAGTCTCGCGAGCACGTCAGCGAGGAGCGGCCCCATCTGCTGCCCTGGAACGAGCACGACTACGTCACAACCGGCCGCACGCGGCGCGAGATCCTTGTCCTTGTGGACCTCAAAGACGGCCGCAGCAAGATACGGCCCAGGGGCAGCGAACAGACGGAGCTCGTAACCAGCAGCGCCATAACCCGGGTACGCCGCGTTGAGCCGCAGTGGCGCAACTACACCCGGATCCTCAGGCCGGTGCGCGGCGACAGCGACAGCGATTTCGGGCGGTTCCTGCTGAATACGGCCGTCATCGCCGGCCTCAGCGTGGTCGGCCAGGTGCTCTCCAGCGCGCTCGTGGGATGGGGCTTCGCCAGGATGCGGTTCGCGGGCAGGGACGTGCTGTTCATGATAATGCTGGCCACCATGATGGTGCCGGGACAGGTCGGGATGATCCCCACTTTTATGATCTTCCGGAAGCTCGGCTGGATAGACACGTTCCTGCCGCTCATCGTGCCGGCCTGGCTCTCCAGCCCCTTCTTTGCTTTCCTCTACCGGCAGTATTTCCTGGGCATCCCGCTCGCCATGGATGAGGCCGCGCGCATCGACGGCGCCAGCCCGCTCGCCGTCTGGTGGATGATCCTGCTGCCGATGGCGCGGCCGGTCACGGTGACCGTAGCCGTGTTCACCTTCTTCGGCGCCTGGAACGACTTCCTGGGGCCGCTCATCTACATCAACTCCGATCACAAGCGCACCCTTTCCCTCGCCCTCGCGAAGTTCCACAGCGCCTATGGGAGCGACGTCCCTGCCGTTATGGCGGCGGCCACGATCATGCTCATTCCCGTACTGGTTGTCTACTTCCTGAGCCAGCGAGCCCTGACCCAGGGGCTCGTCGTGGGCGGTGTGAAAGGGTGAAAAGTGCTGCCGCCGGGATGGCCCGGGGCGAACTGAGGCAGGAAGCCTTCGGTCCACGCCAAATAGAGGATTGCGGCAGCACCTCGGCCGCGGGATACCACGGTGGCGATCCGAGCAATTCTCAAACTGGCGGCGTATTCCGCCATGGCGATACTGGCGCTCACGGCGGTCGGGCAATCCGGGCGAGGTATTCCGGCACCGGGCGACCCCGCGGGACTTGGCGTCAACATCCACTTCACCGACCCGCGCCCCGGCGAAATGGAGATGATCGCCGCGGCGGGCTTTCGATGGGTCCGCATGGACTTCGGGTGGGACCAGACGGAAGTCGCGCCCGGCCAGTACGACTTCAGCGCCTACGATCGGCTAATGGCTGCGCTACGCCCCCACCACATCCGCCCGATCTTCATCCTGGACTACTCCAGCCAGCTCTACGATGCCGGCCAGTCGCCGCACACGGAAGAAGGTCGTCAGGCGTTCGCCCGTTGGGCCGCATCAGCAGCGGTCCACTTTCGCGATCGCGGCATCCTCTGGGAGATGTACAACGAGCCGAATATCGGCTTCTGGCGACCCACGCCGAACGTGGACCAGTATATCCAGCTTGCCCTCGCGACCGGTAAGGCGCTGCGGCGGGCCGCACCGCGTGAAACATATATTGGTCCGGCAACCTCCGGTCTGGATTTCTCCTTCCTGGAGGCGTGCTTCAAGGCAGGTCTGCTGGACTACTGGTCTGCCGTTTCCGTCCACCCATACCGGCAGAACGATCCCGAGACCGCTGCCGCGGATTTCCGCCGTCTGAGGGCGCTGATCGCGCAGTACGCGCCCACGGGGAAGCGGATTCCTGTCATCTCCGGGGAGTGGGGATACTCCTCAGCCTGGAGCGGGATGACGGAAGAGCGGCAGGGCAAGCTGCTCCCGCGCGAGCTCCTCACCAACCTCTCCAACGGCATCCCCGTCTCCATCTGGTATGACTGGCACGACGACGGCACGAATCCCAAGGACCCGGAGCATCACTTCGGCACGGTCCACAACCCCTACAGCGCCGGTCGTACGCCGGTCTACGATCCGAAGCCCGCCTACCGGGCCATGCAGGCGCTACATAGGAGCTTGGACGGCTACACATTCAACAAGCGGCTGGATGTGGGGAGCGACCAGGACTACGTTCTGCTCTTTAGCCGCGGCTCGGAAGTCCGCCTCGCAGGGTGGACCACGTCACGGACGCCGCACTCGGTGACAATCCCCGCTAGCCCGGGCTCGTTCCACCGTGCCGGCACCACGGGCGACAGCCTGGCGGACGTGACGGCTGGTACGGACGGCCTTGCCCTTGACCTTACGGACGCCCCTCAGTATCTGTGGACTGACGCCGCCAATGTCCTCCTTCGCGCTGCGCAGGAACTGACGGGCCTGCCGCTGGAGACCGTCATAGACGGGGCGCACTCGCCGCAGCTCTCGCTAGACCTGAGTAACCCGTTGGCGCAAGCGGCTACGGTGGATGTAATCCTCGGGAGCGCAAAGAGCTCCGCCAATCTGAAGTCGGGCGAGTCAACGCAGGTGCTCATTCCGCTCCCGGAGACGCGACCGGCCGAACCATTGCCGCTGAAGCTGGTGCTGTCGACTGCGGGGAGCCCTTCCATCGTGCTTCGGAGCCTGGTGATGGTCAGCGACCCGCTCAAGCTGACCGTCCTACCGCCTGGAGATCAGCAGCTCCCGATCCGGGTTGAGAATCCCTCCGGCGAGCCATTCTCCGGAACGGTCAAGGTCTGGCTCGCGGATACCGCGTCCGGCGACCCCGTGTCTCAGCCGGTCTCATTCCGATCCGGCGAGCGGGAGCAGATTGTGCGCATCCCGTACCTGCCCCCTCCGCGGGAATGCCGGGTGCGCGCTCAGCTCCTCGATGACCGCGGAGCTATCGGAACGGAGATCCCCGAAGTCACCCTGGTCCCGGTGCAGCTTGCTCCGTCCGCAGCAGCCGCCGTAGAGTGGGCGGCAGTAGCGGACGGAGACCCTGCGGTGCCTTCGGAGCAGGGGGTAACCAGCGTGCCTCCACCGCGCGGGCTTCCCGTGAGCTACCATCGCGCGGTTAAGCTGACCTATGACTTCCACCCGGGCTGGAAGTTCGTGCGCCTGGTCCGTCACGACGCCTCAGCCCAGAGCATCCGCGGTAAACCGAGACAGTTTGGAGTGTGGGTTTACGGCGACGGGCAGGGCAACCAGGCGCGGCTGCGGTTCGTGGATAGCAGCGGCCAGACGTTCCAGCCCGGAGGGATGGCCATCGACTGGAGTGGCTGGCGCTACGTCACCTTCCCGATGGACGGCTCGGACGCGGGCCACTGGGGCGGAGCCGACGACGGCGTGGTCCATTATCCTATTCGGTGGGATTCCATCTTGCTGCTGGACAGCGCTCGCCGCGCGCACACGTCTGGAGCCATCTTCCTGGCACAGCCGACCCTCATCTACTGAAGGCCCTGTTGGTCCATCTCGCCGGGCCTCCGGTATGCCAATTCGACCACAGGAGAGTACGCCTCATGGAATCGTTCGATGGGCTCGGGGTAGGGCTGCACAACGTATGGCGCTTGTCCAGCGCGCAGACACGCTCCATCAGTGCGGAGAACTTCACCGGCGAGAAGGGCAAGGCAGGCATGGCCGCCGATGGCACCGGCGCGAGCTGCGCGCGCGACCTTGGCCAGGGCTGGAAGGTCTCGCCCTCCATCCACATCGAGCCGAAGACCACGGTCACCCTCGCCAACATCCAGGGTCCCGGCTCGATCCAGCACTTTTGGAACACGGTACATCCGGACTGGTGGCGCCGATTGGTACTCCGGGTCTATTGGGACGGCGAGCAGCAGCCTTCCATCGAGACGCCACTAGGAGACTTCTTCTGCAACGGCTGGTGCCGCCGTTGCAACATTAACTCCCTGCCGATCGCCGTGAACCCGGCGGGGGGGTTCAACTCCTATTGGGAGATGCCGTTCCGGAAGTCCGCTCGCGTGACCCTGGAGAACGTCTGGGACGAGGTCTGCCGCGGCTACTACTACCAGATCACCTACTCTCTCACAGATGTGCCGGAGGACGCGGCGTATTTCCACGCCCAGTGGAGGCGGAGCCACCCGCTACCGTATAAAGAGGTCCATACGCTGCTGGATGGGGTGAAGGGGCAAGGCCAGTACGTCGGCACCTATCTGGCGTGGCAGGTGAACAACACCGGCTGGTGGGGCGAGGGCGAGGTTAAGTTCTACCTGGATGGGGACGGCGAGTTTCCCACCATCTGCGGCACCGGCACCGAGGACTACTTTGGCGGCGCATGGAACTTCGAGCATCCACAGGGCCAGTACGGCATCTTCTCCACGCCGTTCCTGGGCCTCCCGCAGGTTATCTCGGCCGGAGAGGCGGGAATGTACCAGAGCCAGCAGCGGTTCGGCATGTACCGCTGGCACGTCCGGGACACGGTGCGATTCCAGCAGGACCTGCGTGTCACCATCCAGGCCCTCGGCTGGCGCTCCGGCGGCCGCTACCTGCCCCTCCAGGACGACATCGCCAGCACGGCCTACTGGTACCAGACGGAGCCGCACGCCCCCTTCCCTTCCCTGCCGGACTGGGATGAGCTCGAAGTGATCTAGCAGGTCCAACACGGCACAAGGAGAAACCCCCTATGCAGTGGCGACACCTTTCCAGCAGGAACGGAGACCTTCCGACGCCACCAGGATCGGACCAGCAGACGATGTGCCTGCTCGGAGATCTGGACCGGGACGGGCATAAGGATTTCTTGATCGCCTGTCGCGGCAAGGTGCCGGCCATCGTCCGGTACCGGCCGGCCAGGCGCGGCTGGATGGTCTACACCATCGAGGCGGAGAGCATGCCAATCGAGGCCGGAGGTGTACTTTTCGACGTTGACGGCGACGGGGACCAGGATATCATCGCCGGCGACGACTACCAGGGCGATAAGCTGTACTGGTGGGAGAATCCGTATCCGCACTTCAGTCCGGAGACCCCATGGAAGCGCTACGTCATCAAGGAAGGCGGAGGAACCCAGCATCACGACCAGATCGTGGGCGATTTCGATGGGGACGGGAAGGCGGAGCTGGTCTTCTGGAACCAGGGCGCACGCAAGCTGTTCATGGCGCGAATCCCGAAGGATCCGAGAGCCGGGCCCTGGCCGTTCACCGTGATCTGGGAGGGTGCCGGCGAGGGCTGCGCTAGCGGCGATATTGATGGCGACGGTCGGACGGAGCTGCTCGCCGGGGGCAAGTGGTTCAAGCACCTGCGCGGAGATGACTTCAAGGCGTTCACCATCGATCCCGCGCAGACACATCCCCGCATCGCCGTAGCCGACCTGAACGGTGACGGGAAGCTGGAGGTAGTGATGGTCAACGGTGACACCGTGGGCAGGCTAAAGTGGTACGAGTTCCGCGGTGATCCGACTCGTTTGGAGTCCTGGCGAGGGCACGACCTGGCTGGCACCGACGTTGTCCACGGACACAGTCTGGCCATCGCGGACTTCGACCTCGACGGCCATCCCGACATCTTCTGCGCCGAGATGGCCAAGTGGACGGAATCTCGCACGGATCCCGACAATCCTCATAGCAAAATGCGGCTCTTCCTGGGCGATGGCCGGAGCGGCTTCCGAACCGAACTGGTTGCCGAAGGCTTTGGGGCACATGAATCTCGGGTCGGAGATCTTAACGGAGATGGACGCCCGGACTTGCTGTGCAAACCCTACAACTGGGATGCTCCGCGGTTGGACATCTGGCTAAACAGGCCCTAGACCGCATGGGAACTCCCCGGTGGCGCTTACCCTAGTTCAAGAACAGCCTCCAAACTACAACAGTTCGGTCCCGGGCTGTGGCCCAGGTAAGCGGGCAACCGGGAGCAGGCATAGAGACAGCAGTCATCGGTTCTAGCTCAGTTCCTACGGTGCGTATCACTTTACGACTTGGCAGTGCCCACAGGGTGAGCCCCAGGTCGTCCCACACCAGAAGCTGATCACCGGCAGCGCAAACTGAGTTGCCGGCATCTGCCAGTTGGACCGCGAGGGATCCATCAGCCGAATGGAAGAGGCGGACGGAGCCTGGTGGACCGGCGACTACAGCGATAGTATCTCCGTTGGCAGCGAAGGTGATCGAACGAGCCTGCGGCACCGTTACGGACCACTCGCGCGCCGGCTTCCGCTGCTCTAGGTTCCACATAGTTACGGTGCCATCGTTGGCACAGGCCGCCAGCCGCTTACCATCCGGGGAGAACGCCGTCCCACACAGATTCCCGCCGTCCCCCATCAGGACAGCTACGGGCTTGAACGACTCCGTGTCCAGAAGCTGAATGGCCGACATGTACCCGGCGGCCAGTGTCTGGCTATCCGCGGAAAAGGAGAGACAAGGGGTGACGGATCGGGCTCCGGAATACGTGTGCAGCAGCTCCCCGTCGGAAACGCGCCACAGATAGACGGAGTCAGCGACCTGCGCCGATTGGCCGGCCAGCAGCCCGCCGTTGGGCGAGAACTCGAGCGCCCGGACTGCGCCCGCCGCGCCCGCGCAGGTCTTGATGAGCGTCCCATCCCGGGACCTCCAGACAAGCACAAAGAAGACCGGACGGTCTTCCACAAGCTGAGAGGTGGCCATAGCCACCATCCCGCCATCCGGAGACACAGCCACCGCGTCGACGTACCCGATACAGGAGATGACCGCGGCCCGCTGCGGCGCCGTTTCGGCAATGGCATGCCCGGCGACAATGAGGAGTACGCCCAGTGCCACATTGTTGCCCGACCACCGGGCAAAACCAAAGAGCGAGAATCGAAAACCGGGAATCAGAATTGTTCCTCTCGTGGCCTGCTGAATAGCAGGCAGGCAGTATGGTTCATGTCCGGTGGGAGATGCATAGACCGTGCCGCCAACGGGCCGTCCGAGCCTGCCGTGCTCATATTGCCAGGCTCTCTGGTCAGCCCCAAGCGTCGTGAAATGGCCTCTTTCGGCGTAGCAATCCGCTATGAGGACCTGGCGCGGGCGGGCGTTTCTTTCTCTACCAGCTCCTTGAAGCAACGCAGCGTCTTTCCCGCGATGTTGTGGATGAAGATCCCGCCGACGATGTAGCGGGCGAACAGGGGTCCAAGCAGCGGCACCGCATAGGTCAGTCGATGGGAGATGGTGACGCGCACTCCGGCCGGTTCCGGGACGAGGCGCCACTCCACGTCCATTCCGCGCGTAATGCCTCCGATGTGCTTGAAGACGATACGGCGCCGGTTCGGAGCCAGTTCCTGCAGCGTCCGCCAGGCAACGGGAAAGCCATCCCGGGAGGCGCCCATCCGGGCGATCTTTTCGCCGCCGGAGTCCTGCTCTACCACTACGTAGCGGTAGTGCGGCAGGAGGCGGGGCCAGTCCTGGATATTTGCCGCCAGCTCAAAGATGCGGTCCGGATCCCCCCGCATCAGGATAGAGTTCTCGGTGAACACTGCGCGTTACTCCCGGGCGGTCATCGTGTCCCATAAAAAGCGGGAGCTCAGGACGCGCTGCGGCGGCGCAATGTCGGCGAGCACTTCCATGAGGCGTTCCCGGGTACGTGGGGCCGCCTTCACTGTCCGCATGGCCCGCCCGAGCAGGACAGGGGCGCGGACCACCGCCTGGACTGCCGCACACAGCAGGTACCGCTTGTTCAGCTCATAGCGGGCGCGCGCATAAGACGCGAGAGCGGTGGCAGAAACGTTCCCGCGGTCCAGCGCTTCGAGTGCTGTTGCCGCCGCAAGCTGCGCACCCTTGAGGGCGAAGTAAACGCCCTCGCCGGTGAACGGATCCACAAAGGTTGCCGCGTCGCCTACGAGCAGGGCCCCATCTGCGTAGGGCCGGCGGCAATAGTGTCCGAAGCAGCCGACGGTCTGAACGCTAGAACACGCGCCATCCGCGAGAAGGGCCCAGGTGTCTGGAAACATCTCCTGAACGCGCTCCTCCAGGAACCTCTGCGCCCGCCCGGCGATCCGTGCAGCGCAGGAGATCGGCACTACAAGGGAGAGGTTGGCACTTTGATTGGTCTGCGATACAAAGCCGCACACCACTCCGCTCCGCGCCTCCATACGCAGCACCGCGTCACCTCGAACCTCGCTCCAGTGAGAGACCACGGCAACCCGCTGAAGTCCCGGGAGCCACCGGACCAACCCGAGCTCCCGGGCTACGAGCGAGTGGGTTCCGTCGGCACCGATCACCACGCGGGCGCGGATCCCCGTGGCTCTGCCACCGGGCTCTCGAAGCCAGACACCCGTGACGAAGCGTCCTGTCCGCTTCAGCCCTCCCACCATCGTACCGGTCCGAATCTCCGCGCCGTTGGCCACAGCGTGCTGCAAGAGGACGGAATCGAGAACGGCCCGCGGACAGGACCATCCCACTGGCTCGGCGGTGTCCGCATGAGCAACACTGGCCGTCGCGGAACTCAGGCAGATGCGCTCAAGCGGAATGGCGCCAACCGCACGCACGCTCTCCCACGCGCCAATCTCCCGCAGTAACCGCACGGCCCCGGGGGTGAGAAACTCTCCGCACGGCTTGGACCGCGGAAAGCTGGCCCGATCGATCACCAGCGTGCGGAGCCCTTCTCGCGCGAGGAGTAAGGCCGCGGCGGACCCGGCGGGTCCTCCTCCTACGATCAACGCGTCCCACAGCTCTGACATAGAACACACCACCACTACGGCATAGAGGGTGTAGACTAGCCCTCAAACTACGGGTATTTTACCTCCCGGTATCTAGCGGCGAAGGGAGAATAAGATGCATCTGGCAGTGATAGGCACGGGATACGTGGGCTTAGTGGCCGGTGTCTGCTTTGCGGAAGCCGGCAATGACGTGATATGCGTGGACGTAGACCAAGAGAAGCTCGCTCGTCTCAGCAGCGGACAGCTCACCATCTACGAGCCCGGTCTGGATCATCTCTTCCGGCGTAATCTGGAGGAGGAGCGGCTGCGCTTCACAGACAGCCTGCCAGAGGCAGTGGCGGCCAGTGAGGTCGTATTTCTGGCCCTCCCAACGCCTCCTGGAGAGTGCGGAGCAGCAGATCTGAGCTACGTATTGAGCGCGGCGGAAAAGGTAGGCGCAGCACTCAATGGGTATAAGGTGGTCGTGACTAAGAGCACGGTCCCGGTCGGCACCGCAGATAAGGTGCGGGAGGCGCTGGCGGAGCATGCCCAGTCAGAGTTCGACGTGGTGAGCAATCCCGAGTTCCTGCGAGAAGGCTACGCCGTAGACGACTTCATGAAGCCCGAGCGCGTGGTGATCGGTGCGTCAAGCAGCAGAGCGGAAGCTATCATGCGGGAGCTCTATCGCCCCTTCCTTCTCTCCGGCAATCCGCTCCTTGTGATGGACCACCGTTCGGCCGAAGTCACCAAGTATGCCGCCAACGCTATGCTCGCTACCCGAATCTCCTTTATGAACGATATCGCCAACCTCTGTGAGCGGTGCGGTGCCAACGTGGACTGGGTGCGCCTCGGAGTTGGTCTGGATTCGCGTATCGGCCGCAGATTCCTGTTCGCCGGAATCGGGTACGGCGGAAGCTGCTTCCCAAAGGACGTCCAGGCGCTAATCGCCACGGGCAAGGAGTACGGAGCGCCGCAGCGATTGCTGGAAGCGACGGAAGCGATTAACTACGACCAAAAGTCCTCCCTGGTGCGCAAGATCCGAGATCACTTCGCTGGGGACATTGTCGGCAGGCGTTTCGCTCTCTGGGGACTTGCCTTTAAGCCCAATACCGACGACATCCGTGAAGCGCCGGCGCTATCTCTGATCGAGGAGCTTCTCGCAGGCGGCGCCCATGTGCGCGCCCATGATCCAGAGGCCATGGAGGCGGTCCGGCGCGTCCTGGGCGAACGGATCGACTACGCCGCGCGACGGTACGATGCTTGTGAGGGCGCGGATGCGCTTATCATCGCCACGGAGTGGAACGCCTTCCGCGAGCCGGATTTCGCGTATCTGAAGGAGTTGCTGCGAAACCCGGTTATCTTCGACGGCCGCAACGTCTACGCGCTCGATACGATGCGGGCCGCCGGATTCACGTATTACTCAATCGGACGGCCTGTCGTACGCCCTGCCTAGTCATCCGTCATTTGGCTTGACGTACCGCTAATACCCGATGCCGGCAAAGAGCGTGATATACTCGCCGCGCACGAAGGCAACCCCCGCGTTGAGCTCCAGCGGCCGTCGCGCCGCGGTCATCCAGGAGAACAGGACGCCCTCATTCCAATTGCCGAGCCCGTCCCACTCCAGGAAGGCCCGTACCGGCCGGACAACCTGATAGCTTGCTGAGGCAAAGCCCTTCTTGAAACGGCGGCTGCCCACCCCAGCCGAAACAAAGAGCGGGTTAGCGCCCGTGGCGAACTGATGCGTGAAGGTTATGAAGTACGAAGTGGAGGTCCGGCGGTCGGCCGGCTGGATACCCTCTCCCGCAGACCCCCCGCCGCCTCGAATATCCTGCACGCCGATGGACGGCATGATGGCCCATCGCGTCCTTGGCACGTACTGGAGCTGCAAGTTGAACACCTGGGAGAACTTGCTCGTGTTGATCACCATGTCGGTGAGCGCGATGTTGACCGGTCCAATGGTGCCGCCGTAGGTCCCAAAGACGGTGCTGTTGCCGGACGAGGACCTGAACGCCGTCGCCGGGTCGGCGCTGTTACCCATGGAGCCACCCAACAGCCGCAGGCGATTGTGCCCGAGCACGTAGGCAACCGGGGTGGAAAGCGCCACGGGACCGGCAAGCGACGGGTTCCCCTGCCAGTCGACTCCGTATCCGCTGCCGGAAAGGCCGGACAGATTGCGGAACTCCGGGAACTGCTCGGGACCCGTTAGCGCCTCATTCTGCGCTCGGGCAAGCGAGGGAAGCGCCAACAGGCAGGCGCAGATTACTCCCAGGCAAATCGGGCTCTTCATCGCGATACTACCTCTCGTTATCCACCAACGGTTCCGACGCTCTCTAAACAAAAGCCCCCGCCCATGTGCTTGAGCGGGGGCTTGTAGCACGGACGTACCAGACTAGAACCGCACGCTCGCGCCGGCCGTGAAGACGCCAGACACGTTGTGGAATCCGGTGGGGCCTTCTTCCAGAGCGCCGTGTCCGTCAAACGTAATGAATTGATACGCCATGTCCAGAATGGTGTTGCTGGTGAGGTGATAGCCCGTACCTATGGTGATGTACTGCTCCGTCGGGTTCAGCCTCGCCGACGTCATGGCGGGAATACCCGGATGGGCGCCCTCGAGGTGCCAGAACACCGCTTCATAGTCCGCTCGCAAGTCCCAGGCCTTTACAGGCGACCAGTGAGCGCCTGCCAGCGCTCTGGTGATCCTATCGTTGTGCCCGAGACCAAAAGACGCCTCGCGGTTGCGGGCGGGCATGAAGTAGTCCCCGCCAAGGTCAATGCCAAGGCCGGGCATAACCCGGTAGCCCACTCTGACGGTTGGCCCCTGGATATTCGTTGGGTTCAGCCAGTTGCCGATGCGGCCCCAGTAGCCCGGAGCATAGAACTGCGGCTCGATGTACCGGTAGCCTACGCTCCCATCCAGGCCGCCACTGGAGTAGCCCAGGTTGAGATTAGCGGCATTGTTATCCCGGTCAAAGACCGTAGTGTAATGCCTGAACAAGCTGCCGGTGTGGGCCGTGGTGCGGCTGTACTCCAGGTTGAGAGTCAGCCTGTCCATCACCTTCAGGTCCGTGTCCAGCCCGAGGATAGCGACACCACTGAAGTTCTTGTCGTTAAACCTATCCGTCGAACCATCCATCGCCACCAGCCGAATGTGGCCCCCTCCGAGCTCATGGAACGCGAGACCTGCGGCGACTCCCACTAACTGCTGGAGAGTGTTCTGACCCTGAGCAAACGAGTTGAAGGTCCCGTTTGGATTGAATAGGGGCACCTGCCCTATAGGCTTGCTGTTGTTCATAAAGAGGATGTCGGCGTATCCGCCGCTCCCCGCGAGCGGGCTGTTGAAGGGACCGAAACCGCTCGTGCCCGTAACGCTGGAGAGCTGGGCGCCGAACGCCTCCAGGGATACACTCCCGAAGTTGGTCGTGATCCGCGCCCCATCCATCCTGTAAGCGCCGTCGTCGATGAACGGGACATCAAAGTAGCTGTCCACATCCGGGCGCCAAAGGGTCAGGTGGCCCAGCCGTTCATGGAACCGGCCGAGCGTGAGCTGCGAACCTCGTCCCAGGCCGGCGAACGGCGCGTTCACCTCGAGCCGGTCTACGCGAGTGTCCGCCGGAACCGCCGAAGAGAGGTTCGGGCCGGGCGTTGTTGTCGGCAGAACCTTGGCGAAGTTCCCTCCGAGGTAGTTACGATAGTTGTCGAACTGCACGTCCGCGTCGAGAGTAGCCCCGCCGGTGATGTTGGCGTTTACTCCCAGGTCGAAGAGGTGCACAACGGCCTGGTTGTTGTTGAGCGGGTTGATGCGCCCGTCATGGTCTACGTATGCTCCGTTGGCGTTGTCCGAGCGGAAGCCAACGAACGCGCCACCATGGATCTTGGGCATGCGGTTGATCTCTTCCCTCAGGGCCGCAACGTCCCGAGCCAGCCGGTCCAGCCGGTCATTGATGGCACGGATGTTGTTGCCGAGGGCCGCCAGCTCATCCCGAAATTCCTGGATGAGACGGCGGAGAGTGGCCAACTCCTCCGGCGTTACGCCGGGAGGTCCCTGTGGGCCGGCAGGTCCAGGCGGGCCGGTTTCTCCCTTTGGCCCGGGCGGACCCGGCTCGGGCGTGATGTTCAGCTTGCGCAGCGCCCTATCGAGAGCGACGGCAAACTCATAGCGGGTGAGCACCCGCCTCCCACGAAAGTAGCCATCCGGATAGCCGATGACGATGCCCTTGGAGCGGAGGCTCTCAACGGCTTCGTACGCCCAGTGGTTCCGGTCCAGGTCCTTGAACATGTCCGGCGCCTGCTGGGCTTTGACGGGTCCAGAGATGGCTACTGCGAGGAGAGCGGGTAGAAAGGCAAAGACCTTTCTCATGCTGCTTCCTCCTTCCATGACGTTACATAGCGGCCGCAGCCGCCTGCCAAGGCACCGTACAGGGAGGAGGCGAGGAAACGATTACGGATCGACGACACGCAGCCGGAAGAGTTGTCCTTGTTGCCTGTTTCCGCCACGGGAACGCCGTTCGCATCGGGACTCCAGCGCCAACCAACCCTGTCAAGAACACTTTAGCTGGACAACTGCGGCGACCCGCCCGGCACTTTGGTCGGCGCCATATAGTGGGGCAGGATGGCAGCCGCGCAGGCACTTGTACCAGGCAGGCATAAAGTAGTAGCACACGAGCCATTGGATTGTCAACCCATGCTCGTGTTCGCCTGCGCCACCAATAGGACGCCCGGTTACTAGGGAATTGTTCCCGCGGAAGTACGTGAGAATCCGGCGGAAGGCGCGTGACCATCCGGAGCACACTGGGCGAGGGGTACCAGCGCCCTACCGGCCGCACGCCGCCTTAGCCGCCGGCGCTCCAGTCCAACCGCGGCGAAGATCAGGAGCCACGGCAAGAGCTGCGCGCGCTGCCGGAATATCAGACCCACGTTCCCGAACATGAGGGAGTAGAGGAACCCAAAGCCTATGAGGAAGAGCAGCAGGATCGTGATGTCCCGGAATCTATGCCTGATGAGATAGGCGGCACCGGGCAGCACGCCTACAAAGACAAGCCACCACCACACTATCAGCTCCGGAAGGGTCAGTAACGCCCGCGCACTTCCCTTAAGCTGCCACGGGAAGGGCGCGAGCAGCAAGTGGACGGCCCCGACAGATACGCCTGTGATCAGTCCGCCGGGAGAACGAACGTCGACCGTTTCGACGCCGGACCCCGCCCCAACCTCTCGTCCGCCTCTTGCGACTGCCGTCCGAAAGAACTGCACCCGGTCCAGGCTTGCCTGTTCGACCTGAGCCTGGTACTGCTCCTTGCTCACCAGGTTGGTGGAAAGAGGCACCAGCAGGATGAGCATGGCCACTCCGGCCAGTTTCCCCTTCCACCCTGTGAGGCCCGGGCCCACCAGGGAAATGAGCACGGCAAGGCTCACCAGGTAGGTGGCATAGAACCGGAAGGGATACATCGCGATGATGGCCACAATGCAGAGAACGAGGTGTCTCGGCGACAGGCCGCTCTCTCTCAATCGCAGACAACCGTAAAGCGCGACCGTCTCCAGCAATATGACAATCGGCTCCTTGACCGTCTGCGCGGACCAGATGATGAGCGAGGGGAAAAAGCAAGTCCACCAGCCTACGCGGGCGGCCACTCTTTCCGAAAACAGCGTCCTGGCGACTCGGTAAGCAAATACGGCCGTGAGCGCTCCGAAGAAGCAGTTCAGGGCGGCCGCTACCAGGCGGTACGGAATTCCGGTTCCGAAAAAGAAGCTACCGAGAAGATATGTGTAACCCTTGTTTTGTCCCGAGAATGCACCTAAGCACGCTCCGGGAAGATCCAGGAACCCCATCCCCTCTCGGACCCACTTGTCCGCGAGAGTAGAACCTGCCACCCAGCCCGTAGCGTCCTCGTCACCGATAATCTTGGAAAGTGCCGTTGTGTAGATTAGTAAGGAGGTAGCGAAGCGGACGATGTATGCGACGACAAAGATCCGGAGCTGAATCCGGATGTCCCCTTGATGGCGGCGCGTCGCCAGCACTGCCGCGATGCCCAGCGGCAGCAGGCAGATGAACGTGCCGAATCCCTCGAAGGGCGAGTTATTCATGCGATCCGGCCCGCGGGAGCGATCAGCTCGCGTCCTACGTGCTCGATGATGCGTTGAAGATTATCCTGGAGTGGAATAGCGGGAGCCCAGC
>CAYNFH010000043.1:0-32796 GCA_964396385.1 uncultured Chthonomonadaceae bacterium | reverse complement strand
TTTCAACAGCTCCGGCGTAATTGTCACAATCAGCTCTGAGTGCGTGCGGGTGGTCTTGCGCCAGGTGAACAGCTCTCCCAGCAGTGGAATGCGGGAGAGGATAGGCACACGCTGCATGTTCTCCAGCTCCTCATTGCGGATAAGGCCGCCTACCACAATCTGCTCTCCGCTGCGCACCCGAATCGTGGTCTGCTGCTCCCGCGTGCTGATCTGCGGATAGCTCGCGCCGCCTACGTTCAGGAAGCTGGTCACCGTGGAGACCTGCGGGTAGAGCGTCAGTGTCATCTCGCCGTTCTCCCCTATCTGCGCGGAGACTTGCAGGTAGATTCCCACCCGCTCCTCATCGGTGTCGTAGATCGGCGTGGAGGCCTGGGTGTAACCCACCAGCTTGGGAAAGCGGAGCCGGTCGCCAATCAGGATGTAGCTCTGCTCCCCATCCAGCAGCGTCAGCGTCGGTGCGGCGAGCAGCTTCGCCTTATCCGCGGTCTGGAGGGCGGAGATAGTGGCGTTAATCGAGACCGGGTTGTGGGTGAAGGTGCCAAATGCAATGCCGTTGGGCTTGGTCTCCTGCACCGTGTAGTTGCTCCAGTCCCACTGGATCCCGAGCTGCTTGAGCGCGTCTGTATCGATGTCCGTGATGGTAACGCGGACCTTTACCTGCGCTCGCCGCGCGTCTAGCTGGCGCGCAAGCGTCAGAGCGTCTTCCACGGTTGCCGGATCGCCGGACAGGATCACCTCGCGGGTCATCAGCCGCTGGGTATTGCCCTGGCTGTCCGCGCCTGTGAAGGAGCCTCCGTTGCGCGTCCCGCCCGCGGGGTTCCCGCTAATGGCCGTCCCGGTAGTGGAGCCCGTGGTCACCGGATCCAGGAGGCGGGGCGAGATGGCGCCCGCGCCCGCCGCCACGCGCAGGCGGTCCTTGTCGTACATCTTCTCCAGCGTAGACGCCAGGTCCGAGGCGGAGATGTTGACGCAGTGGTACACCGCGTGCCTTGTCTCCCCCTCTCCTTTTCTTGGGCGGGAATCGGCGCGCTCAGGTCCGAGCGGGCGCAGGACCTGCGCCGATTCCTTGGGGTGGGGGGTGAGGGCCGGCGGGTATGCCGCTTCAATATCTTTGGGTGCTCCAATCACGTACGTCGCGCCATCCCGGCGATAGGCGAGGCCGGCCGCGCGCGTCAGCAGCTCGATCGCGCGCTCCGGCTCCTCCTCGCGGATGTCCACAGTGACCTTGCTGTTCACCGTACCAGCGAGCATGATGTTGATGTGCGCGTCGTGCGCCAGCGACAGCAGGAGGGCCGCTACGTCCTGCTGGTATGCGTGAATTTCGTACCGTCCCGCGGTCGAGGCGGCGGCAACGGGGGGATTCGCGGCCTCCTTACGGAACGGCGCGATGTCCAACCGGAGGGTATCGGCCTCTTCCGCGGGCACAAAGGCCGCCGAGCCAGGCTCTTTCAGCGCCAGGCGCAGGTGCACGCCCGCGCCCGGCTGCGGGTCCTTCGTGATGGCGATGCCGGACACCAGCCCGCCCGTAGCGGTGTTCTGCGGCAGGTCCGCCCCCAGGGAAGCGTTCGGGAGAACTACCTCAATCTGTCGCCCCTGCGTCGTGACCCTGCGGTCCGTCTCTCCCCCGCGATACCGCAGGTCTACCTGCGTGCAGCCCTGCCGCACCACCGCGCGGACCGCCGTGATCACGGCGGGAGGCGCCGGCGCATCCGCGCCGGCGGCCAACGTCGGCACGCAGAGGCCGAGGCCACTACCGAGCCACAACAGCGCCAGATGATTAGCGAACATCTTCGCCTCTCTTCTCCTTGGGGTCCGGCGACAGCAGCGATACGGTCCAAAACCCCTGATCGTCCGACAGAACGATCTCTTCGTCATGGATGGCGGCGATGCGCGCGCCCTCGATCCTGTCCCCAACCCGTACGGAGGTCGGCCCCGACCCCGGCGTCTCCACAATCGCTGTGCGTCGGCTTCCCTCGATGACCGCCGTCAGCTTCACCGCCGGACGCGCGGCCACCGGCGCCGGCCTTGGCGTGGCCGGCTGTCGCAGCGGGCGCACGTCGATCTGTGCCGGTCCCAGGCTTCCTGGCGCGGCTTGCAGCGGTGGCAGTGCGCCGGCGGAGGGACCAAGCAGAGGCGACGGCGGATGGAAGACGGAGGTCGGACGGAATCCGGCTTCCGTCAGCCGTCCTCCGTCTCCCGTCAGCCCTTTAGGCCCTCGCGCCGCGCGTACCGCCGGATGGAAGAACGGGTCGCGAGAGGGACGTAGCCCCGCAAGCCGGAATCCGGACTTCGGACTTCGGACCGCTGTTTCCTGAACCCTGAACGCCTGAACGCCTCCGTGCTCCACCGCCGTGGCCGACACAGGCGTGAGCTGTGGCGAGGGGACATCGCCTCCTCCGCGCATCTGAAAGATGGTGAGGCCCACCGCCCCCACAAAGACGGTGGAGAGAGCCGCGACCACCACCGGATTGTTCTTCTGCTCCTGCTTCACCGCGCCGACCTCTGCCCATAGACAAGGCCCTGGATCCGGAGCTGCAGCCTGGCTTCGCGCCGTTCCGGATACACCGCCGCACGGGCAAAGTCCATCGAAGTAATGTCCATCACTCTCGGAGACGCGGCGAGCCGGTTCGCCAGGTCCACCATCCCCGCGAAGGCCCCGTCCACCGTCACGTCAAACGGCGCGGCTAGCCATGCACCGTCTCCTGATGCCCCCTGTCCGCCCTGGGCCGGAGCCGCCGTGGAAGGGGCGGGGTCTAGATGGGTCACCTGCAGCGTAACTCCCGCGTCCGCCGCCATGGATGCGAGCTCCGCCACGAAATCCGCGCTCCCGGCCCCGTCCGGCGAGTCGGTCCGCACGCGGGTGAGCCGGCGAACCTCTGCGCGCTTCTGGCGCACGCTCAGCGCCAGCTCGCGGGCGGTACGGCGATTGGTCTCCAGCTCCTGCCGGCCGGCCGCCAGAGCGGCCCGCGACGCCCAGAAGCCGTATGCGGCCAGCACGCCCCAGAGACCGCACCCTACTGCGGCACAACGTACTGCTCCGCGCAGCATGCGTCCCGTCCCCGGTTGTGCCAGCCATATGTCGATGCGCAACGAATGCTCCAACAGGGCTGAAGCCCTAGGCGGTAGGAACGTGCCACCCAGCCCTACACCGCGCCGGGCTGAACCCCTGCGCTATTGAAAGGAAACCCGGCTTGCGCCGGCTCCCCAGCCCGAAGGGGTTCCCCTGTAATGGCACCGGGGTTTCAGCCCGGTGCGCAGGGGTGCCCGGTGCGCTGAAGGTACTTACCGGCTACTGGGAATCCCCACTTCCGCCGTGATCTTGAAGCGCAGTCCGCCCTCCAGTGTGGGGCTCTCCGTCGCCTCGGCCAGGCGCACGTTCCTAAACAGCGGGAATCGGCTCAGGCTGTCCACGCACTGCCGTAGGGCCTGCATGCTCTCCGCCTGTCCGTTCAGTAGCGCCTGCGTCTTCAGGTCCTTGCGGTCCACCTGAACACGGTCATACACAACCGTCGCCGGAGTGAGACCGCTGAGCGCGCTCATCACGGCCGTCCAGGCGCGGCGGCGCTCCTGGGATTGCCCGTACCGGCTCCAGCGGGCAAGCTGTTGGTCCAGCCGAGCAGCGTCGCGTTGAATGGCCTGGAGGCGCTGGTGGGTCGCGTCTCCCTCGCGGCCAACCTCCGCCAGACGCCGCCTGGCCTCCAGCGCCTGCTGGCTCGTCGGCAGCAGCACCGCCACCGCGAACAGCACCAGCCCCGCCAGGATGACGATGTCCTGCCTGGCCCGCACAAGCGCGGCCAGGCGCTCGCCGCGCCGCTCCTGATGCAGGTCGACCCGCCCGCCCCATTCGTCCCGGTTCAGCGTCGGCGTGTGCGTGCTCATGGTGTGGGTAACTGGTGAGAGGTGAATCCGGATTCCGGCTTCATCCTTCATCCCTCATCCTTCATCCTTCAACCCTTCCTCCTCCACACATACTCGGTGCCGCTGCCCGTATCTGTCCGGCGGGCGCGGACGCGCGTCGTCAGCCCCTCCATCGCCAGTCCCAGGGCCACGGCCATACTGTTCTCGTAGCCTCCGATGGCGGCGAAGCTGCGTGGCGACAGACGCGACGCAACCGACTCAAACGGGCTTCGCACCGCGACCTCAATCTCCAGCGCGGCCGAGAAGTAGGTGTCTAGCCCCCGCAGGTTGGCCGGTCCCCCGCTCAGGACCACACGGTTGAGCAGTCCTTCATAGCTGCGCTCCGGAAACAGCGAGCGATAGTAGTTGAGCAGCCGCTGAATCTCTCTCCGCATGCGCCCCAGCTCAGATGCCAGCGCATCCGTAGCCTTCCGCTCCTCACCGGCTTCCCAGGTGTAGGTCCCATCCACCTCGACGGCGGAGGACCTCCGCTCCTTGATCTCTTCCGCCTCTTCCCGGGAGCAGCCCAGCTTCTCTGCCAGGGCGTTGGTAATGCGCGCGCCGCCCCAGGAGATGGAGCGCACAAAGCGCAGGTGCCCATCCTGCACCACGAATATTCCGGATGTCTCCTCTCCCAGCATCACATAGGCGGTCGGCTGCCCGCGCCAGAGCACACCCCGGCGCTGGCTCGCCGCCCCCAACGAGCGGAGCACGGCAAAGGGCTCTATGCCGGCGGCGGCCACCTCCAGCCCCGCCGCTTCCAGCGCCTCGGCGCGGCTGCGGACTACGTCGCGCGGGCAAGCCACCAGGAGGCCCCGCATCCGCCCGTCGGGGACGATGGCGTCGTCGCCCATCGGCACGATCTGAACGTCCGCCCTATCCACCGGGTATGGCAGGTACTTCCGCGCCTCAAATCGCGTCGCGGCCCGGAGCGATGCGGAGTCCATCAGGGGCAGGTCCACCCATCGAACGATGATGTGCTCCGTTGGCACCGCGATAGTGGCAGCGCGCACGCGCCCCCCACAGCGGCGGACCACCTCCCGTATCTCCGCGGCCATGGCCTTGCGGCCCGCCACAACGCCGTTCTCCACGGAACCCGCGGGCGTCCGGATGCGCTCAGCCCCGCGGACTACCACTCCCTCCGGCGAGTCCTCCAGCAGCACCGCCTTCAAGGAGTGCCGCCCCATGTCCAGCCCCAGGGCCCGGCGCGATGCGCCATACCTGCCGTCGCGGAGATAGGTATCCATAGCTGGTTGAATTATCGGGTAATCAGGCCGCGCGGAGCATGGCGGGAGGCTCGGAGGGGAGCGCCGCCTGATGCACCCACTGGTCCTTGTAGAGCTCGTCCAGCTCACCCGCGTTCAGCAGCGCCTTGAGCGTCTCCACCACCACCGGGTCGAACTGGGTGCCCGCGAAGCGGTTGAGCTGCTGGTTCCGGGTCTCCGCGTCCATCAGCTTCCGGTAAGGGCGGGAGGAGCTCATTGCGTCGAAGGCGTCCGCGACACAGATGATGCGCAGCGGAAGGGGCAGCTCTCCCAGCTTCAGCCCATCCGGATAGCCGCTGCCATCCAGCTTCTCATGATGGTTGCGGATGAGCATGAGGATGGCGTCGCCCAGCCCGAGCTGCTTGCAGATCTCGTAGCCGATGATCGTGTGCTGCTTCATGATCTCGAACTCCTCATCCGTTAGCCGGGCGGGCTTGGTGAGGATGGCGTCCGGCACCCCGATCTTGCCCACGTCGTGCAGCAGAGCCCCGTTGCGCAGGTCCTCCAGGATCTCGTTGGCCACCCGGAGCTTGCGGCCTATCATCACGCACAGCTCGGAGACCCGGTAGGAGTGCCCCTGGGTGTACGGGTCCTTCGCTTCCAGCGTCTTGGCGAGGGATTGGAGGGAGCGGACAAACGAGCCTCGCAGGTCTTCGTAGAGGCGCGAGTTGACCACGGCCATGGTGGCCAAGCCGGCCAGCGTCCGTGCCAGATCCACGTCTTCATCTACAAAGCGGCTCCCGGAGCGGTAGCTGATGAGCGTGAATACCCCCACCACGCCCGCTCCCCCCTCCACCATTGGGATGCAGAGCACGGCCTCGCCGTCATATTGCAGGTCGCCCGGTGCAGGATGGTGGCTGTTTGCCGTTGGGCCGGAACCCGGACTTCGGACTTCGGACTTCGGACCGCCTATTTCCCTCCGCTCTTGCTCGCGGGAGAGGACGAGGTGCTTGCCGGTCTGCGCCACATAACCATCTATGCCTTCGCCGAAGCGGGCGGAAACGGGAAAAGCGCGGTCATCCGAGAAGCTTACGGCGACCTCGGTGAACAGCTCTTCGGCGCCGGGCGCGGCCAGCATGATATAGCCCGCGGAGGCGTCCGTGTCCCGGATGGCGGCTCGCAGGGTCTGCTCCATCACGCGGGCGGCGTCCTCCCCGGAGGCGAAGCGCGTACCGAATTCAAGCAGAGTGGAGAGTTTGCGGTCCCTGCGCTGGAGGGCGTCGTCCCTCTGCTTGTAGATCCGCAGCGACCCGGCACCGATACCGGCGCAGACAAGGACGGCCAGCGGCCCCAACGCGCCCAGCAGGATGTTGCCGAGTGTAGCCTGCGGGTGGGCGAGCACCGCGGCACCCACGTAACCCGCCGCGCAGGAGGCTACTGTCAGAGCGATGGTGCGAGGCCGTCCCACCACGTACCCCGCGGCGACGATATCGATGATGTACAGAAGGTGGAATCCCGCGTGCCCGTCGTGGCTGGCGACGATCGCCAGGGAGATGGCCGCGATGTCCACTCCACGCACTACGCTGCCGAGGACCTCACCCCACGCGTCGTAGAGTGGCGGCTCATTTGCCGCTCGCAGAAGAGCGAGGGACGCAACGGCCGCGATCAGACCGCCCGCGATGAGCGGGGGCCAGGGGATGGTGCCCGCCAGGAGCGCAACCACCACGGCCAGGGCCACCAGCCGCAGTGCCGCCGTCTGTCGAGCCGCCTTCCGAACCAGTTCCATCCGTGCCCCCCGGCCTCCATCGCTGGAGGAGATGCCGTGAATCCGCGCCAGCGGGTGTACTGACCGCTATACCGTTCTTCCATAGAATAGGCGGCAGTTTAGCGCTGAAACTGGAGAGGCAAGCAGATGACCGGGTGACAGGGTGACCTGGTGACAAGGTGAATGGATTCGTGAGGACAGAGGCTGTGTACAACCTGCGCGGCCTGAGCGAATCAGGAGGGGTGCGTACACCTCACCAGGTCACCAGGTCACCAGGTCACCTTGTCATTCCTCTAGCCACGGGAAGCCGTCGGGGTCTTTGGTCGCCCGCTCGCGAATGGCCTGAGGATCGTGTGGGAGGATCTGCGACAGGAAGGGAAAGTCTGCGGGCTCCACGGCGAGCTTCGCGAGTGGCCGGACGGCGACCGGGCTCGCCCAGTGGTCCACCTCGATCTCCATCCCTCGGTACTGCAGGTTCGGCTCCTGTTCGAACCAGGCGCGCGGAAGGAGATATACCGTGCCGCTGCGCCACGGCTCATGCGGCAGGGCGTCCTCATTGATGGAGAAGAAGTAGTACCGTCCGCTCTCCTCGCCGGGCCCCACCACACGGAAGCAGGAGTTGGTCAGGGAGGTGACCTGGCGCTCCCGGTCCACGATGGCGAAGAACATCGCCCAGATGCCGTCCGAGGCCGCATAGACTGCCCGCCGGTCCCCGAACTCCGAAACGTCGTTGGCCTTGCGGGGCTCGAACTCCTGGATCTCCGGGTTCCCGGAGCCGTGGAGCAGGATAGGCTTGTGGTCGCACAGGTAGCACAGGAACTGCCACTTGGGCGCGCTGAGCGCATACTCGATCGCTCGGCCGGTCCCCTCCTCTACCGCCTCCTTATAAAGCCTCTCAAAGGAATCGAGGATGTCCGGCTCCCAGCTCGCCGGCGGTTGGGGAAGGAAGTACGCGGGAGGTCTCATGGTGTGCTATTAGCGTACCATTCCGCCGCCGCCCCTTTTGCGGGCGCCCGATGCCGCAAACGTCATACTGTAGGAAAGAAACGCGGAGCGTAACAAATTGTCATCGTCCCACTTCCCAGCGTCAATGGCGATCTCGTCTCTGAGTAGGAAAGAAACGCGGAGCGTAACAACTTGTCATCCCGAGCAAAGCGAGGGATCTGCTTTACAGTAACAGCACGTACTCTGCCGCAGAAAAGCAGATTCCTCGCTGCGCTCCTAATGAAAACGTCGTACAAACCGGCACGAAAAGCAGATCCCTCGCGGAGCTCGGGATGACAGCTTGGTACGGTCCGGGTTCATTTCATACCGCATGGTGCTTGCGCCATACGAGCACGCGGAATGACAACGGGGCAGCCGGCTCGCTGCTGGGAAATCCTGCTCGAACTCACGGCAGTGTGCTGATAGCCCGCGCCACGAGTGCCACTCCAACACACGTGATGATCGCGGCGCTCGCAACCGGCAGGCGGCGCAGCAGAACGCCTCCGCTGGGCAGCCGGTCCAGCAGCGGACGGAACCAGACCACCATGAGGCCGATGGCAACTAGAACGCTGGCCAGCCCCAGGCTGAACGCACTGATAAGCGCCATGCCGTAGGCTACCCGATGCAGCGCGATGGCGGAAAGCAGCACCACCAGGGCGGAAGGGCACGGGACCAGCCCGCCGGAGATGCCCAGGGCGAGGAGGGAACGGAGTGAAGGGGTGGAGGGGTGAAGGGGTGAAGGGGTGAACCCGGAATCGTGAGTGTGTTCGTGAGCGTTCGAGTGGTGATGATGGTGCTGGTGGAAGAGACCATGGCTGTGTGAGTGCTCATGAGAGTGGTCATGGTCATGCGAATGATCGTGGTGATGGTGGTGGAGCCCATGGCTGTGCGAGCGATGTCCTAAATTGAAAATCGAAAATCGAAAATTGAAAATGGGGTCATGATGATGGCCCTGCTCCGCGCCCCGGAGGCGGGCTATCAACAGATAGGCCCCCACCCCACACACCGCGAGGCCGCTGATGATGCTCAGGATGGGATACAGCCGCTCCGGCACCATATACTGGGACGCGCAGATGGTGACCAGCCCCAGCGCGAAGACCCCCAGCGTGTGCGTGACGGTGACGGTGAGGCCCAGGATGACCGCGTGCCTGGCGGTGCCCCGCGCCCCCACCAGATAGGCCGCCACCATCGCCTTTCCGTGTCCCGGTGATAGGGCATGGAAAGCCCCGAACACCATGGCGATGACAAGCCCGAGTAGTATCAGGCCCGGTGTGAGCCTCCGCTCGGCGATAGCCTGCGTAAAGGCGTCCCGGGGCGTGGAGGGCCTGGCATTGGAGATATGCGCGACGCTCAGGGAGGCCGGAGCGGAACCCGCGCCTTCGGCTACCATGAACCGTGCGGACACCTCCTGCGGAGGCGCGACGTCTGCCGGGTACCGCGCCAGCGCCCCGCTGCGGTCCTCGGACGGAACGTCCGAGTCGCAGAGAAATGTCCCCTTCCCCGCAACGGCAACCACCTCTTTCCAGCCCGTGCGGTCCGGGTAGTTGTCATCCCGGTACGCAACGGCATAGGGCGGACGCGCTTCCACGGGCGCGTCCAGGTCCAGCGCGATCTTCATGGTCCGAAGCCCACCCGCCCCCGGCAGGAAAGAGAGCCGTGCGGAGTTCAGGCGGAGCCGAACCGGAGCGCCGTTAACGTCGAGGTGGACTCCGGCGGTCAGGGCAGGAGTTCTCTCCCGCAGATACTGGCGGCACTGATCCTCCGTTGCGAAGCTCTCGCGTCCGCGCAGCTCATCATACGTGGGGATCTCCGCCAGATCCAGGACGTAGTGGACGGCGACCCGATCCCGGCCGGCACGGATTCCGGCGTAGTGGCAGATGGCGAAATTCCCCATCGGGTGCGCCCCCACCACTATGGGGAGAGCCGTCAGCGCGCCTCCAAGCAGAAATGATTTCATAAATCGGGTGTTCATATCCGTGCCAATCCGTTTGCATCCGTGGTTTCCCGCCTCTGGCTCCAGGCAACCGAGATTTGCCGGGCGTGATCCAGAATTCGCGGGTCTTTCGTTCCTCGAGCCACCGCCCGTGCGGAGGCGGTCGCCGCCTCGTCGAGCAGACCGTTCTTATAGGCCGTCCACGCCAGCGTGTCCCACGCATAGACGTCATGGCGGACCGCCATCTCGCCGCGAGCCAGGGCCAATGCCTCGGGGAGCCGGCGGTTGTGGTCGGCGCAGAACAGGGCGCGCTGCCGGTCATATACCATCCCCTGCGCCCGCGTAAGCTGGCCGATCGCGTCGATCAGCGCGGTGTACCGGGCCGCCTCCTTCGGATGGCCGAGTGCCCGGTGCGCGTCTACGAGCACGGCCAGGGCGTCTACGGACGGAACGACCGCCGCCGCACGCTGCGCCCAGGTTGCCGCCTGCGCGGGAGCCCCGCTGGCGAGCCCGAGCCGGGCGAGACCGGTCATCGACCGGTAGTCATGCGGGAACAGGTCTACGGCTTCCCGATAGGCATTCGCGGCCTCCTTGCGCCGGCCCAGTTCCGTGCAGAGGTCCCCAACCCGCATGTGGAACCAGGCGGCCTCGGACCGCGGCAGATCCGCCAGACCATCGGCGGCCCGCTGCGCCTGCAGCAGCAGCGCCAGGCCCTGCTGCGGGTAGCCGTTCACGTCCAGCAGCCGGGCCCGCACCGGCATCAGCTCCAGATCATCTGGAGAGGCGACGGAGGACACCGAAGTCTCGGTTTCGGACTTCGGACTTCGGACTTCGGACCGCCGTTCTGTCCGTCTTCCGTCCCCCGTCCTCCGTCCTCCATCCGGCTCCTGCAACAGACGAGCAGCGGCATCATACTCCCCCAGCTCCATGAGCAGATCCGCGCGGAGGGCCAGAGCGGTGCTATAGCCCTCGAGCAGCCCTCGGGCCGCGTCCAGCGTGCGGAGGGCGTCGCGGAATCGGTGCTGCGCATTGAGCGCCTGAGCCAGCCGAAGGTAACCGGCAGGGTTGTTCCGGCGGCGGATCCGCAGAGACCGGAGGGCCAGACGCTCCGCCCGGAAAGCGTCCGCGCCGTCGGCCGTCTCGCGGTACCTTCGCAGGTATAGGCCGGCGAGCTGCGCGCAGTCGATGGCGGCGCGCGGATCCTTGCGGACTCGCCCCTCGTAAAACGCTATCGTCTTGCTCAGCGCGGCGGGATCGTACGGCGCCCGCCACACGGAAGCAGGCGCGGCCTGCGCCGTCCGGCTCCTGCGTCCGCACCATAGAATGACGACCGTGGCACCGGCAATGACTGCCAGAAGGAGTGCACTTCGCTTCATATTCCTCAACTGCTCCGCTCGTCCGAAGGACGATTCTCTCCAGGCAGGGACTTCAGTCCCTGTGGTCTCCAGACAGGGATTTCAATCCCTGTCCGGCCGGTGGTACGAACTGAATTTCCTGTCGCTCTCCGCTCTGCGGTTCCTGGGGCGGGCCGGCCCGCCTCCGGACGTGCGCGGCTGCGGAAACGGGTCCGGAACCAGACCGGATGCGGGCCGGCACGCCCCAGGTCGCCGACCTAGGTAGGCGGCCCTAGGTACGGGAACGTTGCCTGGAAGTGCTTGGCGCCAGGCCCTACGTGGTCGCTGGTCAGCGTGGAGATCTCCTTGCCGTCGTCCGGCGCCAGCCCCAGAGCGGGGACGGTGTTTCCGAAAATGACGCCCAGCGAGATGTCCACAATATCATCCGTGGGTGCCCTGCCGCCGAACTTACTCCCGGTGGCGCCTCCGGTCTCCACGCCCAGGTAGGCGGCGGTTGTCGTATTCTGGTTCAGGTCAGCCACCATCACGTCCGGCACCAGGACCGCCTTCACCACGTCCGTGATCGCCTGAGAGCGGCCGGCGGTGTGGGTCATGAAGGTCTGGATGTCGTTGGAGAGCTGGCTCGAGTCGTCCGTCGGATTGTCCGTGTCGTTCACCTGGTGGCGGTTGTTGGCCACGGTAGCGAAGACCTCGTTCACCGCTGGCCGAGCCAGCCGATCGAACTGGCTGAACGTCTGCGGGCCGTTATTCCCGCCGCCGCACCCAACCAGCGCACAGAAAGCCAGCAGGCCAGATGCCCAGAGCGCGGCCGCGTTGCCAATCTTCATTCTCTCTGCTCCTTCCTACACGCTGGTGGTGCACCAGACGCGGATCTTCCCGTCGCTCCCCGCCGGCATGAGCATGCTCTTGGGCAGCTCAACCACAATGGAGAGCACGTCGAAGCCGGCCAGGTAGTCCTGCGCCTGTCCTGCTGCGCGCCACGACGTAGCCTGCGGCGCGTCCGGATCCGAGGGCGTGGTGCTCACGGTCTGCCCCCCGGTATTGGTGAAGGAGGGGCCCAGCGGGTTGGCGCGGTCCGGCAGGATGGTGAAGAACTGATCCAGGTCGAAGAAGAACGGATCCTCCCGAGGACCGCAGAACACCTTCATACCGTTGCTGGTGGTGAAGGCCTGGTTGAAAGTACCGGTGACGCTGTCCGGCGTCTCGAAGTGGGAGCTAGTCCCGGTGAGGCTCGGCTTCACCGGGCCCGCGATCTGCACGGTCTGGGTAGGCCCGGAGCCGGAGAACTTCGCCTGGATGACTAGGTTCTCCACGATGTTGCTTGTCGTTGCGATCTTGAACTGGTAGAGCACGTTCGGATCGAAGAAGACAGAGGAGAACTGGCCGGTCGGAATCAGGGGATGCACGTTCATCACCAGCACCACGTTGTTGGAGTTGGAGGGGCTGGGAAAGATGAACACGTCCGTGAGGTCCGCGCCTGGCCGCGCGGCGATGGTCGGCGTATCCGCGTGGTCGGATCCCCGGGCGCGTACGAACAGCATGGCCGGCAGGAGCACGACGCCCGCGGCCAGCAGAGCGCGACGTAGTCGCATGGATAGTACTCCTTTCGAGATCGACGGAGGACGGAGGACCGAGGACGGATGAATCCGTCTGCCGTCACCCGTCTTCTGTCCCTCCTACTTGAGGTCCGGCAAAAGGCCCAGGGCGCGGAGCACGCCCGCCACGTCCCAGATGTACAGCCCACGGCTGATCTGCCCTTCCTTCACTGTCAGCAAGGAGACGCCCTTGATGGACACCGGGCGGCCTGTTGCCGGGATGGACATGAGCGGACCGCGGTGCGTGGCGGTGGCCGTCCAGAATAGCGCGCCCCGCTCCGCCTGGACCAGGATTGCGTCGGCGGTCATGGTCAGGTCCGGGAAGGCGCGAAGTGCCCGGGTATAGGTCTGCACGATTCCCTGCGGGCCGTGCTGGAGGGTCGCCTCCCCCACGTCCTCGCCCTCGTAGTCCGGGGCGTAGAACGCGGCGACCCGCTCCGGGTCGTGGCTGTTCCAGGCGCTGACCAGATCCTGGATGGTGCTCGTAATCTCCTGGGCCACGGTACGACCTCAAACAGAAATGGATGCCGACATGTGAGTGCTCCGCCTCGTGTCCGCGCAGGCGGACACTCGGCCGGAGGCCACCCAGCGCCGGACCTTGGTCCGTGCGCCATCATATCGACATCCACTCTATCGCGGCCGGGTATTCAGTTTCCAGACCAGTTACTGCTCACTTTTTGGTCGATTTGAGGAACTTCAGGGCTGCGGAGTTCATGCAGTAGCGGAGGCCGGTAGGCCGGGGACCATCATCGAAGACGTGGCCAAGGTGCGCTCCACACCGGCTGCAGAGGACCTCCACGCGGTCCATTCCGATGCTGTGGTCCTCTTTCTCCTGGACAGCGGCCTTGGAGATGGGCGCCCAGAAGCTAGGCCAGCCGGTGCCGGAGTCGAACTTGGTCTCGGAGCGGAAGAGGGGCTGGCCGCAGTCCACACACGCGTAGATGCCCTTCGCCTTGTTGTGGAGCAGCCGGCCGGTAAAGGGCGGCTCCGTGGCGGCCTGCCTCGTGACCTGGTACTGCTCCGGCGTGAGGATGCGCCGCCACTCGGCGTCCGTCTTGACCACCGCATACCGAGTGCCCTTGGTGGATGCCGGCTTCTGGTGGCTCTGGGCGAGGATCCCTATCGCTCCGAAGACCAGGAGGATGCCCGCGGCCACCGCGGTCACGTCTCGCTTGTCTGTCATCGTGTCTTCTCCTACAGGCCGATGTACCAGTCGTAGCCCTGCTCGGCCCAGTAATCCGCGGGTCGGCGGCTGGCCAGGCGGATCGTCCCGATTCGCTTGATGCTCTTTACCCCGTACTTCAGCGGTATCACCAGCCGGAGCGGCGCGCCGTGCTCGGGCGTCAGCGGCTCCCCGTTCATCTCGTAGCTGAGCAGCGTCTGCGGGTGGAGTGCGGCCGCCATCTCCACTCCCACGTAGTAGCCGCCGTCCGGGGTCACCATGGAAACATACTCCGGCAAGTCCTCCAAACGCTCCAGGTCTGCCTTCCGGCCGCTTATGGTAGCGGGAGGGTAGGCGCGCAGGAAGTCTGAGAAGCGCGCGCCCGCCCAGTGGACAATCTGCGTCCAACCCTCCACGCAGTGCAGCTCCGTAACCATCTCCGTCTTCGGTAGGGCGCGGATCTGGTCCAGCGTGAGCGGGGCCGGCCCGGCGGCGAACCCCTCCAGACGGAGCTTCCAATCCGCGGGGTCGAAGTCGTCCGTCAGGCCGACGTCGCCGTTCACGCGTGGATCCGGAGTGACCTGCGAGCGGTCGAAGGTAGGCGCGAGGCGGCCGGGACTGTAGAGACCGCGCCACAGTTTCTCGTTGGCCCGGAGGGTCCGCCGGAGCGGCCAGGGCACGCCATCCGCCTGCGGCCGGGATGACAACCACTCAAAGCCTCCCAATGCCGCGGCGGTGGCTGCCGTAGCCCACAAGAAGCTCCGGCGGGACATGCGCCGGATGGCCGCCTCCGCGTCAACACCCGCCTGCCGCGGAGAATCCGGATTCCGGCTCGACTCCCGATTCTCGACTCTCGACTCCGGAGTCGCCCCTTCTCCCCTTCTCCCCTTCTCCCCTTCCTGTGCCCTATTCATGCCCCGCCTCCCCCACCGGGACAACTTCATAGCCCGTGACCATGGCGCGGAAGTTGTTCCAGCCGGCGCGGATAATCTGAGTAACGTGCACCAGGAAGAACAGGACGAATCCCATCATGAGCCAGAAGTGCTCGAACCGGGCGGCTTCATATCCTCCTAGCAAGGCGGTAAGCCAGCCAAGCTGGAGCGGTTTGTAGATGGCCAGGCCCGTGAGCAGCGATCCCGCTCCCATCAGAATGATCGTGGTATACGCAAACTGCTGCGCCCCATTGAACTTACGCCGCGGCGGCAGCTTGCGGCTCAGGTAGAGATCGTGCAGCGTCACCTGGATAGCCTCCCGGAAGGAGCGGCGGTTCGGCAGCAGATACCGCCATTCGCCCGAGAGAAGCGTGTACGCCACGAACAGAATGCCGTTGATGGCAAACACCCACCCGAAGAGGAAGTGGTAAGCCATGCCCTCCGCCAGCCGGTGGTCCAGATGGAGCGGGCCGTAGACCGAATCCGGAAAGAGGTGGATGAGCGTTCGGCTGCCTGTCCCCACGCGGTATACGTCGTTCGCCCAGTAGATGAGTAGTCCGCTCCACACCATGAGTGAGAGCACCGGAAAGTTGATCCAGTGGAACCACCGCGTCGCCAGCCGATGCTTCTTCTCCAATACCATCATCGCCCACCCCACCAATTGAAAATTGAAAATTGAAAATCGAAAATCACTTCGGTTCTTTCTCCATCTCGTCCCACGCGCGCTCCAGCGCGGATCGCCGGTCGGGCGAGAGGGAGGCAGCCGGCTCCTCCTGTCGGCCGAATGCCAGAAGTCTGGCGCGCAGGGCCCGGAACGCCTCCAGCGCCCTCCGACAGCGAGGACATCCGGACACGTGGAACCGGGTGTACCAGCGCCGCCAGCCCCGGAGAGAGTCGTCCGCCATGGCACTGACCATGTCCCGCATGTGGCTGCACGGCTGGAGCCTGTCCGGTGCGTTATCCATGGACCAGTCTCCTCTCACGGGCGAAGTCCTGTAGCAGCGCGTGCAGCTTGAGCCGTCCACGAGCCAGGCGCGAGCGCACGCTGCCGATGGGCGCGCCGAGTGCGGACGCCGCCTCCGCGTACTCCAGCCCCTCCACGTCCACCAATAGGATGCACAGGCGCTGCTCCTCCGGCAGGGCCGCGAGAGCACGCTCCAGCGTCTCGTCCAGCGTGCCGGATAGAAGCGTCTGCTCCGGGGACTCGGCAGCGAGGGCACAGGCGCCGCCGCCCTGCTCGATTACTTCCTCGGCCGTCACATCCGCGCTCCAGCGGGTATCGCGGCGGTTCTGATTCAGAAAGAGGTTCGTCATAATCCTCAGCATCCACGCGCGCACGTTGCCCTGGTCCCGGTACTGATCCTTCAGGCAGGCTTCATAGGCGCGGATCAGCGTGTCCTGCACCAGGTCCTGAGCCTGGTCGGCGTTGTGGGAGCAGAACCGGAGCGCGGCCCGCAGCAGTCGTGGCTCATGCTCCCGCGCCACGTCGCGAAACCAGGTCCTTAGCTGCGAAACCTCGGATGCGCTCACTCCCCGCTTCTTCCCGCCTTTCCCTGCATTCGAAGGCTCTAACACATGGGCGCCGCCGGAAGTTCCAATGGGTGCGCTTTACTCCGCGGCACCGGGCTGAACCCCGGTGCTATTAGAGGGCAACCCCTTCGGGCTGGGAGCCGGCGCCAGCCGGGTTTTCTTTCAATAGCGCCGGGGTTTCAGCCCGGCGTGGTTGAACGTAGTGCGCGGAACCCCATCAACCGGGGTTCCAACCCGCTTCGTACTTCGGAGCCCCTCTACTTCCCCGCGGAGCCGGTCTCCGCTTCCCAGAGGGATTCCACCACCGCCTCAATGCCGGCAGTGAGATGACGGCGATAGGTGCTGAAGGGCAGGTCCAGGATGTCGGCCGCCTGCTCCTGCGTGGGTGCGGGGTCCAGGTAGGTACGGTGCAGCACACGATAAAGTTTGGCCAGGCGCGGAGCCGCCTGGAGGGAGCTAACCGTCTCTTCCACCAGCGACTGGAGTGCGGCGACACGGCGGGGCACGGGGGCCTCCAGTCCGGTACGCTCCACCACCACGCGTGACCGGAGCAGCGGGCTGCGGCGGAGAGCGGCGGGGTGGGTATAGGCGCGAAGCGCATCCCGCACGGCGGTGCCGAAGTCCGGGTGGCTCAGCACCAGCACCTGGGGCGCGGCCGGTGTGGGGGCCAATTCCGGCTGCGCGCCGCGGGCCTTCTGCGCGAGGAGGGCCAGCCACGCCTCCGCCGTGAGCGCGCGCCAATCATTGCCGTAGACGCCGTATTGGTGGCCGCTGATTTCGAAGTCGGCTTCCGGCATCCGCTTGAGCTCCGCATAGCCGCAGACGGGCGACCAGAAGTCCGGATCGCTCATCGGCATGAACGTCAGTGCCAGCCCCGGCGTAGTGAGGTAGTGGCGGACCATGTTGACAAATAGCAGGCTCTGGGTCGGCGAGACCTGCTGATACGTATCCGCGGCCATCCAGAAGCGGAACAGTGTGGAGCACTCCCCTTCTCTGAGCGGCGCCATCCGCCGAACATACTCGAAGGCGGCCCTTACCGCCGGGTCCGTGGCGCGCTCCTGCGGCGTGGTGCGGTGGACGCCCAGGAGGACCAGGAAGCCCGCCAGCTCCGCGGCGCCGTCCGCGCCGCTCCGGCGGACCACCAGCGTGGGATGCTCCGGGCGGCCAACCCAGTAGTCCGCCAGGTGAGCCGATTCCTCACCCTCGTGCCGCGCCACCATGTCGTACACCGCGGGCCTATCGCCCTCACGGAAGGAGTCCACATAGACGCTGGAGACCTCGTTCCAGTCGAAGAACGGGCGTACCACAGGGTTGTCACGGTTCAGGTAGATGTAGTCCACCAGCACGCGCTGCTGTTCCTGGCCGGAGGTCTCCCGCAGTCGGGCGGCATAGTGCACCCGGGCGCGGCGCAGCAGCTCCGTGCACCACTCCGGGTTCCGCCAGCGCAGGTCCGCGGTCAGGGCCTCGCGCGCCAGGTCGTGCGGGAACAGACCACGCCGGCCCGTCTCGACAAAGGAGAGGCCGCGCAGCCATTCGAACAGCTCGTGCGCGTCCTGGATGGCCAGGATCTCCGCCAGGAGCGACTCCGTGGTAACCCGGACGAGGGCGCAGGTCTCCAGGGCCGCGCGGTGCGCGGGGCCGGGCGCCCTCTGGACGAACCGCTCCAGCAGCGCCTGGATGACGTCCGGTGCCGCGTCCGGCTCGAAATGGAAGTCGGCGCGCTGCGCATAGACGTCGGCCACCAGCGAGAGCGCCAGAGGATGGCCGTGGGTGAAGTCCAGGACGGCCCCATGCTCCTGGACAGGCACCCGCCGGCGCTCCAGGTAGCGGCGGCTCTCCGCCGCGCTCAGGTTGCGCAGGGACACCGTCTGGAGGAGCGACTGCCAGCCGGGATCCGCGCGCCACGACGAGCAGGGGGGCTTCCGGCCGGCTACCACGATAAGGATGTCGACGGGAAGCTGGGGCAGCAGCTCGGAGCGAATCCAGCCGTCCAGGGGTGCCAGGGACTCATAGGTGTCGATGAGCAGCACCCGCCGGCCTGGCGAATCCGCCAGCGCCGCCAGGGGGTCGGCGTCCGGCGCCAGCCCCATGGACTGGGCGAGCGCGCGGCAAAACGCCTCCGGCGAGGGTTCCACGCTGCGGGCATCCAGCAGCACGGCAGGAACCCGGCGCTCAGCGCATCGAGCCGCAAACTGCTGGAGCAGCGTGGTCTTGCCCACCCCGCCTGGACCGAAGAGGTAGAGCAGCGCGAAGGGCGGTTCGTCCGAATCCAGCGCCTCGTCCAGTAGCGCAATCTCGGCCTCGCGGCCCACGAACTGACGCTGGCGGGCGGCGTTTAGTCGGTCGGCAAGTGGGCGGAGCACGTGTTGATTCTCCGGTGTAGGTCACAGGTTACAGGTTTCAGGTTACAGGATGGGTGAGTACGTCCTCCCGGTACGGCATACTTTCCGCACCTTCTCCGCTCACCTCTCACCTCTCACCTCATTCGCGCGGAGCTTGGCGATGCGGGCGATCAGGTCCGCGGGCACGGGCTGGGAGAGCGGGAACCGGATGGTGCCCTTGCTGATCTCGTATGGCGCGAGCTCCTGCTTCAACGCCTCCACCGTCCGGCTGCTGCCCGGATAGATCGAATAGTGCCCCTTCCACCCCGCGAAGAAGAGGAAGATTCTGCCATTCAGCCTGTATGCGGGCATCTGATAGGAGATAACCTCTTTGGCATCCGGTACCGCGCCCCGGATGACCGCTCGCACCTGCGCTAGTGCGGGCCGGAGCTCCTCCGCCTGCGCCGCGATATACTCGTCTACGGACTGGAAATCGGTCTTAGCCATTGGAGTGCGGTCCTCCGGCTCGGGCCGGAAGGGTTCTGGCTCTCAACGCTCACCATTCCACCCGCTGCTTGGAATCTCCTTGGGCACGCCCATTCCGGAGGAGGAAGCAACTGCCGCGGCGAACAGTGAGGCGCCCCGAAACAATCGCTGAAGAGAGACTTCACTGTGATTGCCGCAGCCACCAGCATCATCGACAACCGTGACGGAAACACGCTCCAGGTTGGCATCGAAAACATTACGGAAGGCAGCCGTTCCCTCTCCATCGCCACCGCGTTCTTTTCACTGGATGCGCTGGAGCTCGTTGCCTGCAACCTCCAGGGCTGCGAGTCCGTCCGCATCCTGTTCGGCCACGAGGCGGACCGGAGCCAGCGTGAACGGCTGCTGGAGCGGCTCCGCGCTCAGTCTGACGTGGATCTCGCCGAGCGAAGGCTGACCGATCCCACCCTCTCCAGCCTCGCCAAGATCGACGCTCTCTTCAAGGCGAAGCGCATTCAGGCCCGCTGCTACACCGCCAAGAAGTTCCACGCGAAGGCGTACCTATCGGAGAGGTCCCACTATCCCTATAAGATGGGCATCCTGGGGAGCGGCAACTTCACCGGACCCGGCCTCACCCGGAATATCGAGCTCAATGTGGAGCTCACGCCGGAGCAGACGGCCGCGCTCAGCGAATGGTTTGAACAGCGATGGGCGGAAGCGGTCGAGGACGACGTCACCGCTCGCCTTCAGCAGGAGATCAAGCGCCAGATAGACCTGTACGACCCCTACGCCCTCTACCAACGGGCGCTGCTGCTCTGGGGCGACTGGATTCAGGGGCGTGACGCTCTGCCGGCCCTCGGCGTGCTAGGGGACCTGGACCCCCATCAGGAGGACGCCTACCGGCAGGCGCTCAAGATAATTGCCCGCGAGCGAGGGGTGCTCATTAGCGACGGGGTCGGCCTTGGCAAGTCCTATGTCGCGCTCGCTCTTATGGAGCACTTCCTGGCCCGGGGCAAACGCGCCTTTCTCATCGCTCCCAAGGCCATTCTGAGCGCAAGCTGGGAGGGCTACCTGACGAAGTACCTGGACCGCTACCGGCGCGGCTACAGCTCCCTCGCGTACGAGCCGATGACCTGGTTCGGCTACGACTCCAAGAGGACGGACAAGTCCACCGTAGACAAAGTCGCGGAGCTGAACGAGTATGCCAGGCAGGCCGAGGTCATCGTCATCGACGAGAGCCATAACTTCCGCAAGACGGACGCCAACCGCTACGTCAACCTTCTCCGCATGCTGCAGGAAGGGCCGCTGGGCCCCAAACTGGTTATTCTCCTCACGGCCACCCCCATCAACACGGAGTACCAGGATCTGGCCGCCCAGTTCCGGCTCATCACGCAGGAGAAGGGCCACATTGGCGGCATCCGGATCGAGCAGTACCAGCGCGCGGCCGTCACACTGGACCATCAGCGCGACAAGAACAACGGCCACCAGCTAGAGTTGGAGCTGGAGACGGACCTGGCGCCCAAGGGACTGCTCAAACAGGGGCTTCAGACCATCGCTATCCAGCGCTCCCGGCGGACCTGCAAGGAGATCGCGGCGGCTCACGGCCGGCTGCTCCGGTTCCCGGAGCGCGAGCCCATCCGGACCATCCAGTATGAGCTGTCGCCCGCCTACACGGACCTCGTCCGGTTCGCCAAAGGCGAGTTCGAGGAGCTGGCGCACTTCCTGGCTACGTACCGGGCGGAGGTCTCTCGCGCCTCGCAGGCGGAGGGCCGCGGCAGGCGGATCAAGGTGAGCCTGCCGGAGCGAGGGCTTCGGTTCAGCGCGTACCTGCCGGACCGGTACCGGCGTCAGCCGGACGAGAGCTTGAAGGATGCGCAGACAGAATCCTTCCTGGTCGGCCTCGTCTTTGTGAATGTGATGAAGCAGCTTGAGAGCTCCCCCGTCGCGTTCCAGGGCATCGTGCAGGCGCTGGGCGCGGGGCTATGCGCCCGCCTGCGACACATGGCGGACCGTGGTGAGCTCGAACCGGTCAGCGTTGCCCAGGTGATAGATACCCACTCGCCCTGGATAGGCCGCGACCTGCGGGACCTCGACGACCAGGACGAGGAGCAGTCCGCAGACTCCATCGACGGCGTGGCGAGTGACGCCAGCGGCGAGGAGATGGACGAGTGGCTTGAGCGCGCCCTGCGGGTGAACAACGTCCGCAAGGGACTGGAGAAGTTCGGCGCCGCCACCCACGACGTGCAGCTCTGGCGCAAGCACATCGAGACAGACCTGGACATTCTCAAGGGCATCCACGAGCGCATCGTCCAGGCGCGGACCGCCAGCGTGGACCGGAAGCTGGAGGACGTGATCGCCCGACTGGGAGAGCAGCGCGACCTCGGCCGCAAGGTGCTTATCTTCACACAGAGCCGCCGGACCGCCGAGTACCTGGAGCGGCAGCTCAGGGAACAGTTCGGAGACCAGGTGGCCCGCATCGACACGAGCGTCCAGGGCGACCGCCGCGCGCGTATACTCCACGCATTCAGCCCGCGCTACAACCCGCTGGACCAGCCGCCCCTTCAGTTCAATCCGGTGAATGTCCTGATCTCCACCGACGTGCTCGCGGAAGGCGTGAACCTGCAGGAAGCTGGCTGCATCCTGAACTACGACATCCACTGGAACCCCGTCCGCCTGATCCAGCGCATCGGCCGCGTCGACCGGCGGCTGCGGGACGACGACCCCGGCCACACCTTCGCCATCCTGAACGTCCATCCTCCGAAGGCCATCGAGGAGATCATCGACCTGGTGGGCACGGTGGAAAACCGCAAGCGCAAGATCACCAGCATGCTGGGGCTGGACCAGTCCTTCTTCAGCGCGCAGGACCCAGAGGGCACGCTGCTGGAGTTCAACGCCCGCCTGGAGGGCGAGGTGACGGCGCGGGACGCCGCGCTCAAGGCGTACGATGAGCTGGTGGCGCAGCATCCGGCGGACGTGGCGACCGCGGAGGCGGTGCCGCCGGGCGCGTTCGGAGTATGGGACGATGCCCCGGTCGACGGCCTGTTCGCCGCGTTTGTGATGAAGGCGGACGAGGACCGAATCTCCGCGGCGGACAGGGCCCGCTTCCGCGCCATCCTGGACATGCCGGTCCTCGCCATGGAGGCAGATGGCAAACTCCTGCTGGAGCCCACGGAGGTCCTCTCCGTGCTGGCCCAGGCCCCGCAAGACCGCCGTTCAGGCAACCCCGGCGATCCGGCCGAGCTCGCAGCCGGCCTCCGCAAACTCAAGAACGCCGTCCGCCAGAGCTTCCGCGACGTAAACCTCGTGGTCACCATAGAGCCCAAGCTGGTCTGTTGGATGGAGCTCAGGAGCATGGCAGCCTGATGGCACTTACCGACGAGGCTCTCCGAGCGATCCACGACCGGCCCAGTCTCTACAAGCTGCTGCACGACGACCTCGGCTGGCCCGTAGAAGCGGACAGCGACGACCCGCTCACCTATACAGGGCCGGCGCTGCACGAAGACCTAACCGGGCGTGCGGAGGTGCGTCAGGTCGTCCCGTTCACCGGCAACGACCTGTACGTCATTCTCCTGGTTGAGTTCTCTGGAGAGTTCCGCCGTACCATTCGAGGCCCGCTTCGCCGGACACTCTTTGGACCAGATTGTCTTCATTTGCGCAACAGAGAACTACGCGGGCCTGCGCTTTGCGCGGTTTGCGGAGCGCCCGACCGGGCAGCCTTCGCTGAGCGTATTCGGCTGGGACCGGGAGCAGCGGGAGGGGCTCCGCACGCCTCTGGAGTTCAACCTGCCCAGCCTCCGGATGCCCCCGCAGAAGGAGGACGGGGAGTACGACTGGGACCAGGCGCGCTGGCACCTGGCCTGGGATGTTGAGCGAGTCACCGCGGAGTTTTTCCGGGAGTACGAGGTCATCTTCAGGCAAGCGGAAGAGATGATTCAGGGAGTCCACGGCGAAAAGCGCCTCTTCACGCAGGGCCTGTTCAACCGCTTGATGTTCGTTCATTTCCTCAGCAAGAAGGGCTGGCTGCGCTTCAACGGCCGGGAGGACTACCTGGCCGCGCTCTGGGAGGGGCGCGACCGCGACGTGAATTTCTACGAGGCGCACCTGATTCCGCTCTTCTTCGCGGGCCTGAACAACCCGCAGGCCCGGGATCTGAACCGCAACAACCCCGTACTGCACTCACGAATCGGCGACGTGCCCTACCTCAACGGCGGTCTATTCGAGTCTGGCAGCTCGGATGGTAAGGGCGAGTTCATCCCTGACGAGGCGTTCGACCTTATCATCAACCGCCTTTTCGCGGGCTGGAACTTTACTATCTCTGAGAGCACGCCGCTGGATGTAGAGGTAGCAGTGGACCCGGAGATGCTGGGCAAAGTCTTCGAGGAGCTGGTGACAAGCCGGCAGGAGACCGGCTCCTACTACACGCCCCGCAGCATCGTGGCATTCATGTGCCGCGAAGCGCTGAAGGGCTACCTGGGCGGATACGGGGAGCTGATAGACGACCGCAGCACGGACCACCTCTCTCGCGCACAGGCCGCCGCCGCGCTGGAGAAGCTCCAGCAGGTGCGCGTAGTGGACCCGGCCTGCGGGAGCGGCGCGTATCTGCTCGGTATGCTCCAGGAGCTGTACGCGCTCATGGGGCTGCTGGAGGTGCGCGCGGACAAGCTCACCGCCAGACAGGGATACCAGCGCAGGCTAACCATCATCCAGCAGAACCTCTACGGCGTGGACATCGACGAGTTCGCCGTGAACATCGCCCGGCTCCGGCTGTGGCTCTCGCTGGCGGTGGAGTACGAAGGCGACGATCCGCAGCCGCTCCCGAACCTTGACTTCAAACTGGAAGTGGGAGACAGCCTTACAGCTCCCGACCCTCGCGGCGGCGAGCAGCTAGATATATTCCGCCAGGACCAGATAACCCACTTCGATGCGCTAAAGACCGAATACGCGGATCCCTACTGGTCAGGCGACAAGCGCGCTCTCAAGAACGAGGTCATTGAGCTACGGGACGAGATTGCCGCGTGGGTGAACAAGAATGGCTCCTTGCCCAAATCGGCGTTTGACTGGCGGGTCGAGTTCGCGGAGGTGTTCAGGAACGCGGGTTTCGACATCGTGCTCGCCAACCCGCCGTACGGCGAAGGAAGCGTCACGGACGAGCTGAGAGACGCGCTGTTCGGTCCGCGCAGCGGACAGAGCAAGGACATCTACTCCGCCTTCATGGCCCGCGCGCTGCAGCTCTTGCGGCCGGGCGGCATGATGGTCTACATCATCTCCAACACCTGGCGCACCATCCGCACGCACCGCCCGCTGCGGAAGATGCTCCTTCAGCGCACCATCCTGCACGTGACAGACGTGCCGGAGTGGGTATTCAAAGCGGTGGTGCGGACCTGCATTCTTGCGCTCCAGAACCAACCGCCCGACCCAGGTCACCGCATGATCGCCTCCGACCTGGCGGCGCTGCCGGCCGGAGACTGGCCCCTCCTGGACTCCAACCTGCTCGCCCTCGCCTACCACGGTCCGGACCTCCAGACTGAGACCTACGCCCGCTACACCTATCCGCAAGCACAGTTAACCGAGGACCCTAACCAGGCCCTCTTTGTCGCACCGGCAAGTCTGCAGCGTTTCGTGTCTGACACGAGTGTCCCGCGCCTAGGTGAGAGCCCTGCGGCTGTTGCAAAAGTGGCGGTTGGGCTGCAAACAGGCGATAACGAATACTATCTGCGTGTAACTGGTGCCGGAAGGGGCTCGTACAGGCCAGTGGACCCGGATCTCGTTTTGACTGAAGAAGAGCTCCGCGACTACTGTTCCCGGCCAGAGGAGGCACGCATGCGCGGAATCGCGCCGGAGGAGTATGGCGGCCGGCACTTCATCCCGTATGACAAAGGCGGCGAATCAGACTTGGAGGCGGGCGGCTGGCTGCCCTGTTACTACGTTCCCACCGAATACTACATCGACTGGTCACGAGGGGCCGTGCAGCGCCTGCGGACCGCGACGAGGGCTGATCGTAAGCGTCGCATTGGCCAGTGCCACCTGGTGACACCGAGCGACGAGGCCACTCGGGCGGCGGTCATTCGGAACTCAACCCTCTATTTCCGGAAGGGAATCACGTTCTCGCGAACAGGCAGATATGCACCAACGTTCCGATTCAACTCTTCCAGTGTGTTCGACACAGAGGGTTCCTCGCTGTTCCCGGAGACAATGGACCCGGAGGTGCTAGTTGGCATTCTCAACAGTGTACTTACCCGATTCGTCGCCAACGTGTTCTTGAACAACGGTTGGCACACGGAGGTCAACGACCTGAAGCGGTTGCCTATCCCTAACGAAGCTGCTAATGCCAGCCAGCTTGCAGAATCGGTCCGCACAATCGTCACGAAACAGCATCAGCACCTGAAGTACCCCTACTGGCAGCACGAACAGCGCGCCATAGAGCTGGATGTCTTTGGCCTGTACGGCCTATCTCCGGATGAAGTTCGGAACGTTGAGCTTTGGTTCTGCCGCTACGAGCGGGGGCGGTTGGCGCAGGCGCGCGGGTGGATCGCGGAGGCCAGGGAGAAGTACGCGGACCATCTGGAGCGGTGCGCGCGGATCCTGGCTGGCGACCCGCGCCGCTGGCGTGACGACCCCCTCCTGGCCCTGATCGCGAAGGGCGAGAGCGGCGCTCTGGAGTTCAAACAGTCTCTGGAGTACGTAGACGCGGCCGGATTCCTCAAGATGCCGGAGCCCCAGCGGCAGCAGAAGGTCGCCGAGACGCGGAAGGCGGTGATCCACTCCGCCCTCAAGACTGTCTGTGCATTCCTCAATTCGCGCGGCGGAACACTGCTCATCGGCGTACACGACAGCGGCGAGGTCATTGGGATCGAGCCGGACTACACGCTCCTGGGCGCGAAGCAGAACCGGGACGGCTTCGAGCTGAAGCTGACCGATCTCCTCAAGACGCGAATGGAGCCTATCCCCGCCGGGCTGGAGATCCAGTTTCCAGAATCCGGCGGCAAGACGGTCTGCCGAATTGATGTGCCTGCCTCTTCAATCCCTCACTACCTGGACAACAAGCTTTATGTCCGATTCGGCAACTCCACCGAAGAGCTCGCCGGCAGAGACCTGGAGGACTGGCTCGCAACCCGGGCCGGTAGGAGGACCTGATGCCTCTCTTTGACGGTCCGGAACAGAGAAAGGTGCGGCTGGACGTGCGCGTTGAGCGCGGGCGCCTTACCGCCTACTGCCACGGGCGGCCGGTAAGGCTGCTGGAAGGAGGGGGAGAGATCACCCTCGCCGCATCCATGATTCAGAGCGAAGAGCTGCGCTGGGCGCTGACCCATGAGGCGCTCAAGGAGATGCTCCCCGCCGGCACAAGACTCCTCGCGCCGGTAAAATACGGACTCGTTCCGCGGGACAAGCGCCAACTGCTCTACATCGGCGACAACGGCCCTGTCGTCCAGCCTAGCCACGTCCACAGGGAGACTGCCATTCCGGACGGATCAGCGCGGCGCTGGGAGCCGGGAGAGTTTCCGGCTGCGCATGAGGACCGCGCCTTCGTCGCCATCTACTTGGAGGAACCGCTCAAGCTGCGTATGAGCCTGGGCCAGCGCGCGGAGTTGGGTCCGGTGCACTGCGTGATCCCGGACATCGAGGTTGCCGCAGACAGCCTTAACGAAGCTTACACACGCATCTCCGAGGCCTTCGAGCCCGCGCGGAGGGCGCACACCGGCAACGTGTTCCTTCTCGTCCGGTGGCATGAGCAGGGCTGGTGGCGGGTACTGGACGAGCGCCGCCGCAAGATGGAGGAGCAGCGCGCGGACGCCATTCTCGGTGGAACAGCCCAGGCTCGGCACTCTCATTGCCGCGGCCCGGCGCGCTGAGCCGGCCGCCGACGTCTCGGCGCTGGGGGCGGAGGTGGACCGGCTGGTGAGCGGGCTGTATGGCGCTACAACTGCGGAGGGCTAGAGAGCGGTGGCACGCCCGGGAAACCCTGGTCTCCGCGGAAAGCTGGTTGAGAAGAGCATCGAAGCCTACATCCAGGCGCTCGAGACGATCAACTGCCTCTCGAAGAAATACCGTGTGGAGAGCTTCTGCTACCTCCTATGCAATGCATGGGAATTACTGCTGAAGGCCAAGGTGATCGCGGACAAAAAGAGCAATAGGGCCATCTACTATCCGATGTCACCTGGCCAGAAGCTGAAAACAATCGCGCTGCGGGATGCGCTCGCACGCGTTTTGAGCGACAAGGATCCCGCGAGGGTCAACGTCGAGAAAGTAGCTGACCTCCGGGGGTAGTTGGCGATCTGTACGGGGTCCAGGAGCAGGCGGAGCGCTGCTGAATCCGCCGGATTCTGTTCGGCCGATCGCCATAGGGTGCGAATCAACTTTGTGGCAGATGGCCCATTACGGGGCTGCGACCCCAGGCTGAACCCTGGGGCTGGGTGGCCTCCGGCCGTGCGCCCACCGGCGTGGGCGCTTTCCCAAATCCGCCAGTGCGCACGATCTGCCCGCGACGGCGGGCAGTCGGCGCGAAGCGCCCCCTAGCGGCAGGGTTCAGCCTGCCGGCACGCGGCGGCAAATCGTGTTGCCACAATCATGCAACGCACCCTCGCCATAGGAACAAAGCTCTGGTCCGGCGAATCCTTCAATTGTAGACGCTCCGGGGCCCCGGCCACCGATTCAGGCAGGACTGCCGCTGCGAGGGCAAGAATCCTGTTCTTCCAGAGAGGAGACACCTTGGCCACCACACAGGAGGCACCCGCCGGCTTGAGGCCCGGCACTGTCGTCTGGATACCTTGCGAAGTGAAACCCGGCCCTTTCAGCGACGAGCGCATCGTTCGCGTGAGCTCGGACGCCGGGGGGTGGGTTGGGTTCGTCCCCTCCTGGTACCTCCGCGATCCCCATATGGAGCATGGTAAAACCTTCATCAAGGGTGTCGTTGAAGAGGTCCATACCGGGAGCTACACGGCGCGGCTACCGGGTCACTATCTGACGTCCTCTCTCTTCACTGGAGCGGCCTCGCAGGTTCAGCGCGTTGATACTCTCGCGGCCTGACATACTGCGGTACTTGGAACAGGGCAAACTCGTCATCTCGCCCAACATCGCTCCAGACCAAGTCGCTCAGGTCTCCATCGATCTGCGGCTGGGTCGCAAGTTCACTTCCTTCAAGAAACCGCCTGGTTACCTGCCGGCAATCGTCGTTGATCCTTCGCTCTGGGATTCCGCCGACCTGTGGGACGAGCGCGAGACCGATACGTACCGCCTCGAACCCGGACAGATTGTCCTCGCACAAACGTTGGAACGCGTTCGCATCCCAGAAGACTTGGTAGGACTCGTGGAGGGCAGAAGTAGTTGGGCACGGGTGGGAGTTACCATTCACGTGACCGCGCCGAAGATCGATCCCGGGTTCGATGCTCAAATCACGCTGGAAATGGTGAACTTCAGTCCGGTGCCTGTGGAGCTGCGGGCTGAGGTGGATAAGCCGGCGCAGCTCATGCTGCTTGCGGTAAGCACGCCGCTTGATGCCAGCCAGCTATACGGCACAGGAGCACACGATGTCTTCCAGCACCAGGAAAGCCCCATCCCCCGTAAGAAACGGTAATAGCCCTGCCGCTACTACAGTAGAGCCCACGGCGGAGCCCTTGGTGGACTACTCCATGGAGTGGTCAGATGAAGACCTGGCCGACTTCAGCCGGTCTGGATGGAATCTAATCGACGAACGGCTGACTGCGGACGAAGGTGCCGCAGCCAGGTGATGTAGTCACAGTGGACTTCGTGGGCGCGACCGGCGTGAAGCGGCGGCCCGCAGCAGCGGTGCGAAGCGAGCGCCGTCCAGAAACGATTCGCCCGGGGGACTACGTTAGAAGCTCCTTCACCACGTTGCCGTGCACGTCCGTGAGGCGGAAGTCCCGGCCCTGGTAGCGGTACGTGAGCTTCTCGTGGTTGATGCCGAGCTGGTGGAGGATCGTGGCGTTCAGGTCGTGGATGTGCACGCCGTCCCGCACGATGTTGTAGGCGAAGTCGTCCGTCTCCCCGTGGACCATGCCGGGCTTCATGCCGCCGCCGGCCATCCACACGGAGAAGCAGCGGCCGTGGTGGTCACGGCCGTAGTTGTCCTTGGTGAGCGTGCCCTGGCTGTACACCGTGCGCCCGAACTCGCCGCCCCAGACCACCAGCGTCTCATCCAGCAGGCCGCGCTGCTTCAGATCCTTGATCAGCGCCGCAGACGGCTGGTCCGTGTCCCGGCACTGGCCGCGGATCTGGTTCGGCAGGTCGCCGTGCTGGTCCCAACCCCGGTGGAAGAGCTGCACGAAGCGGACACCGCGCTCCGCCAGGCGGCGGGCCAGGAGGCAGTTGGCGGCGAAGGTGCCCGGCTTGCGCGACTCCGGCCCATACATCTCGAACACCTCCTTGGGCTCTTTGGAGAGGTCCATCAGCTCCGGTACGGAGGCCTGCATCCGGTAGGCCATCTCGTACTGCTGGATGCGCGTGTTGACCTCCGGGTCCCCAAAGGAGCGCTCCGCAAGCTGGTTGAGGTGGGCGATGCCGTCCAGCATGCGGCGGCGCGAGGACTTGTCGATACCGGGCGGGTCCGAAAGGAAGAGCACAGGGTCGCCCTGGGCACGCAGCTTCACGCCCTGGTGGACGGAGGGCAGGAAGCCGCTGCCCCACAACCGGCCGAAGAGCGGCTGGTCGTTCCGGTTGCCGGTGCCCTGGGAGATGAGCACGATGTAGGCCGGCAGGTCGCTGTTCTCGCTGCCCAATCCGTAGGAGAGCCACGCCCCGATACTCGGCCGGCCGGGCTGCTGGGAGCCGGTCTGGATATAGGTTATGGCCGGGTCGTGGTTGATGGCCTCCGTGTTCACCGTCTTGATCAGGCAGATATCGTCCGCGATCTCCCCGATGTGCGGGAGCAGCTCGCTCAGCCACACGCCACTCTTGCCGCGCTGGGAGAACTTGAAGAGGGAGGGGGCGATGGGCAGCGTCTTCTGTCCGGAGGTCATGCCGGTGATGCGCTGGCCCATCCGGACGAAGGCGGGCAGGTCCACGCCAAAATGCTGCTGTAGCTGGGGCTTGTAGTCGAACAGGTCGATGTGAGAGGGAGCGCCGCTCTGGAACAGATAGATGACTCGCTTGGCCTTCGGGGCGAAGTGCAGGGTCTTGAGCGCGCCATGCGGCCCCTTCTCCTGCTCGGCCATCGCCGCCAGCGCCGGCGCGCTGAGCAGCGAGCCCAGCGCCGCCACCCCAATTCCCGTCGCCGCCCGCCCAAAAAGCTGTCGCCGGGTCAGCAGCAGCTCAAACTCTCTTCTCGGGTCCATCTAGCTCACCCCTTGGTTATCGTCTCGTCCAGGTTCAGGATCATGTTGGCGATGGTGGTCCAGGCGGCAAGCTCCGCCGGGTCCAGCTTCTCGTCGCGCTTGGACTCGCCCACGCCCAGGAGCTTTTTGGCGGCTTGCGGGTCCTTGCGGAATCGGGCCAACTGCTCGTTGAGGAGCGTCGCGAGGACCTTTGCCTCCTCCGGCTTCGGCGCACGCGCCATCGCCAGTTCGTAGGCGTACGAAAGTCTTGCCAGCGTTGAGGGTTGAGGGTTGAGGGTTGAGGGGTCCCCTTCTCCCCTGCGGCCGCCCGAGCCTCCCCCGGCTCGGGACTCGGAAGGCCGCAGCACCTTCTCCCCTTCTGTCTCTTTGAGGATGCGCTCCGCCAGCTTGCGCGAGCACTCCACAAAGGTGGTCTCGTTCATCAAGACCAGCGCCTGCAGCGGGGTGTTGGTCACGGACCGGCGCACCATGCAGAACTCGCGCTCCGGCGCATCGAAGGTCTGGAGGGCCGGCGGCGGGCAGGTACGCTTCCAGAACGTGTACATGCTGCGCCGATAGAGCGCCTCGCCGTGGTCCTGCTCGTAGAACTGCGCGCTGAAGCCGCCCTTGAAGGAGATCTCCTCCCACAAACCGGCAGGCTGGTACGGCTTCACCGAAGGTCCGCCTATCTTCGGAACCAGCAGGCCGCTGATGGCCAGCGCCTGGTCCCGGACAAACTCCGCGGGCAGCCGGAACCGCGGGCCGCGCGCCAGCAGCCGGTTCTCCGGATCCTTCTCCAGCAGCTCCGGCGTTACCCTGGACGCCTGCCGGTACGTGGCGGATGTGACCATCAGCCTCAGCATCCGCTTTACGTCCCAAGCGGTCAATGGTTGATGGCTGAAGGTTGATGGTCGGATTCCCATCGTCCCCCGTCCTCCGCCCTCCGTCGGATTCTCGAATTCGCACGCCAGCCAGTCTAGAAGGGCGGGGTGACTGGGCTCCTCGCCCTGGGTGCCGAAGTTTTCGGACGTCTTCACCAGCCCGGTGCCGAACAGCATCTGCCAGTAGCGGTTGACCGCAACGCGAGCCGTGAGCGGGTGGTTGGGGGCGACCAGCCACTTCGCCAGGGCGAGCCGGTTGGCCGGCATCCCCTCCGGGAGCGGCGGGAGCATCGCCGGTACGCCGGCCGTGACCACCTCGCCGAGCTGGTCATACTGGCCGCGGAGGAGGACGTGAGTCTCGCGCGGCTTGGACATCTCCTCCATCACCATGACGGTGGGGATGGAGCTGTCGAAATCCTCCGCCTTCTTCTTGGCGGCCGCGTGCTCCTGCGCCAGCTTCTGGTACGGCGCGTCGTTGTGCTCCAGGAAGTACGTCAGGAGCTGCTGGGACTGCTCCTTGGTCCGCTTCGAGGGCTCGACCGCCAGCAGCGGGCGCACTGTGTCGAAGCCGGCGATCTGCTCCACTTCAGCGGGCGTTAGCTCGCGGCGATAGATGCGCACCTCGTCCACCAGCCCCTTGAACGGCGCGCCGGGGTTCCGGCGGCCAATGAGCAGAGGCTTGTCGGTGTGGATGGTGTCGGTCAGCGAGTCGTGGGTGATGTCCAGGTCCTGGGGCTTGCCGTCCATGTAGACGTGGATGCCCTTGGCCTTACCGGAGCCGTCGTAGGTCACGAAGAGGTGATGCCACTTGTTGAGCTCCATCTGGCTCTTCGTATTGACGCGGATGGCGTTCTTCTCCCACTCGTGGATCATGTGGACGAAGATACGGCCGTCCTGCAAGTACATGTCCCAGCCGCGGAACATCGCGCCATCGTCCATCCGGGAGAGGACGGCTCCCGCCTCCCCGCTACTCGGCATGACCCACGCCCCGTAGGAGACCTTGTCCGTGCGGTCAAAGTTGAACGCGTCTCCCAGGTCGCAGTACGTCATGCCGTCCAGCCGGATAGCCTTGCCCACCTTGCCATCGGCCCAATCTACCTTGCCGTGGATGGTCCCCACCGGCAGCTTGCCGGACTCGTCGCGCACCTGCTCCCCGGAGCCCTCGTCCAGCAAGTAATGCGCAGCCAATCCCACCCTGTCAGCAGGAATCCGTCCGTCGTCCGTCGTCCGTCCTCCGTCGTCCTTCAGCACGGCTGCGGTCTGCTTTTCCCACTCAGCGTATGCGGGCGCCGCCTCCGCGGAGCGAGCCTTCATCGCGGCGTCCAGCTCGGCGGCCTTCTTGTTGAGGGAGTCTAGCTGCTCCTGCTGGCCAGGGAGCGGCGCCTTGATGTAGGGGACGGCGTTGCCCTTCTGGCCGTCCAGCCCCTGCTCCGGCACGTTGTGGAAGAAGGCGTAGAAGCGGTAGTACTCCTTCTGGGTGATGGGG